>JAHEIO010000018.1:0-21827 GCA_024639325.1 Gammaproteobacteria bacterium
TCTAATCCGCTAAGCATTCATTTGAAGTCAGCAATGAGCGCATCGGTTGTGCGTCCGCCAGGTGGTTGCAAGCGAGGCCTCGGTGGGGCATCCTATCCACCAGCAGCATGGTCGTCGAGAACCGCGTCTAGCGAGCGGCGGGCGGTCGCAAGCCACATATGGATATCACCGAGGGGGCCAAATCCGTCCGCTTCACGCACTAAGGCATCGTGCGTTGGCTGTTCCGCGAGGCGCGGGGCATCGCGACCAAATGCACATTGAACGATCAAGGCGTGTTCGTCGCCTCTGAAGTGCTAGCCAAATACGATGTGAATTACATGCCGCCGGAGGTGGCCCACGCGCTAAAGGCAACGCAAAACCTGTTAAGCGAGTAAACAACATGTTTCCCGAAATTGGACAATTTGCGCTCATACTGGCGCTGTGTATGGCCCTGGTGCAATCCATCTTTCCGCTTATCGGAGCGGCCCGGGGCATTCCGGGATGGATCGCCGTGGCTAGGCCAGCGTCTTATGCCCATCTGGGTTTTCTGGGCCTGGCCTACGGCTGCTTGACTTATGCCTTCATTACGCACGATTTCTCAGTGTCCTACGTGACGATGAATTCGAACAGCGCGTTGCCTCTGGTGTACCGCATTTCCGGCGTGTGGGGTGCTCACGAGGGCTCATTGCTGCTGTGGGGTCTGATACTGGCGCTGTGGACCGGCGCCGTTGCGGTGTTCAGCCGCAGCGTCCCCGAGGCCATGACCGCCCGGGTTATCGGTGTGATGGGCCTGGTCAGCGTCGGCTTTCTGCTGTTCTTGCTGTTCACGTCCAATCCGTTCGAGCGCCTGCTGCCCGCCGCCCCGGAAGGTCGGGATCTCAATCCGCTGCTGCAGGATTTCGGACTGGCCATACATCCGCCCATGTTGTACATGGGTTACGTTGGTTTCGTGGTGCCGTTTGCGTTTGCCATCGCGGCGCTCATGCACGGCAAACTGGACGCCGCGTGGGCGAGATGGTCGCGACCGTGGACCAATATGGCGTGGATGTTTCTTACCCTGGGCATCGCGCTAGGCAGTTGGTGGGCCTACTACGAACTGGGCTGGGGCGGCTGGTGGTTCTGGGACCCGGTGGAGAACGCATCGTTCATGCCGTGGCTGGTGGGCACCGCGCTGATACACTCGCTCGCCGTCACCGAAAAGCGTGGCGCGTTCAAGGCGTGGACCGTATTGCTGGCGGTGTTCACGTTCTCCTTGAGCCTGTTGGGCACTTTCCTGGTGCGCTCAGGCGTGTTGACTTCGGTGCACGCGTTCGCAACGGACCCGGCCCGGGGGGTGTTCATTCTGGCGTTTCTGGGCGTCGTGATCGGCGGTTCGCTGGTGCTGTATGCCTGGCGGGCGCCCGCTATTCGTTCCACCACCAGCTTCGAACTGGTTTCCCGGGAAGCCGGGCTGCTGCTCAACAACGTTTTGCTGGTGGTGGTTGCGGCCACGGTGTTATTAGGGACGCTGTATCCGCTGGTGCTCGATGCCCTGGGCGTTGGCAAGATCTCGGTCGGCCCGCCTTACTTCAACAGCGTATTCATTCCGCTGACCATACCACTGGCGGTGGCGGTCGGTGTGGGGGCTATGGCCCGCTGGCGGCGCGACCGGTTTTTCAGGCTGATGGGCCCGTTATGGTGGATGCTGGCGGTCAGCGCAGCCGCCGGTGTGGCCCTGCCGTGGGCCGCGGGCGGATTCTTCGACTGGCGTGCCGTGCTCGGCGTTGCACTGGCGACTTGGGTGGTGCTGTCCACCCTGCAGGCGTTAATGGAACGGATACGCAATAAACCAGGGAAATTGAGAGCACTGTTGGCTACTCCCAGTGGTTTTTACGGCATGCTCTGCGGCCACCTCGGTATCGCCATATTCATCGTCGGCATTACGCTGGTCAGCGTCTACGAACAGGAGAAGGATGTGAGCCTGGCGCCCGGGGAAAGCTACTCGCTCGGCGCGTATGAATTCCGCTTTGACGATATAAGCCGGGTAATCGGTCCAAACTACACCGCCGACGCCGGCACCATAACGGTGCTAAGCGATGAACGGACGATTACGACCTTGAGGCCCGAGAAACGGGTTTATATCGTTCAGTCTCAACCTATGACGGAAGCCGCCATCGATGCCGGCCTGTTCCGCGACCTTTACGTTTCCCTGGGAGAACCCCTTGACGACCGCAACACATGGAGTGTCCGTCTATACTACAAGCCGTTCATCCGCTGGATATGGCTTGGCGCGATTTTCATGGCAATGGGTGGCTTGCTCGGCGCCATGGATCCACGCTACCGGATGTCTAGGCTGGCTGAGAAGGACCGCCGGGTTGCGGCTACCGCGGCGGCTGGAGCCGTATGATGACCGCCGGTACGGATCGTTTGTATTATCCCGATCAGATATCTGCAATCCGCGTCATGAGGATCTTAACGGTTTTGACACTGGTACTGTGGACCTTGAGCGCGTGGGCGAAGCCGGAAGTCCTGGAGTTCGATAATGCGGCGCAGGAACAGCGTTACAACGCGTTGATCGATGAACTCCGCTGCCTGGTCTGCCAGAACCAGAACCTGGCGGACTCCAACGCCGATCTGGCCAAAGACCTGCGGCAAAAGACCTACCAGATGATCAAGGATGGGACGCCCGACGATGAGATCATCGGCTATATGGTCGACCGCTATGGAGACTTCGTGCTGTATCGTCCGCCGGTTAAATTGACCACCCTGTTTTTGTGGATCGGTCCTTTCATTATTCTGCTTATCGGTTTGGTCTCGCTGGTCAGGGTCATACGGCATCGCCGCGGCCAAGCCCTTCCGGTGCCGGACCAGCAGCAGCGCGAGCAGGCGCAGCGTTTGCTGCACGGGGACTGACCAACAAGGGTTTCCTAGTATATGGACGCTCTCGCGATCAAGATCGGGGGCGCCGAACGATCTGGATATTGAGGGGTCGAGTTGAGAAAACTGGGCTACGCAAGCGAATGACATTTTTTGAGGATATCACCGCATGGAATAAATCACTGGCGCTATTTCAAGAAATTGCCGCCGATCCACAGATCGAACTGGTTCAGCGTTGGTTGGATGGAATGCGTTAACGAGTTCGTCCTCACGCCTCTCCCCTCTTCCATCTAAATTCTCGAATATCGACCCAAGGCAAAATACAAGTACAAAACGCGAGGCGCGTGTAAGCGATCGAAATCCAAAGGTCAGGCTGTCAGTCAGGATCGATCGTTGTCGAATCCGCAGCTTCGATGCTAATAAGTGCTAAAACAATAAACACCTAACGGCTAAGCTCAAACGTCTGCGCGGCTCCGTAAATCAGGAACAAGCCAAAAACCAAGGCAATTACGAGCCATACGCGATAAACCGAAACCCGCACTGTCACTGCGACGTAGTAACCCCATGTTTGATAGGTGTTGGTGTGAACCAACATTCGCAACCGTTCCGGGACGAACATCGCCCATAGCGAAATCACGCACACGGCGACACCAAACAACAGGACAATGATCTTGGCAATGGTATTGGTATCCATCATTCAATGACTTTCAATCAATGAAAAGAATAATCTGCGGCAACGATCATGCGGCCACATCTCTATCCGGCGTTGTACTTTCGATGGCCTGCCAGTCAAGCGGTGCCGAGGTAACGCCCACGCGCCCGCGTCTGTACCCCGTTGAAAGCGTTGTCAGCGCTTACTGTTCACCGTCGAAATAGTCGACACCCGCATCGTTGTGTGCCAAGAAACGCACACCTTTACCCTCGTCACGCCAGCAATACGCGCCGTATTTCTTGGAATCCGGGTAATAACACACCTCAGGATCACCGGTCGAGCTCAAGGCAAGATATCTCAGCTTGGAATCGGAGCTGTTTACAATCTGATGCGCGGTGCCGGGACCCGTACCCGCGAAGAAAAACTCGCCTTGACGCAGCTTGTACTCGTTATCGTCATAACGTAGCGTACCTTCTCCTTCAAGAACGAAGAAGAGTTCTTCCTGGCCGTAATGTAAATGATACGGCCATGCTCGTTCACCCGGTTCGAGGTCGACTACCGTACAGCCGATTTTAGTCATTCCCAGTTGAGCCCCGACCCTTCCGATGGATGCGGAAAAATTCTGTCCGTTTCCCGCCGCCCTCCTTTCTATCGAATCGATATGGATCTTGGGTGGGTCACTAGCCATAGCCATACTCCCAATTATTTGTATAACCATGGTAACCTACCATAGCTCGAATGGGGCGCTCGGCGCCCTGTTATCTTTATTGATGATCGTATTCACGGCAATCTGTCTATTACTTTATGGGATTCTGGGAGCGGTCGCTGTCGCGCGCGCGAAACGTAAGAATGCGCTTTTTTGGAGTGATATTGCGTCTCCAATCTTGGTCATTGTGGTGTGGGTAGCTGTTACGGCATCGGGTTACGGTCACCAAAGCCTGAGCCATTTGGTCGAAGTTCCCATCGCACTTTTGTGTGCGCTTGTATTGCTATATCTTCGGGTATTCGTTGCAGATAGGTACAGTGAAAATTATCGGTATAACTCTTACGCGATGTTGGGTTTATCACTGTTGATTGTATTTTTATTACGATCCTTCATGCCCTTTCTTCCGGAGTAGTATTCACTTTCGATCAACCCCCTGATTGATGGCATCGAAACGCCCGAGTTGTGGTGCCGAGTGGACCGGGCCTCGTTTGTTGGAAATCCGGGCTTGCTTGGGTACTATTCACTATCCACATCCGACCCATTGGCCCATAGGAGTAATGAACCATGTTCAAGATAATTATTCCCATCATGATCGCGCTGATACTGGCTGGAGCTCAAGCCCAGGGTCAGGAGTCACAACAATCCGGAGTCGCATCCGCCCCGGTGTTCAATCCGTTCGATCCTTCCGCCTGGATGGCAGGCGGTCAACCTCACAGTCCAGTCCAGAACTGGTACGATCCCGCCGCGTGGATGGCCGCCGGCAAATCGCCGATGAACTTGAATCTGGCGCATCCGGAGGGATGGGCGGCGTTTGTCAATCCTTACAGCCACACGGGGGTCCACACCGCGCTGATGAATCCGGCCACCTACGCTCAATTCATGCAGCCGAATTTTTGGATGCAGTTTGCGAGCCCAAACAACTGGTTCGCTTGGATGAACCCGGCCTCGTACAGCACCTTTCTCAATCCGGCGACCTATATGGGTTGGTTGAATCCCGCCGCCTACGTGCACATGATGAATCCAGCCATGTACATGCAGCCGGCCAACCCGACGAACTATATGCCGTTTCTCAACCCGGCGACCTACATGGGCTGGCTGAACCCCGCCGCCTATGCCATTCCCGGCACCACATCGGGGAATACCGGGTTCAACCCGTTCGACCCAGGCGGCTGGGGCCAGTACGGGCAGCCGCAGGCGGAAAACGCGCAGGGCCGGGCAGATGCAACGCCGGCGCAGTAGCACGTGCGTTCCCGCCCCTATTCGTACCAACTAGCCCGCATTTCGTGTTTATTACGTAGGTGATTACACGCGTTTTGCTTGCTTCGCTTAGATTTCTGACTTGATCAGTTCTACCTCTGGGATACCATAGATCGCAGACAGCGAGCCTCCCTCGGCGAGACTCGCGAGCGCGTGTTCCTCCTTGGAGACAACTGCGTGGACGGCCTGCAATGTCCCGGCAATTCGGCCGTAAGGCACCACTGCTACACCGTCCGCATCGCCGATCACGAGGTCACCGGGGAAAACGGTTACACCGCCACAGTTGATTGGGCCATCGATTACACCACCGAAACCCTTGTGCGGTCCTCTCGGGACCACGGCACGGGCAAAACAAGGGAAACCAGCCTCGATGATCTCTTTGGAATCGCGCACCGCGCCATCGATCACTAATCCAGAGATGCCGTGATCGATAGCCGAGCGGGCCAATAACCCACCAAAAAGAGCGGTGTCCTCAAAACCCTGCGCATTGCAAACCAATACCTCTCCCGGCTCACAAAGACCAATCGCGCCATGCAGGGCGCTGTTATCCGCCACCATACACTCGACGGTGCGAGCCTGTGCAACGATTCGCATATCCGCTGTCAAAGGACTGATCGCGCCTGCCATGGCCTGCGAACGGTTCAGACAATCCGAGACAACCGCCGCAGGTATGTTGATCCATTCGGCCAGATTCCCTTTCGGCAACCGAGAAATAGCGACATCATGGCGATAGACAGTCATGATTCGGTCGCCGCGAAGCCGGAACCAGCCGTTTCATACTCCCGGCGCGGTGGGGCAAATACGTCCAACACGACAAGGCCATCGACTCCGGATTCCATCGTATGGGGCATGTCCCCGGGGGTGCGCCAAAAATCGCCCTTCGACACGGCCACCTTGAGACCGCCCTGAATACGTGTGCCCGATCCCTCGAGGCACACACCCCACTGCTCCTGGGGATGGCTGTGGAGTATGCCTTTTACATTTCGCTCGAATCGAACCACCGAGATCATTGCTTGCTCGCCCGTATAAATCGTGGTGGTGATGCCTGGGGCCAGTTGCCGTGGAGTCCCCGCCTCGAGATCATCAAGATTGAAAAAATTGTCTGGTCGCATCAACTCTCCCGTATTCGCATCGTTGGCCGTGCCTATCCGGCCCATATAAGCGCATCAGATTGGGTTAAGTCAAATTGCCACAGCAGTTATGAATCGCAACTCGAGCGTGCGGGCAATCAGGCACCTAAAGATAGCCCAATCCGGAGAGATTGTTAAGGAAACTCCGGATGACACCATTACTCAGAACTTCCTTGACGTGCAGAGCACGAATTCGAAAGCTGGACGAATTCGTATCGGCTCAAGCGGATGGCGGGTCGACGTAAATAGCAGGTGTGAGATTACGCTTCCGTCGACCGGAGGGCATACACCGGTGCGGCCTAAATTCCACTCGTTTCAACCGGGAAAGGCGCACCGAGTTGTCGATGGACAAAGAGCACAGGCCGGTGAGAAGCAACCTGCCCAGGACTTGACGGGCACGGCGACAAGAACTTTATAATCGAAACTCGATGTCGATAACCGATATCGTTGATCCGATAATCACGAATTCAACACGAGCATTCTCCGAGAAATGCAGCAGCTGGATCCGAGCACTCAACGCCAACCCGTCTCCACGGTGTTTCTCGCATTTCTCCAGCTCGGGCTCACGTCATTCGGTGGACCGATCGCACACCTCGGCTACTTCCGCGAAGCGTTTGTGGTGCGCCGCCGGTGGTTGGACGAACGCGCATACGCGGATCTGGTTGCCTTGTGCCAGTTTCTTCCCGGACCCGCCTCCAGTCAGGTGGGCATCGGTGTCGGCCTGGCAAAGGCTGGATTGCCCGGAGCGTTTGCCGCATGGTTCGCCTTTACCCTGCCGTCGGCGATTGCGCTGACGGTTTTCGGCTACGGGTTTGTTGTCTTTGAGGAAGCTATCCCTAAGGGGATTCTCCATGGCCTGAAGGTCGTTGCCGTCGCGGTGGTCGCGCAGGCAGTCTGGGGCATGGCGCGGTCTCTATGTCCCGACGCGCCCCGTATTACGCTGTCCATAATTGCCGCGATAGGCATCCTGGCAGCACCAACGCCGTTCACCCAGGTCGCCATGATCGTTGCCGGAGGCGTCGCAGGCACTATCTGGCTGCCTGCTGAACCCGATACCCGTTCGAGCTCACTGGATATCCGTGTCGGCACCCGCCTGGCAGTGTCGTCGCTGGGTCTATTCTTGGCGCTGCTCATTGGGCTGCCGCTGCTCGCCGCGGCGCATCCGTCGCAAACCCTGGCGCTGTTCGACAGCTTCTACCGTGCCGGTTCGCTGGTGTTCGGCGGCGGGCACGTTGTGCTGCCGTTGCTTCAGGCCGAGGTGGTGCCGCCCGGGTGGGTAACGAATGACGCCTTTCTCGCAGGCTATGGGGCTGCCCAGGCGGTGCCCGGCCCCCTCTTCACCTTCTCCGCCTACCTGGGTACGGTTATGGGTAACGCACCGAACGGTTGGCTGGGGGCAGTGATCTGCCTTCTTGCCATCTTCGCGCCGTCGTTTCTTCTGGTCATTGGAGTGCTTCCGTTCTGGGATGCGCTTCGCCATTGGCGCCCCGTTCAGAGGGCACTGCTCGGTGTCAACGCCGCCGTTGTGGGCCTGCTGCTTGCGGCGCTTTACAATCCGGTTTGGACCAGCGGAATTCTATCTGCTTCTGATTTCGCGCTGGCGTTGGGCTCGTTCACATTGCTCGTTTTCTGGAAAGTGCCCCCTTGGTTGGTCGTGTTGCTGACGGCGGCGTGCGGATGGGGGCTTGAGCACCTTGGTGCTGTATGAGCGGATACGACCGTGACGTGTAAACATGAGTCAACGCACTACACAGCATTAAGACCTCAACGTTCCCGTTCCTTTTTCGATGCCGGTGTTGCCCGTTCGTGGGACCAGCGGCGGAGCTCCTTGATCTGTTCGTGCATCGTCACAGACAACGGTACCATTTGACTGCTGTTTCGAGATATATCGCGCTGGGTAAAGGCACGGTTTTCCGCGAAAGCGTCAACTCTCGCCGCCTTCACCGCCTGTTCGATTTCCGCGCCGGTTCTTCCTTTGGTGAATGCCGTAAGCACGCCTAGATTGAAATCATCGGGGTTGCCGCCGTTGCGCCGGATGTGTACGCGAAATATTTCACCGCGTTCTTGTTCGTTTGGCAGATCGAGAAAGAACAGCTGGTCGAATCGGCCTTTCCTGATCATTTCCGCCGGAAGCTTATGTATCCTGTTTGCCGTGGCGGCCACGAAAACGGACGCCGGTTTCTCCTGCATCCAGGTTAGAAAGCTGGAAAAGATGTTTATATTTCCACTGCTCGCCTGGCCTTCATCGTAGCCGAATGCGTTTTCAATCTCATCGAACCAGAGCACTACCGGTGCGATGCTTTCAGCAACCCGGCATGCCTGGTCAAACGCAAACTCGGCCGAGCCGTATGCGCCGGAAAGAATCAGGCTCATATCCATCCGAACCAGTTGCAACTCCCAGGCCGATGATATCGCCTTCGCCGCTAGGCTTTTCCCGCAACCACTGACGCCCATGAAGAGAACACCAGATGGCGTCGGGACCCCCGCATCGTGAGCCTCCTTTGAAAACAGTATGCGGCGTGTGCGCACCCATTCCTTCAGATTTTCAAGCCCGCCTATCGAGGCAACGGAAGGACGCACGGGCACCACTCTCAGGCAGCTTTCCTTCTGCAGGACCTGAGCTTTTTCGTCGTAGACTTTCTCCAGCGCGTCTTCCGATCCCAGCTTGCCTTCGGACATCAAGCGCAGGGCCAGGTGGCGTACTTCATTTAATGTCAAACCATGCATGGCCGATGCGCATTGCGCGGCCCAGTCATCGGTAAATGTTCGCTCGACATTCTTGGACAATAACGTGTGTTCGAAATAATCTGATATTTCCTGTTCGTCGGGAAAGCCGAGATCAATCAGGAATATTTCTTTCTTCAACACATCCGGTATCTTCACTTCCGGATGTGACAGCACCACCAACGTATTTCGATTTGAAAGTTGGCTGTACAGGTCTCGCAGCATACGGACCAAATCTTGGTTGTTTTCAAAATAAGCAGGCAGATCCTTCAGAAGGTAGATAGCGTCGTCCGCTTGGGATGCTATGTGCCGCAATGCGGAGACCGGGTCTCTTGTTTCAGATTGCTCGGACTCGCTCGTGTAAAAACCTCGTGTCGCGGTCCATACCACGAGCGGCAGATTCCCTTGAAAAAACAAATCGGAGATCGATTGTAGTATTTGTTCAACCCGGTCTTCCTCCCAGGCCGTCAAATAAACGATTGGGTATTTTGAGGATACAACCTGTTTTATTTTGGCGACGTTAGATTCGGAAATCTTCCACATAAGCTATTTATCCGGCGAATCCGGCTCTGAATTAGATATGGAGGTTACCACTTAACCCGCATTTCTCACCAGGATCCCAAACGGTGGTGCTGGATTGCTGCACTTCGACAGCTTTGACTGCGGCGAGCCGAAAGCCCCGTGAGGCTACTGCCCGGTTTATTCGACAGCACCCCACCGGGCGGAGGGTGTGTTAAGCCGCGACCCTGAGATCGCGTCCCTGCCTTATTGATTGTTCGAATTGTACTGCACCAGGTCTCGGACAGGCTCCTGGACCGCATGTTGCACCAGACCGGCGCTCAGCGAAACCTGTCCTGCATCATCGCCCGGGATACTGGTGCAATATGCGGGCAGACCGTTCGTCAGTTTTTCTTGATGTGCCGAGAACAACTGCTGTAGATTTTGGTTTCGTTCAATCACCGTTGTTGCTGGTGTAGCAGCGGGGAGTAACCAGGGATTGGTGAAGATGAATGCAAAGGATTGTCACGTTCGAAATGCCACGGATTCGGCACCCGCCGTCCCGCCCACCACGTCATGCACCACAGCCGCCCCCTTATACCCGGTGTTGCGGCTACCCTCTCCCGCAAATCGCCACTGTCTTGTCGGGCATCGAACCGGCTACACGTCGCGTCCCGTGCGCACGAGGGATTCCGCGGCCGGATTCACGCTTATCGAAATCATGGTGTCGCTGGTCATTCTGGCCGTGGCCCTGCTGGGTATCGCCGGCGTTCATGGTCTGAGCACCAGATACACCAACAAGTCGTATTTTCGCAGCCAGGCCGTCAATCAGGCGTATGACATTCTTGATCGAATGCGCGCGAATCCCGACGGAATTTCCACCGGCAACTACAGCCGGGATTTCTCCTCGAATACGCCAGCCGGTAATTGTCTGCTCTCCTCGTGTTCGCCCTCGGACCTCGCCAGCTTCGATCTCAGCGAATGGAATGATCTGAACCGGTCCGTGTTGCCCTCGGGTTCCGGATTCGTAACCGTCGAAGGATTCAATGTGTCGGTGGTTGTCAGGTGGATCGAGCATACCGGGCGAAACGGCGAGAAAAAGACCAGAAGCGTCAAGGTTACGGTCCAAATATGAACGATCGGCAGCGGAACCGGCATCGGGAAACCACGCTCAGCGAGCGGGGCATGACGCTGATTGAGCTGATGATTTCTCTCGTCATCGGACTTTCATTGTCCGCCGCCGCGATCTTGATTTACCTGAACAACAAGCAAACCTGGGTTGCGCAGGACAACATCGCCCGTCTTCAGGAAAGCGGTCGATTCGCACTGCAGCTGCTTCGGGAAGACATCCGTCTGGCCGGATACTGGGGATTGAATTTATCGACCGTGACGATCGCCAATTCAGAGACGATCGATCTACCCAATGAATGTTCGAGCGGCTGGGCGACGGACTATGCCCGACCCGTGGCGTTTGCCAACAACACGAACTCGGATTACCGGGCATGTATTCCGGATTCCGACTACAAGGACACGACCGACATAATCACCATACGACGGAGCTCGAGCAATCCCGTCGAAATCGATTCCATAACCAAAGGCAATCTCTACTTGCTGACTTCACTGACCGAGGGCATCGCTTTCGCGGCAGATACCGATGCGGAACTCGACCCGGGGATCGACTTGGCAGAGTCACCAGCCGCGCTATACCGCGTGCTGGCGCATGCCTACTACATTCGTCCGTTCTCTGATGTGTCCAGCGACGCTGTTCCAACCTTGATGCGCGAAACCATCATCGGGGGAAACGTATCCGCAGAACCGATTGTGGAATTCATAGAGGATCTTCAAATCACTTTCGGCCTCGATACAATAGGAGACGGAAGCGTCGATGTTTACGACAACGACGGCATCACTGCCGACCGTGCCGGTAAAGTGATAACGGTTGTCGTGGATCTTCTCGTCCGGGCAGCGGAACCGGAAGCCGGTTATACCAATACAAGAACTTACCAGGTCGGCGATCGTGTGCATTCATTCGGCGACCGCTTCAGACGTCAGTTGTTTCGCAACACTGTCTATCTCAGAAACC
Source organism: Gammaproteobacteria bacterium (assembly GCA_024639325.1). Lineage (GTDB taxonomy): Bacteria > Pseudomonadota > Gammaproteobacteria > Arenicellales > JAANXG01 > JAHEKE01. Next base: position 11,886 of record JAHEIO010000018.1, read on the forward strand.
GGCCGGAGCCGACGCTATGAGGGGGAATTCAGCTGACGGTATCCAAACCCGGCAGACAGGGGTCGTCCTTGCAATCACCCTGCTCATTCTCCTGATCGTAACGGTGGTCGGCGTAAGCGGCATGGATGCTTCAACCATACAGTTCAATCTGGCCAGGAACGCATACGCCAAACATGAATCTTTCCAGAATGCTGAAAGCACAATGCTGATTGGCGAAATCGCCTGGGACGAAAAACTGTCGCGCTGCCTGAACGATGCCGCCAACTGCACGGAAAATATCACACCACCGTTGGTCGATCGTATCGACACCATCGACTGGGATTCGATATCAGGGGAAGGCGACACGGTTTACGGAAAATACGTTGTCGAATATCTTGGTTGGCGCCCGGTGCCGGGGGACAATGAAGTATTCATTCGCTTGTATCGCCTGACCGCGCGCGGTGAAAGTCAGGACAAAAGCTCAAGGACGGTGATCCAGACAGTCTATCGGAAATGCACGAAAGCCGATGGAGTGACGTGTGACGGCTAGGGAGGGTCGAAAATGAATGTCAGGTTATTCGCCAACCGAAGAATAGCCCTTGTCGCTGTGGTGATTCTTGGGGCACAGGCTTCGGCAAATTCATCGGATGTCCCACTTTCCAGGAGCATCGGGGCACCGGCGCTGTCCACATCTAATCTTTCGATTCAGGGTGGCACGCTGTTCGAAGCAAGTTTCGACAGAAAAACTTTCGAGGGCGATCTCGTTGCCAGGGCGCTCGACAGCCGTGGAATTTTTACTCCCGATGAGTTGTATCCTGATGATCCGGACGCCGCTGGCTATGTCTCGGGAAAGGAGGGAGAACTCAAAATATTCAACGGATTGTGGCAGGCGAAAATCATCGTCACGGAACAATCGCAACGCACGGGTGGCAGCCCATTGGATAATCGCATTATCTTCACTTCGGGAAACGACGCCTCCGGAGCTTGGAGCGGCCGTCGTTTTAGTTGGGACAATTCGTCCGGCGATGCTCTGACCGACGCCATGAAAACCGCAATCAATAGCGATTCTCTCAGCGACGCCGAAAGCGACCCTGTCGTCAACTGGACCCGGGGGCACGATAGCCACGAAGGAACGAAGCCTGGCAACCTTCGACCAAGGCCCACCGTATTGGGCGACTTGACGTACACGGCACCGGTATATGTCGGACCTCCCAACGGGATTTTAACTGAATCCGGATACGCCGAGTTCAGGGCGGCAACCAGAAATCGTCCCTCTCTCGTATTCGCGGGTGGAAGTGACGGCATGCTGCATGCGTTCAGGGCAATCGACGGCAACGAATTGTTTGCCTACATTCCCGGTGAAATATTGACTCGATTGAAACAACGGACGATCCAGCAATACAGCGATAGACCCCTTGTCGGCGGCCCGATTGTCGCCGCTGACGCGTTCGGTGAATTTCCGCGGTGTTCTGCCCCGCCCTGCTGGCGGTCGGTCCTCGTCGGCGGTCTCGGCCTCGGAGGCAGGTCGATTTTTGCCCTCGACATTACAAATCCTGGGATGGACATAGGCGACACAAACAAAGAGGCCAATGCCGCCCGGACGCTTTTCCTCTGGGAATTCAGACACCAACATCTGGGATTGACCAGCGCCAGGCCCCTGATCAGGAAATTGAGTGACGGCACCTGGGTGGCTGTTTTTGGCAGCGGTAAGAATACTGGCAAATCGATACTTTTCGTAGTCGACATCGCCAATGGAGATCTGCTGTACGAGATCGAAACCCCGTCGACGGGCGGCACGAACGGCTTGTCATCCCCCGCTGGGTGGGATCTGGATTTCGACGGAAATCTGGACATTGTCTACGCCGGCGACCTCGAGGGGAACCTGTGGAAATTCGATTTCGCCCAGGTCTCTGGCGACCCCAATGATGGCAACGATCCGACAGTAGCCCTGTCGGGCAAAAGTCTCATAAACGTCAGCGATCCGGATTCGCACGTGCCGCGGCCGATCACGACCGGAACTCTGGTAACGGTCAAACCTAACGGCGATCTGATGGTTTTTTTCGGCACCGGTTCAATCGTCGAAATGGCGGGCACATCGGGCAGTGTATACGGCATCACGGACAGGGGCGAGAGCTGGGGAACCAATCCGCCGTTGACAATACATACCGTTGATCCGATTCAGCACATTGACGATTCAAAAGACGAGGGGCCCACTACATATAGAATTATTTCGTCGAGTACCGTTCCCGACAGTTCCATCGGGTGGCAATTGCAGCTTCCGCGGGGCGAGCACGTTCTGCAGGACCCAATCCTGAACAACCATCGAATAGAATTTACCAGTTCAGCCGCGACAAATCAGAGTGGTTACAAAAACTGGTTCATGGGTGTGGATTACCGTACCGGAAACTCACCCGCCTCGCCCTATCTGGATCTCAACGCGGACGGTGCCCTCGACAGCCAAGATGTATTCGTGGATACCAACGACGACGGCGCTTTTACAGAAAACGATGACTTTCGAGCGGTCGGCAGGTTCATCGGTTCCGGGGTCGCGTCGGCACCAACTTCGGTGACTATCGCCGGTGGTATGGATTCCGCAATTATCATGTATGAGCCGACGCCTCGGGGTGTTTCAAGCCGCTTTACAGACCCAGGAATCGAGGGCGGGCAAGTTGATCAGGACAATTTCGACTGGTCCCCGGGCCAGTTCGGCGTCTGCGCAGGCCAAAAAGCGGATGGCCGTGGCAGCGTATGCGATACGGCGATGTCTTGCTGGGGAGGGGCCGGTCAATCCTCGGTCTGCCATACGGACGGGTATGACGATGAGTGGGATGTCGATGGGGTCAACATGCTGCATAAAGACGGTTCCGTATCCGCCCCGCCCGATGTCGAAAGCGCTACCGGCATCCTGAGCCCCGCGCACAAGGCCCTGTATCAGGCCATCATTCTGGAACAAGAGGGAGAAGCAGGTTCGGGCTTGCGGGAGTACGACGCATCGATCCGTGACGAGATACGAATCTGGATCAGGAATCCCAACTCCGTGGACACGCTTGGCTTGGTCGATCAGCGCATCACGGCAGGCCTGGAGCCGGCAGGGTCGGTCCCTGCGGTCCCGGCGACACTTTACTTCGATTGCGATAAAAATGACGATGGAATTGGGGATAACCGTATCGTCATTGACGCACCCGGTTTCAATCTGTTGCCGGTCTCTGACCGCACCTGCGCAATCGAGAACATCAGGGAACTGAGAGTCCGGCACAACGACATCAACGCGCTCAGGGCCACCGATCCCGTCTGCGTTGCATTGCACCACACAACCGTGCCGCCGGAGTCGCTCGGTGCCCAGAGTGTGGCAAATCCCAACTCGGCTTACCGCAACGGAGCGTTTACCGTTCAGGCCATCGCAACAGGCAGACGAAAAACATTCGGAGCCAACGGGGCCATGGGCACGTCGCCCGTTGCCGCCGGTGTGGTTATCTGGGAAAACTCCAATTATGAGCACTTCGGAGAAGGCTGCTCTGCATTCAACGAAGCGCTACGTGCCGAAAAGATCCCGCTACAAAACTCCGCAGGTAACTCATCGAGTGGCGGCGGAGACAGCAGCGGCGGCAGCACGCCGGTCGTCGTCGACGGTGCCGGCGAATCGCAGTTGACGAAAAACATCGACGTGGCCAGATCAAACCCCGAAGACGGTCGGGTATCCTGGCGAGAAGTGTTGGATTAATCGAAAAGCCGGTTGACCTGCACCCGCCTAAAAGATGAATCGCCCGCGCGGTATTACGCTGATAGAAATCCTGATCGTACTGGCAATCGTTGCAGTCCTGACGACGATTGCGTTGCCGAATTATCAGGAGTACATTCGCCGAAGCCGCCATTCCGACGCCATGATCGCACTTCAGCATATAGCCAATGAACAGGAACAGTATTATTTTGACAACAACCGCTACGGCACGAATTTCGCCAGCATCGGTGTGCCGGGCACAAGCCCGGACGGCTACTACACACTCTCACTGGCTTCCGTTTCCAACTCCATGTTCATCGCCCGCGCTTCACCCGTTTCCGCAACCAGTCAGGCCGGTTCAGGTCGATTCGAAATACGATCTAATGGTCAAAAAGGCTGGGATCCAGGAGAAGACGGTACATTTGAATGTGACTGGAAGGATGCCAGCCGCGCAAGAGTAAGATGCTGATCGGATCGACCCGGCCAGGTAACTGCTAAAACCCACCGCCCGTTCGAAACCCGCCTCCACCGCCAAGACCGCCTTTGCCGAGACCCCCACGGCCCAGGCCGCCCGGCCCTCTGCTGCCGCCCCAACCACCTCGACCCATGCCGCCGCCCCTGGGAAAGGGAAAGTGCCACGTACCCTGGCGGTTGCCAAAACCCCCGCTCCCGAAGTCGGGATTGGATCTTCTGCGGCGGTAACGCTGCTCACGCTCAATGGTTTGCCACAGTTCGTCGGAGGTTGCGGTGCCTCGCAGGAACTGGCTGAGTATCATCGCTATGAGGGCGGAGTTGCCGAATTCCGAATGCGCATTGTCGAAACGCTGCCGCTTGAAACGCCTGCGCACGTTTTCCAGTTTCTGCATCCGATCCAGGTGACGTTCCCGCACCCGTTTGTGCTCTGCCATTGATTCCTTGATCGCCATAGCACGATCAGCACCCGATTCGAGTTCCTGCACCAGCAAATCGTCTTCCGCCGTGATGGTTGCCCGTGCGTAATCATAAAGTGTGTTCAATTTTTCACGCTCGAATGCGCTGCTCAATGTTTCTACGGCCTTCTGTATGTGTTCATCCTCACCGCTGGCAAACCGTGTGCGCAATTGCTCCATATCCCTGAGTCGGTTTTCGACAGCTTCGATTTCGAGGTCGGTCTGATCGAGATCCGACTGAGCCTGCTCCATTGTTTGCCGCAGCGCCGGCACGCCGTCTTCTTCGGACGCCGACTGCTCGAGCTCCTTCAGTTTCCCAAATTCGACGTCGGCGCCGGCGCGCACCCGCTGCGCGTGCTCACGGAGACGCTTTGGAATCTCGAGCAACATTGCGTAATTCGGCCGCGCTTCTTGGTAGTTGCACAACCGTGCAACCCATTTATCGAGATAGCGAAACAGCGAATTCGCGGAATATGCCGAGGTGCCGAACTTTCGCGACCAGAGATAGGAGAAAAGAGGATCGGCCTGATACGGACGGCCTTTGCTTTGGCGTGACTCCTCCGCCCGTTGCATTTTCTCTTCCGCGTGGTCGGCGACCCGTTCGGCTTCCCGGGCAGAGTCAAGCTGGGCCAGATATTCATCGTCCTGGGCTAACCGTTCCTGGACCGTCGCCTCCGCATCGTCCAGATTATCGGTAGCCTGCTCGACCTTCTGGTTCAGACCCTCGCGCGTTGTTTGCAGCGCCGCAAGTTCGGCAAGAGCGTCATCGATCTGCCGGATCAACGATGTCTGCGCCTCTGATCGTTCTTGCAACAACTCCCTGACACGCTGCCCCGCAACATCCAGTCCCGACGCCAGCTCACCGCTGATTACGTGATCCAGCCGAATCCTGGCCAGTGATTTGTAACGCTGGCCTTGCTGCTCCTGCAACTCTACCAGACCCTCGCTTTCCGCCCGGATCTGTTGGTCTATCTCCCTTACCTGGTCATGCACCAGTGCTATGCCCTGATCTATCGAGGACAGGGTTTGTCTTCCGCTGTTTGTCACCATTTGTCCGTCACCACGACGTTATCGCGCTCCCGGTGGTGGACTTTGTATACTCCGGCTCGAGGTAACCCTTTTTCTTCAACCCAAAACGGTTATCCTGGATAATGCCGTCATCCATTTTGTCCGATGCGATTCGTTCGAACACTTCCTCCGAGACCCGCAGGCCCCATTTTTTCACCTGGTACGTCCTGCCGTCTTCCTCATTGACGATGGGGAGTTCCAGCACGCCTCCGTCCGGTGTCACGGCCTCTACGACAATGTAGAAATTTCGGGCGTCGATATTGGCATCCGGGATTCGCCACACTCCACTTTTCTCACCGGGCCGGGATACGATTCTGAGTTCGTACTGTAGATCGATTTCGGATTGCAGGTTCTCCATTTGATCCAGCACGCCCAGCACCGCATCGGTATCGTTTTTTTGTAAAGCCAAATTGCCCTTTTCCAGCAACGTTTTGGAGCGCTCCTTGGCGACCGGTCCTTTCGCCTGCTGATCCAGGAGCTGATACTGGGACTGGAGACGCGCAGGCAACAGTTCCTTTTCCCGCTCGGCCGGCCCGCTCACGAAATAACCGTAAGCGAACCACACGATTGCCAGGACGCCGACGACCAGAAGAAGCGGCTTGCCCCACCTTTCGCGCATCACGTACACACGCGCAAGCCGGCTCTGGAATCCTGGCCCGGGCCGGTCGTAGACAAAACGGTCTTCCTTTAGCGCAACGACTCCCTCCTGCAGTACACGATCGGGAACTTCGATCCCTTGCGAAGCATATATGGCGCGAAGCCGCTCGATCATTTTCTTGTCGCGATCATCGGTTTTGAGCTCACGCTCGACCAGGAGCTGTTGGTGACGAAGCGTATCGACGACGTCCATGGCGAGCATGACGTCGTCGAGTGGGCGCGATTCGGGCATATCTTCCGCCATACTGCCGAATGCTTCAGGGCTGGGCCGCTAGGCTTCCGCCCGACGGAAAGTCCAGCGGCAACGCTTTGCCCTCGCCGACCAGCCGGGACAGTCGTTGTTTACCCTCTTCCACGGCATTCCTGATCTCCTCCGAATTGCGTGTACTCAACGTGCGCATTTCGTCAATGATGCCCAGCGAACTCTCCTGGAAACGGATCACCGAATCGACCAGCTTCTTGACGGCATCCGCCCTGATTGTGGGCCCGTATCCGGCCTTGATCGCCTCTTCCTGCACCTTGCCGCCAATATCCGCCAAATCCTCGAGGCTCTTGCTGACACCTTCTTTCATGGCGTTGAGCGTTTGGGTGCTTTCATGCAGCCCGAACAAGCCCGTAAACGAAGCGCTGAGCGCCGTGAGGACCGTTTCGTTGGTCCCGAAAAAGCTGATCGCCTGATGATATACCCGCTCCTTGGCGTTGGTGGTCTGCAGAAGCCTCGCCATGATCACTTCTGACGTGTTGTAGCTGACGGTCAGATTGTCCGACAAGTCCTTGGCGATCTGATAGCGTCGATCGTTGTACTGGACGTTTCGCATTTGCTCGTCGCGGGCCAGCTCCAGCCTGGCACGTTCCACCGGATCGTCACCCTCGTAGCCGTCCACGGACTGCATCGCGGTTTCTAGAGCCGCTTTTGCTTCGTCGAGCCGAACCCTGGCTTTTTCCAGGATCTCCAGCGCCAGCACCTCGGACTCCTTGAGCGCACCGCGGAAGTCCTGATACGAATTGAGAATGATGTGCTCCCGTTCGATCTGGTCCTTGGAGTCGTCCGCCACGTCGAGATAGGTTTCCTTGATCTTTTCGAAACGGTCTGGGATATCGCCGCGCGTGACTTTCATCCAGACGTTGCCGATCCGCTCGAAGGTGTCGATCTTCCCATCCTCGACCTGTTCGACCATGCTTTTGGCATCGTCCCTAATGCTGTTGAACCCATTCGTGATGTCCTCATAACGCTCTCCCAGTTCCATCGAACTGACCTGTTCGCGCACAACCTCGTTGAAAAGTGACGCCTGGTTGAGCGTGCGGGCTACCGCAACGGCCTTTTCCTCATCGAGATCGGAAATCTGATCGATCAACGCTATAACGGGCGCATCGTCCGTCTTCTCCGGGAACAGGCTGAGATCGCGCAGACCGTTCAATGCCTTGTCCAGGTACTTCAGTGGTTGTGGGTTGCTCATTGGTTCTTGTCTCCTTCAATAATTTATTTTCTGACATCCGCACCGACCCCGCGGACGTTTTTGAGCAAACATGAAAACTGCGGCTCGCGTTTTCCCGGGTACTCAATACATCTGCAACGCTGTGCGCCGGATTGATCGGGCGTACCACAGCCAGCCCAGGCACAAAGGCATGTAGTTGTATCATAAATCCATTGAAAAACGCCATTCTACGCCGAAAATCTAATGCAATCACCGGGCCGACTCCTCAAATGGGGTGACGCGGTCGAACGCGCAGCCGGATTGCTGCCTCCCGGAGTCCGCAGCATCTCACCCGCTATGGCGGTTGGGCTCCGCGTAATACATAATCCGGCCTCTGGGCGAGACCCGGGGGTAATATCGCTGGCCTCAGCGATCTGCTTCGGTGCCTTCAACCTATACAATCCTAAGCGGAGTAACGCCACTTTGTATCAAAGACTGAGGCAGCGCCTGGCCGGGCTGAACGGGACAGGGCGGGGAGCACTTTTCGCAGGCGGTGAAATAGGCATCGAAAAAGAAAGTCTGCGCGTTACGCGGGACGGCAATATCGCGCAGACTCCGCATCCGAAAGCGCTGGGATCTGCCTTGACCCATCCCTACATTACCACGGACTATTCAGAGGCGCTGCTCGAGTTGATCACACCGCCTTTGACGGATGCAAAGGCGGCCCATGATTATCTTTGCCAGATCCACGGTTTCGTGTATGGCAGATTGCAGGACGAGCTTCTCTGGGCAACGAGCATGCCGTGTCTGATCGCGGGCGAAAACAGCATTCCGATAGCCGAGTATGGGACTTCCAACGTGGGCACGATGAAGCACGTATACCGTCGTGGTCTCGAGCACCGCTACGGCCGGACGATGCAGGCCATTGCGGGTGTGCACTTCAACTATTCACTACCTCGGTCATTCTGGCCAATATATCAGGACATCGAAAACGACGAGCAGAAGGAACAGGATTTCATATCTGACGCCTACTTCTGCCTGATCAGAAATTTTCAAAGGCTGGGGTGGATCATCCCTTATCTTTTTGGGGCTTCACCGGCGGTTTGCAAATCGTTTTTCGGAGACAAGACGGTGGACCTGGATGAGTTCGACAAAAACACGTACTTCGGCCCCTATGCAACGTCCCTGCGCATGAGTGACGTGGGCTACAAGAACAAGGTACAGGAGCGGCTCGATATCTCCTACAACAATCTAACGGAGTATGTCCACGGGCTGACCCGGGCGATCGAGACGCCGTACCCGGAGTATGAAAGGATCGGCGTAAAGGCTGACGGTGAATATGTCCAGCTCAATACCAACGTCCTGCAGATCGAAAACGAATACTACAGCTTCGTGCGGCCCAAGCAGATTGCGCGATCCGGCGAAAAGCCCACCCTCGCCCTGCTGAACCGCGGCGTTCAATACGTCGAAATCCGGGCCCTCGATGTCAATCTGTTCGACCCCGTGGGTATCAGTGAGGAACAGATGCGATTCTTGGAGACTTTTCTCATATTCTGCCTGCTGCACGAGAGCCCTCCTCTGGGGGGCGACGAACGAAAAGACATCGGGTACAACCAGCAGATCGTGGCCTGCTGCGGACGGGATCCGAACATCCGGCTTCGGCGCCGGGGGCAGAGCTTGTCAGTGACCGACTGGGCGGGAGAAATCCACCAGGAAATGCAACCCATTGCTCAACTGCTGGATCAGAAAGAAGACGCCGACCACTATCGTGATGCGGTCGCCGCCGCGTCCACCACAATCAGCGACCCGGACCGGACGCCATCTGCCCGTCTTCTCGACGCCATGCGAGCGAACCATCAAACTTTCTATCACACTGCGATGGACATGTGTGAAAAACACAACGCTTATTTCAGGGAGATAAACTGTCCGCCCGATCAGATTCGTTTTTTCGAGGAAGAGGCGGCTAAATCTCTGCAGCGGCAAAAGGAGATCGAGGATGCCGATGACATTTCCTTCGAAGAATACTTGAATCGCTATTTCAAACAATCCCGATAACGTATTCCGGAGGCGCGCCTCGCGCCGATGCAATCGCGGCGGGGGCGCCGCTCCTACAAATTTCCCCGACATCCCCACCCCTATCGTAGGAGGCGCGCCCCGCGCCGATTGATCGCGGCGG
>JAHEIO010000018.1:21927-57453 GCA_024639325.1 Gammaproteobacteria bacterium
GTAGGAGGCGCGCCCCGCGCCGATTGATCGCGGCGGAGAGTGGTTACTGCTTGTTCTGGAAATACCCGGTCAGTTTGGGCTCACTGCCGAAAATAGCGGGCTGGCCACCGGTGTGTATGTACAACATCCGCCTGCCCTTGGCAGGCCTGGATGCGCGAGCGAATTGGAGCAATGCCGCCATGGATTTCGCGGTATAGGTCGGGTCAACGATCAGACCCTCCTTGCGGGCCGCGAGATCCATCGCTTCCATTGTTGGTGGATTCGTCCGGCCATAACCAGGCGGCAGGAAGTCGTCGACCAGTTTGACATCCGAATCTTCAACCGGTGATTCGACGCCGAGCAAACCGGCGATTGCCCCACAATGATGAACTATCCTGCTGCGCTGTGCCGCCGCATCCCGGCGCACGCACACACCGGTTACGGACGCGGTGCTCCCCAATGCCTTTAAACCGAAAAGTAATCCCGCGTGCGTGTGGCCGCTTCCGGAAGCTACCACGATGTCGTCGAATGCGAGACCGGCACGATCACTCTGCGCCAGGATTTCCTGAGCGCACATCACGTAGCCAAGCGAGCCGAGCGGCGGATGACCGGGTGCAAGCGGTATGATGTAGGGTCGACGCCCCCGGCGCTTCAGTTCTTCCGCGATCTCTCCCAGACGCCTGTCCGCTCCGGTTTCGTCCTCGCCCTCGTCGAAATAGTGAAGGTGCGCGCCGAGCATCCTGTCCAGAAGTACGTTGCCCGAGTTTCGGTACACCGCATCGACTCCGGGCACACGATCCTCCAACTGGATGTGACACGCCATGGACAGCTTGCACGCCGCGGCCGCCGCGAGCCTGACGAAATTCGACTGTACCGCACCCGTAATCAGTACCGTGTCCGCTTCACGCGACACCGCTTCTCCCAGATAAAACTCCAACTGCCTGACCTTGTTCCCGCCAAACGCCAACCCGGTGCAGTCGTCGCGTTTGATATACAAATCGACGCCCCCACAGTGAGCCGACAGGTTGCGCATTGGCTCTAGGGGGGTGGGTTTATGCGCGAGCTCTACGCGCGGCATTGACTCCAATCGACCCAGATTTTCAGACATATCTCTATTTATCCCGTCCAATATTGTTTGGCCACATCAATCAATAAGAGTAAAGCGGTCGCTGCAAGGACAATGGTAATGATACTCTTGAACGCGCGTTCGCTGATTCTCGGTTCGAGAATTCTGCCCACCACCACACCCGCAATCGTGGCCGGCAGCAACTGCAGCGCCCAGCTGATTCCATCGTCGCCGATTCCCGGCGTGAACGACTGAAACGCGAGGGCGGCGGTATAGGACGGCACGAACATGGTGAGAATGGTTGCGCGGATGCGCGCTTTGGAAAAGCTCTGCGTAACCATCCAAGCCGCAGGTACCGGACCCGGCATGCCGAGACTCGAACTCATTGCACCGGAGATCACGCCCATACCGGAGGCTATACGCGAGCTGTAAGCGGGTCCTTCACGCCTTGTGGTGCGCTCGAAGGCTCCGGCGACCGTCAGCGCCATAAACGCCACGGCCACACCGGCCAGCAGTTTCAGCATGACGATATCGATGCGGATGAATACCACGATACCAAGCGGTAGGCCAACAAGCGTGCCCAAAAGAAACAGCTTCAACACCGGCCAGTCTGCCTGCCGAAACAAGGTAGGCGACAGCATCAGCGCGATGGCCAAGCTCAGCATGATCGACACCTGTATGGCGGAGGAGCTGTTGAGGGCGTAGAGCAGCACGGGTCCGGCAATGACGCCGAAACCGATGCCCGTCGCGCCCTGAAGTAACGAGGCAACCAGGACCGCTGCCTGCACGAGCCACCAGGTCGCATCCATCAATCAGCTGGCGTACGCCCCGGAGCGATATACAGGCGGGATCGGTGGATCAGGGCCGTGACGCCAATAATTCCCGGGCTCTCTTGTATACCGGTACGTCGATTACTTTGCCGTCCAGTGAGGTCGAACCCCGCCCCTTGCGTTCTGCTTCCTCGTACGCCGCAACGACGCGTGACGCGTAGTCTATCTCGTCCTTCGTCGGCGAGAACACCCGATTGATCGGATCCACCTGCGCGGGGTGGATGGCGAATTTACCCTTAAAGCCGATGTGCTTGGATGCGACCGCGTTTACTATCAGACCTTCCTTGTCCCGAAATTGGAAATAAGGGGTATCGAGAGCAAGCACCCCTGCCGCCCTGGCGGCGATGCACAGGGTATTTCTGGCAAAGTCCACATTTCCGTCGCCTTCCAGCCTCTGGATGGCCATGTCATGGGTAAAGTCCTCGGCACCAAAAGCCACGGCCAAGATCCTCTCGCTGGCGCGGCATATCTCATAACAGTTCACTATTCCCAATGCGGTCTCGATCCACAGAACAAGCCCCAGTGTACCTGGACTCATTTCCTGCTTTCTCTCGAGTTCGGACAGGACGTCGCTGAGCCACAGGACGTCATCCGGCGTGTTTACCTTTCCAATCGACACCCCGCAAACTCCGGGGCGTACAACAGATTGCAGATCCTCTTCAGCCAACCCGGTGTCCCGTGCATTGATCCTGGGCAGGACCGGAATGCCGGTATTGATCAGAACGCCCATTTGTTCGCGAACCGTGCGCCTGGCTTCGGATTTGTCCGCGTCGGCCACCGAATCTTCCAGATCTGGAACGAACGCGTCGGGCCTGAAACCCGCCGCTTTCCCGATCATTCGGGGCTGATTTCCAGGAATGAAAAGAAGACTGCGATACATGGATTCAACGGCGGGGTCAATGCACCATCAAGGTGACGACGTTAGAGTGAACCAACAGATACTGGGTGACACCGCCAAACACCAACTCCCGTGATCGCGCGTGGCTGAAACCGCCGACCACGAGCAGCTCGACTGAATTCTCCGCGCAGCAGTCCAGTATCGACTGCCCCACCGATTTGGTTTTCTTCGGGAGATAGTGCACTTTGATTTTAATGCCGTACAGGGCAAGGTATTCGGTAAGTTCAGGAAGACTGGCATTTCGCTTGTGCGACATGATAACGCTGACATCCTCCATCTGGTTCAACCAGGGCAGGGCCATTGCCAGTGCCCTGGAGGCCTCCAGGCTTTCATTCCATGCAAACGCTGCGCGTCCGACCTTGTGTGGGTTCCAGTCCGGCGGCACCATCAGGATAGGCCGACCGACGCGCATCAGCAGCGATTCCATTCTTTCTCCAACGGGCGACCTCAGCAATATTCCTCTCCTGCGGGCCGGCCTGGCCGCGGCGATCACGTCGCAAAAGCGGCCGTGACGTATCAATATTTCCGCAACGCTCCCCGTCTCTTCCCGGAATACCGCCCTGACCTCGTCATCGCTCAGCGACTCACCGAATCTGATGCCATGTTTTTCGCAGTATTCGGTGAACTGATCGCGTAAGGCTCTTGCGTGTTCCTTGCCGATCTTTTTGGTTTCGTCGGCTACTTTTCTCTTCAGATTTTCGGATACGTAGTCGAGTTCGTAGGGCAGATCGCCGCTCTTGGGCCGGATATGTATGCCCTTGATTTTTGCATTGAAGCGTTTGGCTACGATCAACGCCGTGTCCAGCACGGCGAAGCTGGCGTCGGTGCCGTCCAGGGGCACCAGAATAGACTTAACTGACATGAATCTCCATTACTGACTATCTAGAATAGACCTTCTACTTCGCCCGAATCATTGATAAGGATGCTGTTGGCGGCGGGGACCCTCGGCAATCCCGGCATGGTCATGATCTCACCGCAAATAACGACCATGAACCCGGCCCCGGCGGACAGCCTCACTTCCCGCACCGGCAGCACGTGCCCGGAGGGCGCCCCTTTGAGGTTGGGGTCGGTTGAAAAACTGTACTGCGTTTTCGCAATGCAGATCGGGAAGTGGCCGAAGCCGTTTTCCTGGTATTCGCTGATCTGGGATCGCACTTTCTTGTCGGCTATAACGTCATCCGCGCCATAGATGCGGGTCGCCACGGTTTTTATCTTGTCCCACAGCGGCATATCGTCGTCATAGATGGGAGCAAACTGGCTGTTGCCGCTGTCCGCGAGGTCGGCCACATGGACAGCGAGTTGCTCCGTACCGGCACCGCCGTTGGACCAGTGCGTGCATTCGAAGGCTTCCGTGCCATAATCGGCGGCGGTCTCACGAACCGCGGCCACCTCAGCGTCCGTGTCGGCGACAAAGCGGTTGATAGCCACCACCGTCGGCACGCCGAAGGATTTGACATTTCGGATGTGTCGCGCCAGGTTGGAACAGCCCTTTCTGACCGCTTCGACATTCTCGCTATTGAGGTTGTCCTTGCTTACCCCGCCGTGCATCTTCAAGGCTCGGATCGTGGCGACGATGACGGCGACATCCGGTTTGAGGCCCGCACTGCGGCACTTGATATCGAAAAACTTCTCCGCCCCCAGGTCGGCGCCGAATCCCGCCTCGGTAACGACGTAGTCGGCGAGCTTCAGGGCCGCTTTGGTGGCGATTACTGAATTACAGCCGTGGGCGATGTTGGCAAACGGTCCACCATGGATGAAGGCAGGATTGTTTTCCAGCGTCTGCACCAGATTCGGCGCCATGGCGTCCTTCAGCAGTACGGCCATGGGGCCCGGTCCCTTGACCTGCTGCGCGCGAATTGGCTTGCGGTCCCGGGTGTAGCCGACGATGATTTTACTCAACCGTTCCTGCAGGTCGTCGAGATCACGGGAGAGGCAGAATATGGCCATTACCTCCGAGGCAACGGTGATATCGAATCCATCCTCGCGCGGGTAGCCGTTGGCCACACCGCCGAGGGAATTGACGATGGAACGAAGCGCCCGGTCGTTCATGTCGACGACTCTTCGCCATACGACACGTCTGCTGTCAAACCCCGCCTCGTTTCCCCAGTAGATGTGATTGTCCACCAGAGCGGACAACAGGTTGTGGGCGGCGCCGATGGCGTGGAAGTCGCCGGTGAAGTGAAGGTTGATCTCTTCCATCGGAACCACCTGCGCATAGCCCCCGCCGGCGGCGCCACCCTTCATACCGAAACAGGGTCCCAGGCTGGGTTCCCTCAGGCACACCAGAGACTTTTTTCCAATCCGGCTGAGGCCGTCGTGCAGCCCGACCGATGTCGTGGTCTTGCCCTCCCCCGCGGGGGTTGGCGTGATCGCCGTCACCAGGATGAGTTTGCCTTCGGGTCTCCCCTCGAGCGATTTGATGAACTCCTGCGACAGTTTCGCTTTGCTGTTACCGTAAGGCTCGAGCGCGTCGGACGGAATGGCCAGTTTTTCGGCGACTTCTGTGATCGGCTGCGTGGTGGCAGCTCGGGCAATTTCGATATCGCTCATGTTTTCTCGAGTTGCGTTTCGTTGGTTGATTGAGGTCGGTTCAAAGCCCAACCGCCTGGGTGGAATTTATAGGCGGATTGGCACAGAAATAATGGTGCTATCCAAACCGGTCACCGACGGACAAATTGCTTGACGCGGCATACTCGGTTGCCGACACCTTACCCGCATCGGCGCGAACTCGCATCACCCGGATTGCACCCTGCGATGCGGCAACGGTAAAACTTTCGTCATCGATGGCAACGACTTCCCCAGGTTGCCCGCTATCCCCTGACAGCCGGGAGTCGTAGATTTTGACCTCAACGCCATCCCTTGTTGTCCAGGCACCGGGTTGCGGATTGGCGGCGCGGATAGTGTTGTATACCTCCTGCGCGCTCCCGGTCCAGTCGATCTCGGCCTGTTTTTTTCCGAACCAGGATTCATAGGACCCCTCGTCCAGATTTTGTTCGATCCTCGGGGCGTCGCCCCGTTTCACCCTCTCGAGGGACTCCATCATGGCATCCACTCCCATGGGGAAAAGTTTTTTGAAATACACGTCGCCCAGTGTCTCGTCCGGCCCGATGTCGCAAGTTTTCTGCATCAGGATGGGTCCTTCGTCGAGACCGTCATTGGGCCAGAAAATGCTCAGTCCCGTGCGGGTCGAACCCATGGCGATGGGCCAGTTGATGGAAGACGGTCCCCGATGCATCGGCAGCAGCGACGGGTGATACTGGAATGATCCCAGCCTGGGCGCATTGATCACGGCATCCGGAACGAACAGCAGCACATAGGCCATCATGCACACGTCCGCATCGAAGGACTTCATCAACTCAAGCGATTCGCCCGTCTTCCATGAAGCAGGCTGGTGTACCGGCAGACTGTGCTCCAGCGCCAGTTCCTTCAGCGGATCGACGGGCCTGCCTTCCTTGTCGGGCGCAACACAAACCGCGACGACGTTTTCACCCTGTTCCAGCAGCCGTTCCAGAACGGCTCGTCCGAAGGCCTGTTGACCATGGACAACAATACGCATGCTTCTACCTCCTCGCTATATACCGCTAAACCGCGCCGGATTGCCTGATTTCGGAAATTTCGTCGTCCGAGTAGTGCAACACTTGCGAAAGAATTTCATCGGTGTGTTCCCCAAGCAGCGGCGAACGCGTCACCTGTGCCGGCGAATCAGACAATTTGACTGGACAGCCGACCGTAAGATATTTGCCGCGCCCGGGATGATCCACTTCAACTATCGTCCCCGTCTCGCGCAGCGACGGCTCCTCGGCGAGCTCTTTCATTGACAGGATCGGCCCCACGGGTATGTCGAGGGGATTGCAGATTTCCATGACCTCGTACTTGGTTTTAGTCATGGTCCACTGCTCGATCGCATCGAACACGTCGTTGAGGTGCGGCAGCCTCGCCGCGGGTGTGGCGAAGTCCGGCGCTTCCCTCCATTCGGGCTTGCCGATGACGTCGCAGATCTTGCCCCATACCGCCGCCTGGGTAATGAAATAAGTGTATGCGTTGGGGTCGGATTCCCATCCCCTGCACTTCAGTATCCGGCCCGGCTGGCCGCCGCCCGAATCGTTCCCCGCCCGCGGCGTGGCCTCGCCAAACGGAACGCCCTCCCCGTACTGGGAATACTCTTTCAGCGGTCCGTGGTCAAGCCGCTGCTGGTCTCGAAGTTTGACGCGACAGAGGTTGAGCACCCCGTCCTGCATGGCGGCGAGCACCCTCTGACCCCGGCCGGTCTTTTCACGTTGAAACAGCGCGGTTACGATCCCCAGGGCCAGATTCAATCCCGTACCGGAGTCGCCGATCTGCGAACCCGTGACCAGCGGCGGTCCGTCGCGAAATCCGGTAGTCGATGCCGAACCCCCGGCGCACTGCGCGACATTCTCGTATACCTTGCAGTCCTCGTAGGGCCCCGGTCCAAAGCCCTTTACCGAGGCCATGATCATACGCGGATTGAGTTCCTGGATCCTGTCCCATGAAAAGCCCATGCGGTCGAGGGCTCCCGGAGCAAAATTTTCCACCAGCACGTCGCATTCCTTGACCAGCCGTTCGAGCACCTTTTTGCCGGTGTCGTTTTTTGAGTTGAGCGTCAGCGAACGTTTATTGTGATTGAGCATGGTGAAGTACAGGGAGTCCTCGCCTTCTACATCCACCAGCTGTTTGCGGGTCGCGTCGCCGCTACCCGGGCGTTCCACCTTGATCACATCCGCCCCGAACCAACCCAGCAGTTGTGTGCACGTCGGACCCGATTGGACGTGTGTAAAGTCAAGGATCCTTACCCCTTCAAGCGCCTTCATTACTGTCAATATCTCCGAATTAAATTGAATCTATCAGCCCACGGGTGACAAAGCGGTTTATGGAAGCCGTTGGTTTACTTGTACATGGTCTGGGCCTTCGTACCCGGCGCGTATTCGTTCGGATCGACCCAGACATTGACGACCGCGCACTTCCCCGTGCGGGCAATTGCTTCGCGGGCGCGCTGCAGCGCGGGTTGAATCTCCTTCGCCTCATGAACCTCTTCGCCGTAGCCGCCGATCATCTCTCCGAACTTGCTGAAGGGCACGTCGCCCAGTTTGTTGCCGACGTTGCCCCGCTCTTCACCGTACTTTGCAATCTGACCGTAGCGAATCTGATTCATGTGAGAATTGTTCCCGATCACCGCCAGGTAGGGCGCACCGAACCTCTGCGCCGTTTCCATATCGAACGCGGTCATCCCAAACGAACCGTCGCCGTACAGACACATGACCTCCTTGTCGGGATGAACAAGTTTCGCGGCCATCGCAAATCCCGTGCCTACACCGAGCGACCCCAGGGCGCCGGGATCCATCCATTGCCCCGGATTTCTCGGTCGCACGGCCTGCGCCGAAATCGTCACGATGTCGCCGCCGTCACCTATATAGATCGTGTCCTCCCCGAGGAACTCATTGATCTCCCAGGCCAGACGATACGGATGGATGGGATTCTGATCGGTGTTGAACATGGGCAGCAGTTTTTCGAGCTTGGTTGCCTCGATGTCACGCAACTGCTTCATCCACGCCTGCCGCGCCTTGCGCGCGCCGTCATCGATGCGGCCCGAAGCGGCCTGTGCGACCGCGGAGAGAATGGCTCCCGGATGGCCTGCGAGACCCAGACTGATATCACGGTTTTTGCCAACCGTGGCGTAGCTCAGATCGATCTGAACCAGCGTCGCCTCGTCTGAAATCCGCTTGCCGTAACCCATCCGAAAATCAAACGGCGTCCCGACGATCAGTATCACGTCTGCATTCTTGAACGCGTCGCTGCGCGTGCGGTCGAAATGGTGCGGATCACCCTGCGGCAGCATGCCGCGGCTTGCGCCGTTGAGGTAGACGGGAATATCCAGAGCACGGACGAAGCTGATTGCCTCTTCGTGACCCCGGCAGGCCCATACCTGCTGCCCAATGAGGACCGCTGGGCGTTCTGATTTGACCAGAATGTCCGCCAACCTTTCGATATCTGCGGGATCGCCGATGGAACGAACGGAGCTGCGATACGCACCGTGCCTCGGGATTCTGGCGGATTCGAGAGGAATTTCGCGATCCAGGATATCCCGCGGAATCTCCAGATACGAGGGTCCATAGGCGCCGTTGAAACACTCCCTTGCCGCCATGGCGATCATATCGGCGACCCGTTCCGTGGAATACACGCCCGATGAGAATTTGGTAATGGGCGCCATCATGTCCACGTGGGGCAGGTCCTGCAGGGAACCCATCTTGTGCTGGGTCAGTGAACTCTGGCCGCCAATGTGCAGCACCGGACTTTCCGACCGGAATGCTGTAGCGATACCCGTTACCGCGTTTGTGCAGCCCGGTCCGGCGGTGGTAACGACGCAGCCGAGCCTGCCCGTCTGTCTCGCGTATCCATCCGCGGCGTGGGCCGCCACCTGCTCGTGCCGGACATCGACGATGCGGATACCCTCATCGAGGCAGCCGTCGTAGATATCGATGATATGACCTCCGCACAGTGTAAATATCGTGTCCACGCCCTCATTCTTTAGCGCCCTTGCAACCAGGTGGCCGCCCGACACGATGCCTTCATCTCGACTTTTCTGCGCCAGCGTATCGGTGGCCGTATCGGACAATTTCATTGCTTGCGTTGACATGTCGTTCTCCTCTCTCCTGCTTTCGATCTTTTGCACATCACTGGCGTCATGTGAGGTAGTCGACGTAATGTCGGACATGCTCAGCCAGATTGAGAGCGTGGTCCCGGACCAGTTTTTCCACTAGTTCGGTCTGTCTTTTCTCCAGTGCTTCTATAATGCGCGTGTGATCAATGATTGACTGCGATGCCCGATCACGCTCCTTGATCGTGCGGGCCCGAATGGATTTCATATGAATAAATAAATTATCGGTCAGAGCTATCAGCAGGCGAGATTTGCTGAGTTTGATGATGTTCTGGTGAAACCTGATGTTGGTCTCGGAGTATTCGTCGATTTGTCCGCGCGCTTCGGAAGAATCACTGTATGAATCCAGAAAGCCGTGAAATTCGCGAATCTCTTCATTCGTAGCGTTGAGCGTCGCCAGTCTGGCGGCCATGCTCTCCAGCGCAGCCCATACATGAATCATTTCAAGGATATCCGCCTTGCTTTTTCGCACTACGAAAGCACCCCGCCGGGGCACGGTCTGGACGAGCCCTTCCTGCTCCAGGCGCGACAACGCCTCCCTGACCGGCGTCCTGCTTACCCCCAGCTTGTCGGCCAGGGAACGCTCGTCGAGGCGCGGCGGTTCGGCGTCCGTATAAATATCCATCTCAGCGATGGCATCTTTCAGCGCGACATAGACCTTGTCTTTGAGAACAAAGTTCGCCGCCAGCGGTGTCAGGGGTAATGAAGAGCGCACCGCGTTAATTCCTAGACTCCCTAAGATTCATCCGCTTCCGGTCCATCATCCGCCGCGGCAGATTTTTTCTTGTGTTTCGTCATCTTTATCACCGGCAAAACAATCAACAGAACCGCCAGCACGAGGATGATGGCCGACAGCGGGCGTTCGACGAAGGTGGCTACGTTACCCTGCTCCGCGACCAGGCTTTGACGCAGAGCCCGCTCCGTCAGCGGACCCAGTACGATTGCCAGTACGGCTGGCGCGACCGGGTAGTTCAGTTTGCGCAGCAGGTAGAACACGACGCCGAATATGACAATCAGCCAGACATCGTGCAGATCCTGGGTCGGCGCGTAGCCCCCGACGATGCAGAGCACGAATATGATGGGCGCTAGGATCGTAAATGACAGCTTGAGAACCGACACGAAAAGCGGGATGAAGGCGATGTTGATGATCACGGTGAATAAATTGGCCATGTACAGGCTGCCGATCAGACCCCACACAAATTCCGGATGGTTGACAAACAGGAGCGGGCCCGGCCGCAGCCCCCAGATGATCATCCCGCCCAGCAGAATTGCCGTGGTGGGTGAACCCGGAATGCCTAGAGTGATCATGGGCAGCATGGAACCGGTACTGGCGGCGTTGTTCGCCGTTTCCGGAGCGGCCACGCCGGTGATGTTGCCTTTGCCAAAACTATCCGGATCCTTGGACATGGTCTTGGCCACGCCGTATGCCATCAGGGATGCGGGGGTTGCTCCGGCCGCGGGCAGGATGCCGACGAAATAACCCAGAAACGAAGAACTGATGATCGACACGGTCGAACTTTTCAAACGCTTGAAAGCATCGAGTATTCTCGACGCCGTAAACGAGGCCTGTGAAACCCTCACGTCGCCCTGACTGGTTTCCAGGGTCCACAATATTTCGCCGATGCCGTATATGCCTATAGCCAGAACCAGAAAGTTGATGCCGTGGTAGAACCCCGGAATATCGAAGAAGATCAATCGGGGCTGACCGGAGATTTCATCCAGCCCGACCGCCGCGAACACCAGTCCCAAGGCGATCGAAAAGATCGTCTTCGGGATGTCGTCTCCACCGAGACCGATGAAGGTGGCGAAGGCGAGCATCATCAGGGCAAATTCTTCCTGCGGTCCGAATTTAAGCGCAAAATCGGCCAGCGGGGGTGCGAACAGCGTGAACAGAATCACCGATATCGTGCCGCCGACGAAGGAACCGACCGCCGCCGCGACGAGCGCCCAGTCCGCTTTGCCCTGCATGGCCAGCGGACGGCCGTCGAATACCGTGGCTACGGCTGTCGACGCCCCGGGTATGCCCAGCATGATTGAACTGATTGCCCCGCCGTACATGGCGCCGTAGTAGACCGCGGCCAGAAAGATGATCGCACCGGTGGGGGGCACCAGAAAAGTAACGGGCAGAAGGATTGCCACACCGTTGACCGAACCCAGCCCGGGCATGGCACCGACGAACAGCCCGATCACGCAGCCCAGCATCATCAACAAGAGGTTCTGTGGGGTTACCGCGGTCGCGAAACCCTGCATCAGGGCGTCAAATATTTCCACGGTGTCGTCTCATCGGCATTGTTAGTTGGTTGCCGGTCAGTAGATTATGCGATAGAGCGGATAAAACAAGGGTTCGGAATATCCCTTCGGCAAAAGAATCTTGAGCAGCGCCTCAAAAAAGAAAAACAAAAATATCGGGGTAGCGACGGACAGGGTCCCGGTCAACAACCAGGAGTGACGCCCGACAAATCGGATGTAAAAGAGCAAGAACAAAAATATGGCGAAGTAAATACCGATGACGTGAGTCAAACCCAACAGTGCAACGAGTGAACCGACCGTGATGAAGTTGATCCGCCGGGTGTTCCTATCCATGAACTCGACATCGGAGCGGGATTGGGGTGTCGCTCGCCGCCACCACCTGTAGACCGTGACCAGGCAGCACAGCAGCATCACCGCGGACAGCCAGAACGGCCATGCGCCGCCGCCCGGGCCTCGATCCGGTATCCAGCCGATTTCGAGCTCGGTGCTCTTCCACATCAGACCGACTGAAAGCAGCCCCATGAGTATCGCCATCAGCAATTCCGCCGTGCGAGTCGTCATGAGGCCGCCTCCTGAACGTTCTGATTGAACACGTCGCGCGTGTCTTTCTCAGGTGATGCGAGTGGCTACTGAATCAGGCCCATGCCCTTGAGCAGCTCCTCGTGCTTGGCTTTCTCCGCGGTGTGATAAGCAGCGAGGTCTTCGCCAGCCAGCCACTCGTCACAGAAAATACCGTCGCTGGCGCAGAAGTCCTGCCAGTCCTTGGAATCGAACACCTGCTTGAACAGGTCGATGTAATAGGCCTGGGCGTCGGCCGACATCCCCGGAGGCGCGTTGATGCTGCGCTGCATGAAGTAAACCAGGTCCGGGTGACCGGCTTCGCCAGACGTCGGCACGTCCGGGAACTGCTTCAGGCGATCCGGTGTAAATGCGACCAGCGGACGCGATTTGCCGGCCTCGAAGAAACCCAGCTGCTCCGACGGGTTGTTGACCGTGGAATCGATGTGCTTCCCAATCAGGTTCTTGGCCACCGTGCCGCCACCCGGGAAGGGTACGTAGGTCACTTCGAATCCAAACTTGTTCTGCAGCATCCCGGTGAGCAGGGAGTCTTCCTGCCCCTGTCCGGTACCGCCCATCTTCCAGTCTTTGTTCTTTTCCTTCACCGTCATCACGTAGTCATCGAGCGACATGATGTCCGAATCGGAACTCACCCAGAGCAGGAAAGTATCCAGGGCCATGCGGCCTATCGGTGTAAAGGTGCTGATGTCCACACCCAGGCCAGGGTTCTGGAGCGGCGTAGTGTAGAAGCTGTTGAGAGTGATCATGACAATATGATCGTCGCCGCTTTTGTCCTGGAGATAGCGCAAAGCTTCCGCACCGGAGCCGCCGGGCTTGTTTATGGGAATGAAAGGCTGATTGGAAAAATCGTTCTTTTGAATGATGCTTTGCATCAGCCGCGCCATCTGGTCTGCGCCGCCGCCCGTTCCGGCCATGATGATGAACTCGACCGGCTTTTTCGGCTCCCATGCAAATGCCGAACCGGCCGTTACAGCCAGTGAACACAGGGCGACCATAGGCAGAAGCACAAGTCTTCTTAAAATACTTGGTTTCGTCATTGATTCCTCCGCTTGGTAGGTAATTTAATGAATGTAATGTAGTTATGGCATCTGGTATACAATATGCCTAACGCTGAGTTTAACCTTATTATTTCTCGGGTGTAAACTTTCGCCGCCGATAATCAGACGAGTTACAAAGCACTGAAACGATGATTGCAAATGGCCTGGCATCGTCTTTATAACGACCTGTTTTTGTAATTTTCCAATGAAAAGTTGTATAGGCGATCGTGCATTTGAGTCACCCTCGCGACCTGCGAGACCAGAAACACCCCTTATTCGCGGATCAATATAATTGATTTTTCTGGCAAAACGAGCTGCGTATCATTCCCGCTTTCTCCGAACCCCTTCTCACAATTAAGCATGACAAACTGGATACGATTCAGCCGACGGGGAACCCCGGGTTTCGGCACGCTCGAACACGACACCGTCTCGGAGTACGAAGGGGATATGTTTGACGATCCCCGCTTGACTGACCGACGGTATGATATCAACGAGGTAAAGCTTCTCGTACCTGTTCTTCCGTCGAAGATGATTGCCATGGCGAACAACTTCCACGCATTGATAGAGAAATTCGGGATGACCGTTCCAGAGGACCCGCTCTATTTCCTGAAAGCCAACAGCTCCCTCCATCCCACCGGCGACCCGATCGAGCGCCCTGCCGGATACCACGGCAAGATAGTTTTCGAGGGTGAACTGGGGATAGTAATCGGCAGATCCTGTAAAAATGTACCAGCCGAACAGGCCGGCAGCTATATTTTCGGGTACACCTGCATAAACGACGTGACGTCTATCGATCTGCTCAACAAGAATCCTTCTTTTCAACAATGGACTCGATGCAAGGCGGCTGACACCTTCGGTGTCTTAGGACCGACTATTGCGACGGGTCTACATGCGGCGGATATCCGGGTGAAAACGCTGGTCGACGGCAGCGAGCGCCAGAACTATCTTATAACGGATATGGTATTCACCCCGACGGAACTGGTAAGTCGCGTATCCTGGGACATGACTTTGCTTCCAGGCGACATCATCGCTTGCGGCACGTCCGTGGGTGTCGGGTCCTTGAAGCCGGGCAATGTCGTAGAAGTGCAAATAGACGGGATCGGCACTCTGAAGAACGAGTTTGCAGGCTAGCCTGCAGATCAAGATGGATCCCGGGTATAGACGCAGGTGCAAGGTCAATTCGGGTTGAACAGCCGCGTATGATTTCAATGACGACTGGCCGAATAGCCGTTTTCAAACGGTAAAAATTATAGGGAGTGTATGAGATGAAAATTTGTGTTGTCGGTGCCGGCTCCATTGGTGGGCTGCTGGGTGTGAAACTGTACAATCTTGGCGAAAAGGTCACGCTTATCGCGCGCGGGCCGCATCTCGAAGCGATCAGGAGCGACGGCCTGAAGCTGCTCATGAGTGACGGCACTTTAGAGGTGGCACGGGGGATCCATGCAACCGACGACATGACCACGCTGGGGCCGCAGGATCTCGTCATACTGGGCGTGAAAGCACACCAGATCGAGTCCATCGTTGATGACGTCGCGGGTCTGCTCGGTCCAGACAGCGTCCTTTTGACCACGCAGAACGGAATACCGTGGTGGTATTTTCAGAAACACGGCGGGAAGTACGAGGGTACGCCGGTCCGTTCGGTCGATCCGGACGGGCGGATCGCCGGTGGTATAAATCCGGACCACATTATCGGCTGCATCGCTTACCCCGCAGCCGAAATTACCCAACCCGGCACGATCCATCACGTCGAGGGTATCCGATTCCCCATAGGCGAACTCGACGGCAGCGAATCCCTCCGCGCTCGGGAGATATCCGACCTTCTCACCCGCGCCGGATTCAAGTCTCCGATTCTTGCGGACTTCCGGTCCGAACTGTGGCTGAAACTCTGGGGCAACCTGACTTTCAACCCGATCAGCGCATTGACCCACTCCACGCTGGTAGACATTTGCCGCTACCCCTTGTCCCGGCGGCTTGCCGAACGGATGATGTCGGAGGCGCAGGACGTGGCGCACAATCTCGGGATCACCTTCCGTGTCTCTCTGGAGAAGCGAATACAGGGAGCGGAAAAGGTTGGTAAACACAAGACCTCCATGCTGCAGGACGTGGAATCGGGCAAAGCCATGGAAATCGATGCGTTGATCGGGGCCATTGCCGAACTCGGTGAATTAACGGGGACTCCGACACCGTCCATTGACGCCGTCTATGCGCTGATCAAGCTGCTGGACAAGACCGTCCAGGAAGAAGGCCTGTTCGTGAAAGGGCAACCCGTGAACCAAAGGTGACCGAAGCAGAGCATGCACATTCATCGGCCGAATCGCCCACGGCGGCAGGTTAGCCCGGTAAATGTTGAGGACAGCCGCGTTGGGCTATCGAGAAAGTGCCTTTGCCATGGTCGAGCCGATGTTTATCGGTGAATCGGCGATATGGATGCCGCAACTGGCCAGCACCTCCAGTTTCTCATCGGCGGCGCCGGTGCCGTGCTGGACGATTGCCCCCGCGTGGCCCATTCTGCGGCCGGGCGGGGCAAACCGTCCCGCCACATAGGCGACGATGGGTTTGGCGGGCTTGCTGGTCCGGACATAATCTGCCGCATCTTCCTCCTCGGAGCCCCCGATCTCTCCGATCAGCACCACGCCCTCCGTTTCCGGGTCCCGCATGAACAACTCCAGGCAGTCGGCAAAGCTCAGGCCGTGGACCGGGTCGGCGCCGACACCGATACAGGTGGACTGACCCAGGTCATGGGCCGTGGTTTGCGCCACGGCTTCGTAGGTCAACGTGCCGGTGCGGGAGAGAATTCCGATCTTGCCCCGTTGAAAGATCTCCTGAGGCATGATGCCGATACAGCATTCGCCCGGCGTAATGATACCTGGAGAGTTCGGACCGATCAGTCGCGAAGACGAGTTTTCCAGAGCGCGCTTGACCCCGACCATATCCAGGACGGGGATCCGTTCCGTCACGCAAACGATCAATCCGATACCCGCATCGATGGCTTCATGTATTGCCGTAGCCGCCTGGGCGCGCGGTACGAATATGACCGAAGCGTCGGCACCGGTACGGGACACGGCCTCGTCCATGCTATCGAACACCGGGAGGCCCAGGTGCTTCTTGCCCCCTTTACCCGGTCGGACCCCGCCAACCATTTGGGTCCCGCCCGACAATGCCTGCTCGGTGAAAAACGTGCCCTGCTTGCCCGTAATCCCCTGACAGATCACCCTGGTATTCTTGTCGACCAATACCGCCATGACCGGCTACCGCTGCGAACCCATAACGCGTTCCCACCACTTCCGTCGCACCGCGGTCTCCCGTTTCCGGGCCGATCGAACCGCCTTGTCGGCGGCGTCCGCAAGATTGTCGGCGAAGGTCAACGCCGGACCCATGTCCTGCAGCCGCCTTTTAGCGAAATTTGCATTCGTGCCGGCAAGCCGGACCACCAGGGGCGTCTCGACACGGCTATCACGATTGACCATGATCAGGGCATCGGCGATGGTGTCACACCGCATAATACCCCCGCCGAAAACGTTCACCAGGACACTGTCCACACCCGGATCTGACAACACCAGCTTGAATGCCTGCCTGACCCGCTCTACCTCGGCCACTGGCGGTACGTCCAGAAAATTCGCCGGCTCGCCACCGATCAGCTTGATGGCGTCCAGGGTGGCGAGGCTCAGGCCGGCACCGCTGGTGAGACAGCCGATGTTTCCGTCCAGTTTGATGTAGTTCAGCCCGTGTTGCGCCGCTTCGAGTTCACCAACCTGCAGCTCCGACGGATCGCGTAATTTTTCCATATCCGCGTGACGGAATAGCGCATTGTCGTCCAGGGTAATGGTCGCATCGAGGGCGACCACATTTTGACCAACGTCAACAGCCAGGGGATTGATCTCGATCAGCGACGCATCCTTGGAAGTGAAAAAGTCAAACATAGCGCGCAGAATCCTGTCGAGTACGCCGGCCTGTTCGCCGTCAAGCGAAAGCTGATCTACAATTCTGGCCAGTCCATCCTGGCTGATGCCCTGCGGAATATCCAGAGGAAGTTTGAGGATCAAATCAGGACTGACCGATTCAACCTTTTCCCCGCCCGCTGCGGAGGCGATGATCGCCAGCCGACTCGTCTGTCTGTCAATCAGCATGGCGAGATAGAGCTCACGCTGTAAATCGCCGGCGTATTGTTCCACGTATACACGATGGACGACCCGTCCCGTCGGGCCCGTCTGCGGTGTAACGAGCACACGATGGAGCATTTCCTGAGCGGCCTCTCGAACCTCATCGACGGATTTCGCTACACGCACGCCGCCCTGGTCGGTGCGGGCATTCTCGAACTTTCCTAAAAAGCGGCCGCCGGCATGTATCTGCGCCTTGACGACCCAACGGCCGGCATCGAGTTTTCGAGCAACTTCCGCGGCGTCGTCCGCCGACGAGGCAACACCGCCGGCAAGCACTGGAATACCGATGCTTTTAAAGATCTGCTTGGCCTGGTATTCATGTATGTGCATGGCTCAGCTCACCTGTAGCACGATCTTTCCGAAATGAGTACCGGATTCCATAGCTTTGTGCGCCTCCCCGGCCTTGTCAAGCCCATAGACCTCGTGCACCAGTGGCACTATGGTTCGATTCGACAAATGAGGTAATACTTCTTCAGTGAACTTGCGGCTTATCTCGCCTTTCTCCGCGACCGGTCTGGGACGCAAAACCGATCCGATGATCCGCTGCCGTTTGACCATCATCAGGGCGATATTGAGCTCCGCCTTGGGACCACCCATAACGCCGATCTCGATCAGTCTGCCGCCTACGGCGAGTGCTTTCATGTTACGCGCTAAGTACGGCCCTCCGATGTGATCCAGAATGACATTGACTCCTTTTTTATGCGTAAACCGTTGGATCTCCTCGACGAAATCCTGGATTTTATAGTCGATAACCAGCGTCGCACCCTGATCCCTGACCCGGCTCACTTTGCCGGTAGAAGCGGTAACGACAATGGGTGTATCGGGTTTCAATGTAGCGCACAGCTGGATTGCGGCCGTGCACACACCGCCTCCGCCGCCATGCAACAGGACCGTTTCTCCATTTTCAAGACGGCCGATCATGAACAGGTTGAGGTAGGCTGTAATATAGGTTTCGCAAACACATGCCGCCTCAACGAATGACATCGAATCGGGTATCGATATCAGATGCGCGGCATAGGCATTCACGAGCTCCGCATAACCACCGCCGCCTACGAGCGTCATGACCCGGTCGCCCACTTTCCAGCCGGTCACGCTGGCACCGAGTTGCTCGATCACACCGGCCACTTCCAGACCCAGGATTTCCGATTCTCCGGGGGGTGGCGGGTAATTGCCTTGTCGCTGGATAATATCCGGCCGGTTGACCGAGGTTGCCATAACCCGTATGAGCACCTGATCGGCACCCTGCACGGGATCGGCGGTTTCGCCAAGGCGAAGCAGTTCCGGACCGCCAAACTCTTCCAGGAGTACGGCTTTCATTGGTGGTTTTTCATGAGGCTAATCGGTGTACACTATACCAAAGACGATCGAACAACAAACAGTCACGCAGCCCTGCCCTAAAATGCGTATTGGAGTACTACCAGGGCAGCAATTCCCCCGTCATGTGCCGGAACTCGCCGCTCGACTCCAGCGACAATTCGTCAATGCGCTGCAACAAACCCCGCGCGGATTCGTCGGGCTGCACCGTACCTGAATGATTGGTCATGTCGGTACTTACATAACCCGGATGAAGCAGTATAACCGCGACACCTTGGGACTTGAGGTCGTGGGCCAGCGATACCCCAGCAATATTCACCGCAGCCTTGGACATACGGTACCCGTAGTGGCCGCCTGAGGTATTATCGGTAATCGATCCCATCCTGCTGGTGATGATTGCCACCTTCGCGCCTCGATTCAGCATCGGCGACAGGGCGCTGGTAACCCGCAGCGGGCCCAGGGCATTCACCTCGATTTGCACACGCATGGCATCCCAGTCCAGGTTATCCAAGGATTGCCGCGACAGGACCCCGGCATTGTTGATTAGCGTGTCAATCCTGATTCCGGCCAGTAAGGACGCAAGATCCTGCACCGACCAATCGGTGCCGACGTCGATACCGTCCACTATGCGTGCGTCGAGTCGTCTGAGTTCAGGAGAAACGTGGCGGCAAATTGCAATAACATCGTCACCGCGCGCCGTCGTCTGTCGCGCGAGTTCAAGGCCAATCCCTCTGTTCGCACCTGTAATAACGGTTGTAGTCATCGTGTTCACTCGGAAAAGTATCGGTATTGAATATAGTTTGCTCGATGCCAGGGTATACAATCTCAACCATGACAAAACGGCCGTTGACTCGATATATTATACAGGGCTCGAGGCGTTTGTCCGTTGTCATCGCAGCCGTTCTGATCATCCTGGGTTATCTTTTCCTTTTGAATTTTTTTGGGGAATTGTATGGTGCGGGAAACGGCTGGGACAATCCACTGCTGTGGTTTGCGTGCGCATTTTCAGCGTTGACCGTGCTTGTCGCGATGTGTTGGGCGTTGACGAAGCTGGCCGGGCGCTTCGCCGGGCGCAAACCAGAAAACTAAATTGAACAGAAACAGATGGCCATGGCACCTTCAGTAGAGACACTCAGGCACAAATTGTCGTTGTTCATGCAAGAACGCGTTTACACGGCTGAAGAGGCCGTTCGAAATTTCATTGCGCAATCGCAAGACCGGTGGGTTATCCCTGACCTCGTTGAAAAACTCAAGGCCGAGGCCAGATCAGCGGGTTTGTGGAATCTGTGGTGCCCTCACCCCGAATACGGGGCGGGCCTCAACAACGCGCAATACGCACCGCTCGCCGAAATCATGGGACGATCCCTGATTGGCCCGGAGATATTCAATTGCAACGCGCCAGATACCGGCAACATGGAAACTCTGATCGCGTTTGGATCGGAAGACCACAAGGAGACCTGGCTCAAGCCGCTCCTTGAGGGAAAAATCCGCTCCGCGTTCTGCATGACCGAACCGGACGTGGCGTCGTCGGACGCCACCAACATCCGCTGTTCCATCACCCGGCATGACAATGGGTACGTCCTCAATGGCCGCAAGTGGTGGTCCACGGGCGCGATGGACCCGCGCTGCCGGATATTGATCGTAATGGGTAAAACAAATCCCGAAGCTGAGCGGCACAGGCAGCAATCCATGGTGCTGGTTCCCGTGGACACACCGGGGGTGTCCATCGTGCGCCCCCTCCATGTGTTCGGATCCGACGACGCACCGCATGGCCATGCCGAGATCACCTTCGAAGACGTGCGCATCGATGCGGATATGCTGCTTCTAGGGGAAGGGCGCGGGTTTGAGATTGCGCAGGCACGGCTGGGTCCCGGGCGCATTCATCATTGCATGCGCCTGATCGGCTGCGCACAGCGCTCATTGGAAATGATGTGCAAGCGCGCCCATGTCCGCGTGGCCTTCGGTAAACCCCTGTCCGAGCAGGGATCGCTGCGGGAAGACATCTCTCGATCGGCATGCGACATCGAGCAGGGCCGGCTGCTGACCCTTGCGGCGGCAAGAAAGATGGATGAGACGGGAAACAAGGCCGCCAGGGACCTTATCGGTATGGCAAAGATCACCGTCCCCGCCATGGCTCAGCGCGTTCTCGACCGTGCCATCCAGATTCACGGGGCGAAGGGGTTGTCGCAGGACACCTTTCTGGCAGACGCCTGGAGTTACGCCCGCACCATTCGGATCGCCGACGGCCCGGACCAGGTGCACATGGACGCACTCGCCCGGCAGCTGATCAAGGCCCATGCCGACTGAGCAGCCTGACAAGAATACGGTCGAATCACCGACCGTCGACTGCGGGGCCCTGTCGGCATGGTGCGAATCTCATATCGATGGATTCAAGGGACCCGTATCGCTGGAAAAATTCGCCGTAGGGCAATCCAATCCGACCTATCTGCTGCGCGCAAGATCGGGGCGCTACGTACTCCGCCGCAAGCCCCCCGGGGCGTTGTTGCAGTCCGCGCACGCGGTCGACAGGGAATATCGCGTTATGCGTGCGCTGGCGAATTCGGACATCCCTGTACCCAGGATGCATGCCCTGTGTGAAGATGACGACGTTACGGGCTCGATGTTTTTTGTCATGGAGTATCTGGATGGGCGCACTTTTCTGGATCCTGCGCTGCCCGAACTTCAGCCGGGGCAAAGACGGGATCTGTATGAGCAACAGGTCCGGATCCTGGCCGGCCTCGCCAGTCTGGATCCGTCCGCTTTCGGGCTCTCCGACTACGGCAAGCCGGGGAACTATGTGTCCCGCCAAGTCAGCCGTTGGACCCGGCAGTATCGCGCCACGGAAACGGGAGTCAACCCGGAGATGGAGCACCTTATTGAGTGGCTACCCGAAAATCTGCCGACGGATGAAGGTCAGGTGGCGCTGGTACATGGAGACTTCCGCCTCGACAACCTCCTCGTTCACCCTGCCCGTATGGAAATCATCGGAGTTCTCGACTGGGAGCTGTCGACGCTCGGGCACCCCTTCGTCGACTTTTCCTACTGGTCCACGATGCTGCGCCTGCCCCGGGATACGCATCACAAGGGGCTGGCCGGACTGGACCGCGGCGCTTTGGGTATACCCGAGGAACGGGAATTGATCGATCTCTACCGCACACTGTCAGGCACTGAAGTACCCGGCGGCTGGCCATTCTGGATCGCGTTTCACGCCTTTCGCTTCGCGGCCATCGTTCAGGGGGTCATGAAGCGGTACCTCGATGGCAACGCCTCCAGTGCACAAGCCGTGGAGGTGGGCCGGATGGCCGGGCCAGTGGCGCGGCTGGGGTGGTCCGCGGTGACGCAGCATAATGAATGATTATCGACGGAATATCCTGATGGAACCCTATCACGACAGCGTACACGGCATTACCACCATCGATGCCCAATACATAAAACCCGGCATCGCGTCGCTGCAGCTCGTCGTCGAAAACGGACACGCGGCCTTCATCGATACCGGTACGACGAGATCGTTGCCTTTCGTCCAGGATGTACTCGCAGCCAAAGGTATCGTGAATACCGATGTCGACTACGTTATTCCAACCCACGTCCACCTCGATCATGCCGGCGGCGCCGGCGCCATGATGCGGGCATTTCCCAACGCCACCCTCATCATCCATCCAAACGGGGCAAGTCACATGGTGGACCCCGGCAAGCTGTGGCAGGGGACCCTGGGCGTGTACGGAGAGAAGGTCGCTAATGAGCTCTATGGTGAGGTGATACCCGTAGACGCGCAGCGCATACGGGTTGCCGACGACAACTTCGAACTCGACTTTCACGGCAGAGAACTAAGGTTTCTTGACACCCCTGGACATGCACGCCACCACTTCTGCGTCATCGATACGGCTCACCACGTAATATTCTCCGGGGATACCATGGGCGTTTCTCTCAGAATGTTCGACGGTCCGAACGGTCCCTTTGTATTTCCTACATCGAGCCCCGTCCAGTTCGAACCGGAGAAACTGCATGCATCCATAGATCGCCTCATGGCAACGGACCCGCGGCATATATTCGTCACGCATTTTGGAAGAATTGAAGCCAGCCGGCGGATAGCCGACTCACTGCATCGTCAAATAGACGGTTACGTAGCGATCGCGAAAGGACTAGACGACCCTGCCGATCCCGCTGAACTCAGGAAACGCATCGCGAACTATATGCTGGAAGAGGCAAAGTCCCACGGCGTGCCCCTTCCGGACGATCAGATTCGCGCCGGCCTCAAGATGGACGCCGACCTGAATGCTGACGGCCTTGCCATATGGATGGCGAGGCAGCGGAAAAAACAACCTCAGTAAACGAGAGCTGGGTGCATATCGAATCGGCGCGAGGCGCGCCTCGCAAGGGCCATACGGATTCACACCGCACCTGAACGGGGACGGCCAAAAAAAACAGCCCGGGACAACACCCGGGCTGTTTTGTCCGTCTCTAATTGCCGAGGTTATTTGTTGGCCCGGTTGTTCACCAGGTCGTCAACCACCGAAGGATCCGCCAGCGTGCTCGTGTCGCCGAGGTTGCTGAATTCGTTTTCGGCGATCTTGCGCAGAATGCGGCGCATGATCTTTCCCGAGCGGGTCTTGGGCAGACCGGGCGCCCACTGGATGAGGTCCGGGGTTGCGATGGGTCCGATCTCCGTACGAACATGCTTTACGAGTTCCTTGCGGAGCTCCTCCGACGGCTCGATGCCCGCCATCAGCGTGACGTAGGCATAGATACCCTGCCCCTTGATGTCGTGCGGGTAACCCACCACCGCCGCCTCGGCCACCGCATCGTGCAGGACCAGCGCGCTCTCCACCTCGGCGGTGCCCATGCGGTGGCCCGACACGTTTATCACATCGTCCACGCGACCCGTGATCCAGTAGTATCCGTCCGCGTCTCTACGGCATCCGTCGCCGGTGAAATAGTATCCCGGATACATCGCGAAATAGGTATCGAAGAATCGCTGTTGATCTCCGTATACCGTTCTCATCTGACCGGGCCATGGACGCGTAATGACCAGGTTGCCCGAAGCCTCGCCTTCCAGCACCTGGCCCTGTTCGTCCAGCAGTGCCGGTTCAACGCCGAAAAAGGGCAGCGTTGCGGAGCCGGGTTTGAGGGCGGTCGCCCCGGGCAGCGGGGTAATCAGGATACCGCCGGTTTCGGTCTGCCACCATGTGTCTACGATCGGGCATCGATCCTCGCCAACCACGTGGTAGTACCACTCCCAAGCCTCCGGATTGATCGGCTCGCCTACGGTACCGAGCACACGCAGGCTTTTTCGGCTGGTTTTGGTAACGTATTCGTTACCGGACCCCATGAGAGCCCGCAGTGCGGTGGGGGCGGTATAGAAGATGTTCACCTGGTGTTTGTCGACGACCTGCCAGAAACGACTGGCGTCCGGATAATTGGGCACACCTTCGAACATCAGCGTCGTGGCACCGTTGGTGAGCGGCCCGTAGACGATATAGGAGTGACCCGTGACCCAACCCACGTCCGCCGTGCACCAGTAGATGTCGCCGTCATGATAGTCGAAGACATATTTGTGCGTGATTGCGGTGTACAGGTTGTAACCCCCCGTCGTGTGAAGCACGCCCTTGGGCTGTCCCGTGGAACCCGAGGTGTACAGAATGAACAACGGATCTTCCGCGTCCATCTCTTCAGGGGTGCAGTCGGGGGACGCGCCGTCTATCAGTTCGTGATACCAGACGTCCCGTCCGTCATGCCGGTTCACTTCCCCGCCCGTCAAGCGCACCACCACCACGTGCTCTACGCTCGGTGTGTTCTCGCAAGCCTTGTCGGAGTTGGTTTTAAGAGGAATCTTTTTCGCACCCCGGACGCCTTCGTCGGCGGTGATCAACACCTTGCACTCCGAATCGTTGATCCGGTCCTTCAACGCCTCGGGGGAGAATCCTCCGAAGACGATAGAGTGGATCGCGCCGATCCTGGCGCAGCTCAGCATGGCAACCGCGGCTTCCGGTATCATCGGCATGTAGATGCATACCCGGTCGCCTTTCTTGACGCCCAGGCTTTTCAGGCCGTTGGCGAACTTGCAAACTTCTTCGTGCAGTTCACGGTAGGTAATCGATCGATCGACCGTGGGATCGTCGCCCTCCCAGATTATGGCAATTTGGTCTCCGCGCGTGTCGAGATGCCTGTCGAG
Organism: Gammaproteobacteria bacterium; assembly: GCA_024639325.1. GTDB lineage: Bacteria > Pseudomonadota > Gammaproteobacteria > Arenicellales > JAANXG01 > JAHEKE01. The sequence continues at coordinate 46,883 of JAHEIO010000018.1, forward strand.
GCAGTTGTAGGAAACGTTCAGTTTACCGCCCTCGAACCACTTTATCTCCGCCTTGTGGTAGTCATAGTCCATGACCTTGTCCCACTTCTTGGACCAGTGCAGAAATTCGTCGGCCTGCTCCGCCCAGAACCCTTCCGGATCATCGATTGAGCGCTTGTACATTTCTTGGTATTTCGCAACGTCAATGTACGCTGCCTTGGCGATTTCAGCCGGGACCGGATAAGTTTTCTCTTCAGACATTCTTTAGCTCCTTAGTTTTTTGGCATTCAACCTCGGGCAGGTTATTCGGGTCCACCTGCTTGTTTATCATAGGAGCGTCTGATTATTTGTGTCATTGCGAGGAGTGGAGCGATGCCGCAATCAGCAGTTCTTGTATGACACCAGTGCTGAATTGCTTCACTTCCTTCGCATTGACGAAATACCGAATAAATCAGAGTTTCCTGAGTTGTAGTCATTTGGACTACATGGGCATTGATAATGAATTAACCTGCGGTTTCACCGCCGGCTCGTAATTGTAAATGCTGCGTCGTTCAACGCAAAGGGCCCGGATTCGATGAACCCAGGCCGGTTGTAGCGGTCTCAATAATACCCCGTCCCGGCAAATTTTCGGCACAGAATGCGCAAGGCCACCGAGTTCTTCAACCGGCACCTGAAATCCGACATCGTCGCGGTACTCGACGCATCCGCTGCGCTCGAGATCACGGAATTCCGGCTTTTTCAACTCGCATTCGAAGACTGGCATGGAAAATCCGCAAAAGTGGAATTCATGGAGCGCCAGTTCGCGGCTTACATGTTTGCACAACGCGTTCCGACCTGGGTACGGCATTTTTCACGGAAAATACTGAAGCTGCAGTCCCAGGGCTCGCTGGATCCCAAATCGTTCGGCATCTGGAAACGGCTGCCCAGCCGCCGGATGGTGCTGTTTGCAAAGGTCTATACCGCGGTGTTGCTGCTGGTTTTCGTGCTGGCGTTGGTATCGATTTACGCGCTTCCTGAAAACGTTCTTGCCATGTTCAAAGGCTGCTATTTCCCCCCCTGCTACTAGCCCGCATTTCTCACCAGGCGGCTATAGAATCTCGTCAAGCATGGCAAACATTGAGGTCTATGGATTTGTCCAAGAAACAGTGTGTCTTGGAAACGCCTATCCCGGCGCTGGCGAGGGCACGGGCTCCTACGAATTTAATTTTTCGCGGCGGGGGCGCCGCTCCTACGCGTGGTTTAGAGGACGTTCGGGTCAAGAGCTTCGATTGACAATCAGAAGATTTCGATACCCAGAACATCCACGATGAATACACGCAAAAAAAACAGTAAGGCGATGCAGCCGAAAAGCAGGCGGACGAAATCGCTCTCGCCCTCTTCATCCCGATAGGTGAGCCCGTGATATGCCACGAATCCCGTGATCGCTAAAAAGATGATGTTCTTGAGTGTCTCGTCCATCGCCCGCTATTGTTGATAGGTTCGTTGCTCCTCGTCGATTTCAGGCAACCTCAGCAAACGCTCCTCGACGGGCTTTGCCATCTCCAACTTCAAGTACTCCAGGCGTTCCTTCACAGTGGGAGGTTTTTCCGGCTGCTTCCGCAGAAAACGGGTAAGCCAGTGCGGTCCTTCTCCGATCTCCTCGTCCAGCTCGAGCGCTTTCTCATAGTCCTGCATGGCCAGTTCATACCGCCCCATCCTGTCGTACAGGATGCCTCGGTTCGCGAAAGTACCGCCGAAAAACGGCTGTAATTCCACCGCCCGGTCGAACCACTGCAAAGCCTCCTCGTCGCGGCCAAGCTGCATGAGCGACCGCGCCTTGGCCCGGGCGAGGTACGGCGCCTCGGGATCCTGTTCGAGCGCGGTTTCATACTCGTCCAGCGCTCTTTCATAGTCCCCATCCTCGAACAGTTTTTCCCCGGTGATGTACGCGTTCTGGCCAGGTGACGTTTCCCTGATAAAACTGTCATAGAACGACCAGCCGATCCATGCCACGACCATGACTATGGCCGTGTATTTCAGGAAACTGTAGAGTTTTTCATCCATGCTCAGGGATGCCCAGTCGTGACAGATTGAACAGCACGGAAAACAGGAAGCAGATGACCGCCGATATGAAGCGGGCGCGCTTTTTCTGCGCCTGGATTTCCTCTTCGCTCAACTCCTGACCCAGTTTTTTCTGCTTACGCCTTACGCTGAATGTCCAGATCAGATTGCTCACCGGCCAGTACAGCAGGATCGCCAGCAGCAGGATCCACAGGATGAGAGCGGTCATAAGGCCATTTTAATCAAACAAGACAAAAAAAGGGGAGGGTTTCCCCTCCCCTTCGAATCACATCGAGCCTTCGATCCTAGACGGTTTCGCGGGCTTCATGATGATCGCCGATGTCTTCGTAAAGCGCCTGAACTTCTGTCGTAGGCACCGTAGACATTTCCATCTTATAGGCCAGGAACCACATCATGAACACACCCAGTGCCCACCACAGTACCTGCCAGGCCCAAATGGACGGCATGCCAAAAATCCACGTGGCATAGTCATTGGGATCACCAAAAATGGTATTTCCAATGACGGCGCCCGGGCCGATGCCGAAGAAGAACCAGACCAGGGTGATGATCCACGCGACCGGAATAAGCCCTTTCTTGTGATCCGGCAGAGCGGCGTGCTCACGCAGGAAGCCGTGGAACTTCATCTTGTGGTCCATGTCCGCGGAGTTCTGCGTTACGGCGGACACCAGGACCACGATCCCCAGGTTGAAGAAAATGCCCCAGCCCGCTGAATGCATGGTCAGCGGCCAGCGCCCCCAGGCGGTGATTCCCAGACTCTGTCCGACCGTCTCGGTGCAGATTACCGCAATGATGCCGGCAATCAACCCAAGGTTCAGGGCTGGCCGGGTAAACCACGGAAAGTAGCAAACAGCCATCAGCGAGGGCCACATCTGGAACCCGAAAGCGACCGCCAGGCCGCCGAGCAGCACCAGTGCGTCCTTGGACGTCGTGGCGACGACCAGCGCGGCGAGCACGATGATCAACACGCCAAGCCGGCCAAAGAACTTCTGCTGTGCGTGGCTGGCTTGCGGCATGAGGAAGTGCTTCAGCAGGTCGCGTGTCAGCATGCCACCGGCAGTCGACATATACGCCGCACCCGTGGACTGCATCGCGGCCAGAGCGCAAACCGACAGCAGACCGACAAGCCACGGTGCCACGTCGGCCATCAGATGGATAAACTGCGGAACCAGCATGCCCTGCTTGCCCTCGGACTCCATCAGATCCTTGCCGCCGAGACCCGCCTGCATGACGTTGTTCACGTGCTCCGGATACGCCTCCATGAAGCCCAAATCGGCGCCCAGCAAGTGGGCGCCCAGGCCTTGGAAGGCGGTGAAAAAGAACAGGATGAATCCGATGCCGAACGCCGATGCCCACACCTGCTGGGGTGCGAACGGACGCGGATCGGTATTGGAGAAGGCCCACATAGTGAACGCCGGGGACGAGTGGATGCCCATCAGCGCGAACATGTAGGTCAACACCATCATGCCGGTCCAGGCGCCGCCGACCGCGCTCGGGCCGCTCGACACGAACTGAATCACGCCGGGTATCGCAATGTAGTGGCTGTGGCCGTCTGGCGTCACCTTTCCTGCGGTATTGCTGGGATCGATATCGTATTGCGCCAGTGCGGCAATGCCTTGATTCAGGTTTTCCCATCCGCCCACGTAGCCGATGGCGATGATGCCAATGGCGATAATGCCGCCCGCGAGCAGAATACACTGCACGGTGTCAACGTATGCCACCGCGCGCAATCCGCCGGATGCCACGTAGATGAACACTACCGCGGACAGCAGCCACATGCCTACATCGACGCCAAGCAGGCCGTCGGTCAGCACGTTGAACAGGAAGCCCGAGGCGCGCAGTTGAAGCCCGAGATAAGGAACCGAAAAGCACAACGCCACGACGATGATCAACAGGCGAATGAGATCCGATTTCAGATAGTGTGACATCATCTCGCCCGGTGTCACGAAACCGAAGCGCTTGCCCAGCATCCACTGGCGTTTGAGAAACATCACGCCCGTGAACGGGATGGTTATGGCATAAAACGAAGCATAGGCGTACTGGAACCCGTCACGATAAATCAGGCCCGGATGTCCCATGAATGTCCAGCCGGAGAAGGATGTTGCGGTTGCAGCGAGCACGAATACCCACAGCGACAGTCGCCGACCGGCGATGAAGTAGTCGCTTGCGGTCTTCGCGGTCATCGCTCCCTTGATGCCCCAGAAAATACAGTAGGCCCAATAGAGGATGACGAACACGAACAACCATATCATTTTTGCATCCATTGTTAGTTGCTCCCCCTTTGATTGATTGAAGGTTGGTTTTAGTGAACATCCCTGACCATGCTCGGGTACGAGTCCGTCGCATGAGTTCCTTGGAATATCGAAGCTCTTCGAGAGCAATTATCGTGCCTGTTTTCAGAATAAACAAATTTTTTATAGTTATTAACAGTTTGAAGTAAAGCGCTTAGGCGGCATGAGCACGAAATTTTGTTACAAATCGTAACAACGTAACTTAGAGGTAACATGGTGCGCTGCACCAAACCTGGCCCGTACCTCTCAACGGGGTCCACGACGACGGCGCAGCGCAGGCGACGACAAACGCCGGGCTGGAAGTCACGTTTTGTTGTTTCGTGGCAGTCCCAGACGCTGACGCTTTTCCCACAGTGTCTTCCGGCTTATGCCCAGACGTCGTGCGAGTTCCGTCTCGGTCACCCCCGCTTCGTTTGCCCTGACGAAGTCCCTGAAGTACTGATCCAGTGAACCGGGCTGCGCAGGGCTGACGGCCGCTCCCGACGGACTGTTGCTGACATCCAATGGCAGATGCGCGCTGTCTATCACTACCCCGTCGCACAGGATGGCCGCGCGTTCGATCGCGTTCTCCAGCTCGCGCACATTTCCCGGCCAGCGGTACTTTTGAATTGCCTCCCTGGCCCTGTCGGACAACTCTGCCGGTGGCCTGTTGAGTTGTGCGCACATGCGCACCACGAGTTGATCGGCAAGCGCCAGCACATCCTTCCCGCGCTCTCGAAGCGGCGGCAGGGCAATCTCAATCACGTGCAGCCTGAAGTACAGGTCCTCCCTAAAGCGGCCGTCTCTGACATGCTGCGCAAGGTCCTGGTGGGTTGCGGCCAGCACACGGACGTCGACCTTTCGGGCGGTCGTCGAACCCAGCCGGCGCACCTCGCCGTCCTGCAACGTGCGCAGCAGTCCCGACTGCGCAGTGGGCGGAAGTTCGGCGATCTCGTCCAGGAACAGCGTGCCGCCGTGGGCCGCCTCGACCAGCCCGGAACGGGCGCCGACCGCACCCGTGAAAGCGCCCTTCTCATGACCGAACAACTCCGACTCGATGAGCTCGCTCGGTATGGCGCCACAATTGACGGTAACGATGGGTGCATCTTTTCTGGGGCTGGCCTCGTGCAGCGCCCGGGCGACGAGTTCCTTTCCCGTGCCGGACTCGCCGAGAATCAGCACGTTGGTATCCGTAGGCGCGACCTTATCGATCCGTTCAAACACCTCTTTCATGGAAGCGCAGTTTCCGATCATGCCGCTGATCGGGTACTCCCTCTGAACATCCGATTTGAGCGCCGCGTTTTGTCGTTGCAGGCGGCTTTCCGTTACGATCCGTTTTACCACCATGATCAGCTCATCGTGGTCGAACGGCTTCGCGATATAGTCCACCGCGCCCATCCTCATCGATTCGACGGCGGACTTGACGCTTGCATAGCTGGTCATGATCAGTACCGGGGTTCCGTTGACTTTGCTGATGATGTCGGTACCGGCGGCCCCGGGCAGCCGCAAGTCCGCAATGATCAGGTCAAACGTCCTGGCGTCGTGCTCGGCTTCGGCCTCCTTCACGGAGCCCACCGCGACGACATCATATTTATAACGATTCAGCAGGCGCTTCAGCGCCGACCTGATGACGGCTTCGTCGTCGACTACCAGGATACGTATCATTGATTCGCCGCCATTTGCTGCTGCCCACTGTCCTCGGCGCGCTGCAGCCTGATCAGGACCGACGTGCCTTGACCCGGGGTGCTGCGGATGGTGATCTGTCCGCCGTGGTCACGCACGATGCTGTAGCACAGCGCCAGCCCGAGCCCGGTCCCCACCCCGGGCTCCTTGGTGGTAAAGAACGGATCGAATACGCGATCCAGATCCTTTTCCTCGATACCGCTGCCCGCGTCTTCGACGCAGATGTCTACCCTGGCATCATCTTCCTTTACGGTCACGCTCACTTTGTCATCGGATTGCGACGCATCGCAGGCATTGATCAGCACGTTGACAAATACCTGCAACAACCTCTGTCGGTCGCCCCACACATGAATATCCTCGGCACAGAAAACATCGATGCGCAGGTGTTTCGCCCGTTCACCCAGTTTGACCAGCTCAATGGCCTCGGCAATGCAGGCCGAAAGCTCCAGCGTCCTGTAGTCGGTGTCTATTTGTCCGCCGTGGCTGAACCCGACCAGGGACCGCACGATATTCCCGATCCTCCGGGTCTGCTCCAGTATCTGGTTAACCGCGTTTTTGGTATCCCGGTCTTTGCTTTCATCACGAACGTTCTGGGCCAGACACGCGATGCCCGTAACCGGATTTCCAATCTCGTGGGCGACCCCCGCGGCAAAACGGCCGATGGATGCCAACCGCTCGCTGTGCATGAGTTCGGCTTCGAGCAATTGAGTCTCGGTCAGATCTTCGATAATGACGACCACCCCAGTTTGCCGCCGTTCAGTCTGTTCCGGCTGCACGGACGGGATCCTGTCGAGCCGGGCCTTGTGAAGGTTGAACCACCTAGAATTGCCGTCGACGATTCTGCGCACCTTGTTTGCCCCGCTTTCCTCTGCGCGGAGGAACTGCTGCAGCAATTCTCCCCACGGGTCCGGAAGATCTTCGATCTTGAGGCCGGTGGTCTCGTCGGCACGAAGCCCTGACATTTTCACCATGGCCTGGTTCCAGATCACGACCTCTCCGTCCGGACCCAGTGAGCAGACTCCAATCGGCAGATCCTGCAGTACCTGCCGGTGATATCGCCGCAATGTATCCAGCTCCGCGGCGACGCCCCTCAATTCCATCCTCGAATCCTCTAGACGGGTTTCGATGATTCTGATGGTGTCGGCGAGCACGTTCTGAGTTGCATGATCGACCCGCAGTTGCTGATTGACCAGGGCGCGCGCCATCTCGGGCCCAAGCAATCCGGACAGATTCCGCTCGATTCGGTCCCGCAGCCGCCTCAGTTCCGCGGGATTGGCCTCCTCGGGGCGCATACCCAGGTCTTCCAGCGCACGCGAGACCTCCTTTTGGGCCATATCCGTTCCTACCATGCGCCCGAGCTGTTGTGAGATTTCTCCCGTGGACCGCGCTCTCAACACGCCGCCACCGGTGGCCTGCAGTTCACGGGTGCACGCATTCGCCGCCTCTATTTCCTCGGGTTTTTGTCGCGTAAGCAGCGAGACGACGACGAACAGAAACGAATTCACCGTCAGCGACCAGAAGGTAACGAAAGTCCACTTGTCCTGACCCGTGTACTCCAGCCAGGGGGTCAGAGTAAACCCGGTACGGAGCTGCCCCGCCTGCTCGAGCAGCGGAACGATGAGCGTGGCGAGCCACACCAGAACACCGCCCGCGAGACCGGCAAGGAAACCGTGCTGATTGGCTCGAGACCAGTACAACACCCCGACGACGCCGGGAAGAAACTGTGCCACCGCGACAAACGAAATCAGACCCAACTGTACCAGTCCCTGGTTGTGCTCCAGGACCACGTAAAATCCGTAGCCGGCCAGGATGATTGCAGCGATGACGATGCGCTTTCCCCACAGCAGCCACCGATATAGGTTCACGGCGGGGTCGGGGTAACTGGCCGGTAGAATGATATGGTTGAGGCACATGGCCGACAGGGCCACGGTGGTGACGATAACCATTGCACTGGCGGCCGATACGCCGCCGATAAAAGCAACGATTGGCAACCAGTTGGACCCGCTGTTGAGCGTGATTCCGAGTACGTAGTAGTCCGGACTGGTTGGCGCATCGATGACCTGACCCGCCCATAGGATCGGGGGTATGGCCAGGTTCAACAGCAGCAACAGGAGTGGGAAGGCCCAGCTCGCGAAGGGCAGCGCACGGGGGTTCATGTTTTCCGTAAACGTCATATGGAACTGTCTTGGTAACAGGAATGCCGCGGCAAATGAAAGAAAAATAATGCTGATCCACGGGCCTTCCCGTACGGGTTGGTACAGTGCCTGCAGCGCCTCCGGGTTGGCATCCAGCCAGGCGTTCATTCCCCCCAGCCCCCCGAATACGCCGAACACGGCAAAAAAACCAACCACTAGCAGCGCCAGCAGTTTCACCAGTGACTCGAACGCGATCGCCACCACGAGTCCTTCATGTTTCTCCCTGGAAGAAATGTGGCGGGCGCCAAAGAGTATGGCGAACAGGGTGAGGATGACACAAAATCCGAGCGCCAGAACCTTTGGGGCCGCCTCCTGGGTGAGTACCCGCATGGATTCCGTAACGGCTCTGATCTGCAGCGCAATATACGGCAGGGTCCCGGCCAACATGAACAAAGTCACGACAATGCCGGCAAGCTGACTTCGGTATCTGAACGCAAACAGATCGGCCGGCGAAGTCAACTGGTATTCGCGCACCAGCCGAAGGATGGGTTGCAGCAGCACCGGTAGCAAGATGAATGCGATCGTCACTCCCACGTAGACAGCGAGGAAGTTGTAACCCTGGGATTCGGCGAATCCGACGCTGCCGTAGTAACTCCACGATGTCGCGTAAACACCCAGGGATAAAACGTAGGTCACGGGATGGTATATTATCCGCTTCGGAACCTTTCCGAGTTCCGTCGCATAGGCAAGAAGAAACAGCAGCGACAAATAGCCGATTACGGCCAGAAAAAGATAAGTCAGGCTAAAAGTCATCGGTTCGTCGAGTCAAAGAATGCCAGGCACTGAGAACTATGACGAAAAACCAGAGCAGATATATGAGGTACCATGGACTGTTATCCCGCGCCCAGGAAAAGATGAACGGCGTGGCAAACAACAACAGCGTAATCGCGACGACAAGTATGAGTCGCTCCCGCGGATGACGGCTGGGCGTGGTTTTCATAACGAAGGGCAAGATTAGCAAATTATGTTACGAAACGTAACAAACAATTCAAAGTTAACCGTACCAATCATCAAATGGAATGTGTGGATCCGCCCGACGGCGTGTAACATTGCGGTAATATTCGAAAAAATAACCGCCGTACAGGAACGCTATTGATCGGTCCATGGCACGCTCGCTCTATCTGTTAATCTTTCTGGCAATCATTTGGCTGTTGCTGTCCGGCCACTACACTCCCCTCCTGCTTGGCCTGGGCGCGGCATCCTGCCTGCTCGTTTGGTACATCAGCGAACGCATGGATCTGGTCGACCACGAGGAACATCCCCTCCACCTTCACCCGATCAGGCTCATTCTGTACTGGGGTTGGCTGGGCGGTGAAGTCGTCAAATCCAATATCGACGTCGCGCGGCGCATCATCGATCCCAATCTCCCTATTCAGCCAAAGCTGTTGAGGGTGCGCACCTCGCAAAAGACGGAGCTGGGACAGGTAATCTATGCCAATTCCATTACGCTGACGCCCGGCACCGTGTCCATCGACCTCGAGGGCTATGAGATCGAGGTACATGCACTGGCGGCCGATCCCGCGGAAGCGCTGCTGGACGGGGAAATGGACAGGCGCGTCAGCGCTGTCGAACGCCCCCAACCCGAGGACCCGAGGTCCGGACAGCGATGATATATATGATCACCGCCCTGGGCATCGTCGTCGGCATGGCGCTCGCCCTGTACCGCGGGCTGGACGGACCGACATTGTACGACCGCATACTCGCCGTGAACGTGTTCGGCACGATGACCGTACTGATGATCGCGGTGCTTGGATTTCTCATGGAGCGGCCGGATTTTCTCGATATCGCATTGGTGTATGCATTGATCAACTTCATAGGCACAATCGCGGTACTCAAATTCTTCGAGTATCAGGACCTGGGCAAACAGTCCTCCACACACCGGAATGAAAACGAATAGATGAGCGTTGTTCTGGATATCGCCACCGCGCTGTGTCTGATCGGCGGTGCCGCGTTCATCATCATCGGGGGCATAGGCCTGATCCGGTTGCCCGATTTTTTCACCCGCCTGCACGCCGCGGGCTGTGGTGAGACACTCGGTGCGTGGCTGGTGCTGCTGGGGCTGCTGTTTCAGTCCGGTTGGTCGCTCAACTCGGTGAAGCTGATCATGATATTCGTCCTTCTGGTGCTCACCGGCCCCACCGCAACGCATGCCCTGGCCAAGTCGGCGCTCCACGGCGGTTTGAAGCCAAAACACCTGGAGCGGGATTGATGGAGGCGCTGGTCGATCTGGCTCTACTGGCATTGTTGACCGTGCTGGCCATTGGCATCGTGCGGCTGCGGTCCCTGTTCGGTGCCGCCATGCTGTTCGGAATATACAGCCTGTTGTGCGCCCTGATATTCGTGGTGCTCGATGCGGTCGACGTCGCGTTCACGGAAGCCGCGGTGG
>JAHEIO010000071.1 GCA_024639325.1 Gammaproteobacteria bacterium
GGGAATTGAGTGTCAATTCGCTGATGGCCTCAACGGGCTTATCACGAGCGGCGTTCTACCAGTATTTCGAAGATATCCACAAGATGATGGAAACGCTTCTGCATATGCTGGCGGAAGAGATTTTCGCTTCCGCGAATATCTGGCTCGAGGGCGTCGGCGACCCCGTGGCCTTGCTGAATGAGTCGTTTCAAGGGTTAACCCAATCGTGTTATCAGCATGGGCCATTTTTGCGAGCGGTGGCTGATGCCTCGACCACTGACGAACGATTTGAGAAGAGCTGGGGTCAGTTCCTCAGTGCGTTTGATGATGCCGGTAATGCGCGTATACAGGCCGACCAGGCACAAGGCTTGATAGCCACCTTCGATACTCCCCCTGTCATCTTTGCGCTAAATCGCGTCAATGCGTACACGTTCATTGATGCATTCGGGCAGCGCCCGAGGAAGCAGCCCAAACCGATTCAGGAGGCGCTGGCCCGGATCTGGGTATCGACACTCTATGGCGCCCAATACGTCGAGAAAGGCGCCTCGAACCTAATACGTAAGTGACTAACAGGAAGATAAAAATGATAAGACCAGCATCACTAGTGATCGCGATTGTCGCGACACAATTAATATGCCTGCCAGTTTCCGCGCAGGTCAGCAAGGAGGTGCTGGATTCGATTTCCACCCCGAACGAGGTGGAGACGTCAATCGGCACACTGAAATTCCTTGACGGCGCTCCGTATCCGGAGACGGCCGACAGGATCTACGACTACCTCGACACCATGCGCGGCGTCGATGCGTTCCTGAAGGGCATGCCCGGAGCGTCTTTACAGGGGCTCATCCACGGCGCTCACAGCCAGGGCGCAGCCGAGGCGCACCAGGTTATCTACTTCGACAAGCTGATGGACTCCCAGTCGCTGTACCTGACCGGGAATACCTCGACGATGTACGTCCTGCCAAACCTCGACCTCAAGCGGGATGGCCCGACAGTAATGGAAGCGCCGGCGGGCATGCTCGGTGCCTTCAATGATGCCTGGTTCCGTTATGTGCAGGATATCGGCCCCGCCGGCCCGGACAAAGGGAAGGGTGGCAAGTATCTCGTTCTCCCTCCCGGTTACGAAGGTGAGGTGCCGGAAGGCTACTTTGTCGTAAGGCCGAGGACTTATGACGTTTGGGTATTCATGCGGGCCTCCATTGCGAACGGTCTCGAGGCAGCCGAGAAGAATGTAAAGGAGAACCTTCGCCTCTACCCGCTTGCCAGTAAAGATAATCCACCCGCGATGGAGTTCATCGGCGTCTCCGGAAACGCCTTCAATACGATCCACGCCAACGACTACAACTTCTACGAGCACCTCAACGAAGTGATCCAGAAGGAACCGCTGGACATGCTGGATCCCGAGACCCGCGGCCTGTTTGCCTCGATCGGCATGGAAAAAGGCAAGCCGTTCGCGCCCGACGCGCGCATGAAAAAGATCCTTACCGATGCTATTGCGATCGCTAATGCCGCGGCCCGTTCGATCGTCTGGTATCCGCGGGTTGACGGGACGATGAAAGGTATCGAGGTCTATCCCGATACCCACAGTGCCTGGATGATGGGCTGGGTGGACAAGAACGTGTTCTTCAATGGTAAAGACGGTCAGACGATGAATTCCGACGCACGTGTGACATTCCACTATCCCTATACCGCGGTCACGCCGGCGATGGCGGTCAGCGTCCCCGGGATCGGTTCGGACTACGGCATGGCGTACGTCGACTCCCGCAAGCAGCCCTTGGACGGATCCAAGACGTACAAGGTGCATATTCCGCCGAATCCCCCCGCGAAGGATTTCTGGGCGTTGACGATGTATGACAACCAGACCCGCTCGCAGCTTCAGACCGTCCAGAGGTTCCCAACCGTCGGCAGCCAGACCGAGGGCCTCCGGCAAAACGCGGACGGCTCTTACGACATTTATTTCGGGCCCAAACCACCGCAAGGCTATGAAAACAACTGGCTGGCAACCGTGCCGGGCAAGGGCTGGTTCGTTGCACTGCGGATGTACGGACCGCTCGAGCCATGGATCGACAAGACCTGGCGTCCCAGTGAAATTGAACTGGTTGAATAAGCAAGAAACGTCACTTTGACAGGAGTAGCAATAATGAGAATGAAACTATCTAGAGTCCTGCCGGCCTTGCTTATGGCGGGGACGGCAATCTGTGTCGTCGCGCCGGCGCACGCCGCGGATGCCCCTACGGTCACTGCCTTCAACTATGTCCGCGCGGAGTCGGACATTCAGATGAAAGGCTATATCGAGAGCTTCGACATCTTAGGGAAGTTCCACCATAACCGGCAGCCCTACGACGTCGACAACCAGATTACCATTCGGGGTAACCGGGACACGTTGTACTCATTCGGCGTATTTGACCTTAGATCGCCGCTCACGATCACTTTGCCGGAAACGGGGGGGCGCTATCAGTCCTTGATGATCGTCAGTCAGGACCATTCGATCTGGAGTTTCTATGGTCCGAGGACCGGCACTCTGACAGAGGAGAAGGCGGGCACCCGGTATGTGCTTCTGGCCATTCGGACCTTTATGGATCCAAACGATGAGCAGGATATGAAGGAAGCGTATCAGCTCCAGGACGCGGTCAGTTTCGAACAGGCGGACATCGGCAAGTTCGAAATACCCGACTGGAACAAAGAGGAAGTGGAGCAGATGCGAGAGACGGTCAACATGGTTGCCGCCACTGCCACGGACTCATCCAAGATGTTTGGCAAGAAAGAGGAGCTGGATCCGGTCTACTGGTTGCTGGGCGCGGCACTTGGCTGGGGCGGGTTGCCCGCGGAGGCTGCCACCTACGCGAACGCGGTCCCCGAAATGAACGACGGCAAGACCCCTTACACACTCACCGTGACGGACGTGCCGGTGTATGGCTTCTGGTCCGTGACTCTCTACGATGACAAGGGCTATATGCCGGTCAACGAGTACAACGCCTACTCGTTCAATAACGTCACCGCCAAGAAGGCCAAAGACGGTAGTGTCACCATCCACTTTGGCGGTGACCCCAAGGCGGACAACTTCCTGCCGATCGTGCCGGGATGGAATTACATCGTCAGGATGTACAAGCCGGGACCGGAGATTCTGGATGGACGCTGGACCTTCCCGGCAGCAAAACCGGCCGAGTAGGATGAACGTCGGTCGTAAGTTGCTTATGGTCACGCTGTTGGCGGCTTGCATCGCGGCTCCGATTGCCATCGCCGCGGAGCCCGAACGGATTATCATCACGAATGCCCGGCTGGTTGGTCGCGACGCGGCCGCGCAGGATCTTGCCGTCAACGTGCTCATTGTTGACGGCAAACTATCTGTCGTCACAAAGGATGAGTTGGTCATAGAGCCGGGCAATGTCGCCATAGACGCGAACGGCGGTTTCCTGTTCGGCCAACTGGCCCTGGGTTCCCGCCCCAGCTTTGTGATTCTCGATCAGGATCCACGCGAAAACGTCGACGTACTGCTGGATACCAAGACACATGCGCGCTTTGCCATCCGGGAAGGCGTGATCGTCAAGAACGAGCTGCAGGCGATACCGGTTGCCGCCCCCGAGGCAGCGACGAAACCGCGCCAATGGAAGGCGTACACGCCCCCGCCGATTGCCGTGCCGATTCGCTACTACGACACCAGGAAGTGGAATAAATTTGAAACGAAGCCTGTCTCCGGGCTTTTTATCGGCGCGCTCCTGCTGGATCGCCAGTTCTGGTTGAGCCAGGACGGCGACAGCGAGGACCAGGTAGACGATCTCTCGGATTTCGAAGGGGGTCAGATTCGTGCTGCACGCTTTGGCGTGGTCGGCACCCTCAATTTCAAGCGACCGTGGCGTTACACGGTGTTTGCCATGACCCATGCGTATGACAAGGGATTCGACGTCGATGCCGATGAAGAATTTTCTTTTGCCGACTACCGCCTCGACATACCGCTGCTAGCCGATCTGAACTTGAGTGTTGGCAAGCAGAAGGAGCCCATCTCAATGGAGCGATTGATGGGTCTCGCGTACCTGCCCATGCAGGAGCGGGGCGCCTTCATCGATGCGCTGCTCCCGTCGCGCAATCACGGCCTCGTTCTCTCCGGGGCAGCGGCCTCGGATAACATCAGCTGGGCCGTCGGTGCATTTAACAACTGGATCGATTCGGGCGAGTCATTCAGCGACACCGCGAACGTGTTTGTGGGTCGTACGACCTGGGCGCCAGCCGTTTTTCAGAACGAGAGTAACCTGTTCCACGTTGGTCTCGGCTTGCGGTACTCGGATTTGAAGCAGCCGGTCCAGGTAAGAAGAACACCGGAATTCAACAATGCGCCGCGTTACGTCGATACCGGGGAGATCTCAGCAGACGATCAGATGACCTACAGCCTGGAGGCCTACTGGCGCAATGGGCCGTACTGGCTTGGCTTCGAGTACGTCGGGACCGATGTCAACGCGCCGCAGTCGGGCAACCCCTTCTTCAGCGGCTATCATGTCACCGGTTCCTGGGCTGTCACCGGCGAGTCGCGTGCCTATCGCAAGCGCAGTGGTGTATTCGACCCGCTGCCCGTGGCCAGGCCGGTAAACCAGGGCGGGTGGGGCGCTGTCGAACTCGCATTTCGTTACTCGAACACCGACCTGACCGACGGAACGCTGGATGGCGGCGAGATGGACATCTGGTCACTCGGTGTGAACTGGTGGTTCACGAGGAGCGCGCATCTAGGTTTGAACTACCGTTACATCTCGCTGGACCGCGAAAGCCTGCAAGGGGACAGCTCGGGAATTAACGCCCGGATTCTGCTGATGCTGGATTGAAGTTCTATCTCGGCCGCGACGCTATCGTCGCGTAGTCTGCATCCGCACGGTAAAGAGCTTCTCGAATCGCCCCAGAATCGCTTAGAATCCCAGTACTCTCACTTTTATGCTCAGCCAGACCCGAGTGAGACGTAACTCCCTGATTTGCGGGTGTAGTTCAATGGTAGAACATCAGCTTCCCAATCCGAGTCGCTGAGGTGGGCACTCGTGTAACCTATTGATTTACAGGGTCCTATGACCACCGGTTTCAACGAGTTAGATCAACCGAAAGTAACCAACTGAGTCCAAAGGGCTTTCTGAGTATGCTCAGTTTTAGCCTCACTTTTGTTCTACGATTTGGCGCGTGAATCGGGGTCTCACTAGAATCAACTGAGGTCCTTTGGTTAAGTCAGACCGGTCACCCTTTGAATACAGCCGAGACGTCGAGCCTTGCATGGCACGGGCTCCAACTCGGCGTAGTTGGTGGGCCGCGGGAATCGAGAATTGTAGTCAATGGGCCCGGGCACTTTGGGCTCAATTGGTGTGTAAAATGATGCCGGCGGACGGCAACGATCGTGCTTGGCGCCCAAAACATGAGTACGAAATAGAGGTTTGTTGTTTAGCAGATCTCATCGACGAATAGAATATCCGGAGATCTGTAAGTATGCCGATTGATTTTTCCGACTTGCTGGACGGGGATGACGAAGTACTTCTCCACCCGCGCGATATCTTTTTCACTCTGAATCGAGCCCCCAACTTCTCGTTCCCTCGAGATATTTAGACCGAGGTTATGAACTGCTGGTTTGACGCGCGTGACGCAAACGACAACGTCATCAAACTCAATGTGGGTAGCGGCAAGACGCTGGTCGGATTGCTGCTCCTCCAAAGCTCCCTGAATGAGGGAAAGGGGCCGGCACTTTATGTGTCGCCAGACAACCAGCTTATGCAGCAAGTCATTCAGGAAGCAGCTGCGCTCGGCATCGAAGTGACTGATGATCGCCGCGACCCCGACTACGTGGCTGGCGAGAAGATTTGTGTGGTGAACGTTTACAAGCTTTTTAATGGCAGATCGGTCTTTGGAGTCAGCACAAGTCAGATCGACATTGGTACCGTCATTATTGACGACGCTCATGCTTGTGTGTCAACGATCACACAGCAGTTCAGGATTGTTCTTCGAAATACGCACGAGGCCTACAAGAAGATTCTTGCCACCCTCGGTGAGGATCTTAGAGGATATAATGGGGCGCGCTTTCTTGACATTGAAGCGAGTGATCCTCGGGCATACATGGAAGTGCCGTTTTGGTCGTGGGAATCGCACCAAACAGAGATTCTGAAGGCGCTACACGAACATCGTACTCACGACGATCTTCAATTCACATATCCCTTGCTCAAGGAAATGTTGAGCCAGTGCCGTTGCGTTACGCAATGCGGATAATTTGGAAGATACCGCCGGTGACTTCTATAGCAGCACCGCTGGCGGCAGCCACGAAGATGGGGTTTGCTTTGGTGTAAGACTGTGCGAGCCAACCTGGCTTTGGGGCAGTGGGGATTGGAGGCTGACCTTCGAGTTTAGAGACGGCAACGTATATGTACTGGACTATGAGGACTGTCATTGATGGCTATGCATAATCCCCCGCACCCGGGCGAGTTCATCCGGTACGATCTCTGGCAGGCGAAGAAATCTGCGAACCTCTCGAAAGTACGCAAGATTCGGTTCGCGACGAACGCCTGGACGGAATTCAAGATGAATACTTGTTGAATAAGCGGTTCGGAGAGAGGGTCGGATACGAATTTGCGGCTTTGCAATCACTAACTTCGTTCACAATTCAATCTGACCAGTCCCTTCTCCAATCGCCGCAGAATCGCTTCAGGTCCGAGTACTCTCACTTTTTGATGCCGGTGTCAGGTCTCACCGCGCGTATGCCGTCAGCGCCACCGGGACAGATCCAGCGCCGGTTGAAAGGAGGGTTCTTGTCATTCTAAGCTGAGGAGAAGAGATGAAACAGAAACCAGCGATCTCAAGAAGGTGGTGGCCGAGCAGACCCCGGAGCTGCGTTATCTTGCTGTCCTGGAGGCGGACGAAGAATTGCTGAACGCTCTATACTTAAGCGCATTCTTCATGGACAGGAATTACAGCCGACATTGACCTCAACAATTAGCATCCTGACAGTCCTGTGGTCCATGTGTGCGACGCTGTGCTTCGTTTTCGCCTTTCTTCACATGGTGCTGTGGTGGCGTGGAACTCGCAGAATCGACTACCTGATTATCGTTGTTATGGCCACGGCGGTAGGCTGCAATGTCATTCTGGAGATGGTGTTGCTGTCGACAACCGATGTTGATCAGTACATCTTCATTATGAAGCTCGGCACCTTTGCGATCTTTGTAACACTCATGGCACTGCTCTGGTTCATACGCGTGTATCTGCAAGCGGGTTCACACTGGTTGCTCGGAGTGATTGCTCTCCTTTGGACAATTTCATTGATAACGAGTTTCTTGTCGTCGGATGGTGGCGTATTCAGTGAATTAGCGACTATCGGCCGATCGGAGACGTTTTGGGGTGAGCAATTCAGCCATCCCAGCGGCATCGTTTATCCTATTAATATGTGGGGTGATGTGGCGACTCTTCTTATACTTGTCTATCTCACGCAAGCAACCTGGCGCTCCTGGCGCCGGGACCGACACAAACGTGCCATTATCATCGGTGGCAGTAGCATCCTCTTCATTTTGCTGGCCGGCGTTCATACGCCGTTGGTAGACATGGGCCTCATTCGCATGCCTTACATGATTGGTTTTGCTTTTCTGGCGATTGTCGCCGCGCTGACATTTCGGTTGCTGAATGAGTGGCTCGAAACGCAGCGAGATTTGCTGCAGGCTCGCCGAGACCTGGATCGCGTGAGTCGTGCGGTCGCTCTGGGTGAGGTCGCTGCTGGCTTGGCGCATGAGTTGAATCAGCCGCTGTCGGCGGTCTTGAGTAACGCTCAGGCAGGGCGACGCATTCTGGCCAAAAATGATCCCGATCTTGTGGAAATCCGTGAGATCTTCGAGGACATCATCGCGGACGATAAGCGCGCCGGTGAAGTTGTTCATGGCTTGCGTGCCATGCTGCGTGAGGAAACTGATGAGTCAGTGCCAGTCGATATTTGTTCAGAGATCCAATTTGTCGCCAGGTTATTGAGTGGTGAGTTCAGCGCGCGTGATGTGACAGTAAAAATGGATTTGGCTCCAAATATTCCATTGGCCCAGGGGAGCAAGGTGCAAGTTCAGCAAGTCATCATGAACCTGTCCATGAACGCGGTTCATGCTCTGGATGCCAAGCCACGTTCCGAGCGCCACATCCGGTTTTCTGCGGCAGCCAGCGACGACGAGGTACGGGTAAGCGTACTGGATGATGGGCCCGGTTTTGATGCGCATTTGCTCGACAAACTGTTTACACCTTTTGTCTCCAGCCAGAACGGGGGCCTTGGAATCGGCCTGGCTATTTGCCGGCGCATTGTCGAGCGGAATGGTGGTCGGATTTGGGTGGAGCGAACAGGCTCCAGCGGGACTGAAGTTTGCTTCACGCTCCCGTTCGCAAATGGGAAGGGACACGTATGACCACGATAGCGGGGAAAGTGTTTGTAGTAGATGATGATAGGTCGGTAAGGCGCAGTCTGCGCCGCCTACTGACTAATGCGGGTTATAAAGTGGAGGAATTTGCCTCTGCGGAAGAATTTCTTAATCGTGCCGACGGCGCGGAACCTGCCTGTGCCGTGCTGGACCTTGCGATGCCCGGCATGAATGGCCTGGCCCTGCAGCAGGAACTGGTGCGCACCAAGCTCCCGCTGGGCTTGGTGTTCTTGAGCGGGCATGGTGACATTCCAGCAAGTGTCGCTGCTATGAAGCAGGGCGCGGTCGATTTTCTGACAAAGCCCGTCGATGAACAAGTTCTCCTTCGGGCCATAGAATCAGCATTTGTTGGCGCCCGGGGTCAGGTTGCCTTGATCAAGTGGCTTTCGTCACTGACACCGCGCGAAATGCAGGTCATGCAACACGTTATAAAGGGTGCGTTGAACAAACAGATAGCGGCCGAGCTTGGCATCGCCGAAAAGACTGTCAAGGCACATCGGGCCCAAGTAATGAAGAAAACCGGCGCGGGCTCGCTGGCAAATCTCGTAAGGCTGTGCACCAAAGCCGGAATCATCTGAAGCCTGCATAAGGGATTCTACTATAGGCCCTAGGTCCAATATCCATCAGCGATGCATTGGCGTCTAATCAATGCCTCACAGATTTGTGAGGTGCGAACCACCCGGTTCGGTTCCCTTTGCGAAAACCTAGTTGCAATGAATGCCACCCGCGAACAGTTACAGGTCTATGTCATTGACGATGAAGAATCGTCTCGACGTGCCTTGGTACGCCTGTTGCTTGCAGCGGGCTTTAAGGCATCTGCCTATTCTTGCGCGGATGAGTTTCTGGCAACGTCAATAGAGTGCAATTCTGCGTGCATTGTTGCGGATGTGTTTACAAAAGGAATGAACAGTCTCGAGCTTCCGCTGCGCCTGAAAGAACTTGGACTCATTATTCCTGTGATCTATATCACCGCGTATGACACCCCTGAAACACGCGAACAGGTAAAGCGGATGGGTGCTTCAGGCTACTTTCGGAAACCGGTTGACGACCAGGCACTGATAGATGCAATCCACTGGACGTGCAAGAAACCAGAAATTGCTTCGAACCCAGGTTAATCAAACAGGATACACCTTTAATGTACTCACACAAAAAGCTAGTTCTAGTCGCTTCCCTTTCCCTGCTGTTCCCACTGACTGCGACCGCAGAAAATAGTTACGATCAGGTCAATGATCCATTTAAAGTCTATCTCGGTGGATTCTGGGCAAGCGTCGACACGAAGATAAACATCAACCCCACGGAGGGGCCGCCAGCTCCGCCGATCTCTATCGAGGACCAGCTCGGCGTCGAGGACAGCAAAGGTGTTGCCTGGGGCGGCGTAAGATGGCGGATTTCGCGACGCAATACACTGGAACTTGAGGGATTTTCGCTGAATCGTGACGGTGGCGAATCTGGGACATTCTCGCCGCCGCTGCAGGTTGGCGACACCTATATCGAGAACGGCGCGATCGCTACCAGTTTCGACACCGGCGTCTTCCGGCTGACCTACGGATTCTCACTGATGCGTAGCGATCGAATGGACCTGCAGCTCAAGGGTGGTCTGCATGTTGCGAGTCTTGATCTGGGGCTCCAATTGAGCGGCAACGTGTGTGACCTCACCACAATACCGACGACGCCACCGGGCTGCCCTGCCGCGACCACGGGCGCGGAACAGGAAGACGTCACAGCGCCTCTGCCACATTTCGGCTTGTCTTATGCGTATGCGATATCACCGTCCCTGGCGTTAAATCTCCAGGTCATCGGTTTTGCCCTCGAGATCGATTCGATCGACGGTTCGATCGTCGAAGCGGACGCAGACGTGACCTGGCAGCCCTCGAGGCATTTCGGCGGTGGCATCGGGGTCCGGTATTTCAATACCAACGTCAAGTCTACGGGCTCGGATCTGAACGGTGAGCTCGACTTCGAGTATTACGGGCCGGTACTGTTCATTCAGGCAACATTCTAATAGGATCAAGGCACAAAGGGCCTGAAAGATAAATGAAGGGAAAGTGTATGAAATTCGGATCGTTACCAATCGCCACTCTTGTCGCGTCGATTATTTTGGCACCCGCTCAAACTGCTTACTCGGAAGATAGTGATGCGGAAACCAAGGCACTTGACTCGACTGCGACGCAGTGGTCATTCCAGTTCGCGTATCAAACAATGCCTGACTATTTCAACGATGATATCGGTAACGATCAGACGAGACCTGATGGCGCGACCGACTACGTTCAGCTACGTATCGTTGCGCCGCTGTCGTTCGAGAACTTCACCATCCTGCCGCGCGTGACCTTGCGTCACTATGAGAATTCCCAGGGTCAGTCAGGTATGGGAAATACGGAGGTTTTCGGCCTGATCATTCCCAAGAAATGGGACTGGGGTACGGGCAGATTCGGTATCGGCCCGCTGATCACGACGCCAGGCGACAAGGAAGTGGCAAGAGACGAGTGGGGCTACGGACTTGCCACCGCCTTGGTGAATGCCAAAGGCAAATGGTTTTACGGGGTCTTGCTGACCCAGTCATGGCGCTCCGTTGATCCGGCGGCCCTGTCGCCTGGGACCAGTGATACGAATCCACTTGGCATTGCACCATTCTTAAATTACCGTTTGGGCAGTGGCTGGTACATTGGCAATGGCGACATGGTCATTCAGTACGACTGGGATTCAGAAAAATGGAAGGTGCCCATCGGTGTGCGTCTCGGCAAAGTACTTGTCAAGGAGAAAGGATCCTGGAATTTCTACTTTGAGTACCAGACAACCGCTGTTTATGACAGTTGGAAAGGTCCAGCGGTCGAGAACTCATATCGATTTAACGTGACTTACACAATGCCGGGTCTCTGACCGGACTCAATCTAATCGAAGAGAGTCAATTGACGGAGCCGCCGTTGCGTTGCGCTACCAGAGCGCCTCGCCTGTAATCAGATACGACAGCGCATCGGCAGTCAGGGCGATGCCTGCAAGCAGTAACAGTATCGGCATAAACGTGTCGACCAGCTTGACCAGTACCTCGTTGATCCGCTCCAGCATCGGTTTGCTGCGCTCGCCTATCAACGCGACGGCGATCGGTACCAGCAGGAATGGCAATGCGTAAGCGGCATTGTATATCGCCAATGCGAGCACTGAAGACTCGACCGATAAATTGGCTTTGAGAACCTGGTTGACAACGGCGAAATACGGCATTGCGAATGGAACGCCGATGAAATTGATTACTGCGCCATAGCCGAAGCAATAAACGGGCGTCAGTTGAGCCGCTGGTTCCTTTTGTTCGCTGGCTTTGCCATCACGAGCTGCCAGTGCTGTCCATAACAAAGCAAGCCCGACTATCAATTCAAGTATGAAATCGACAGGTAGAGGATTATCCAGTCGATCGAGAATCCGGTCGAGTCCCAGCGCGATTAGAATTCCCGACACGAAATACGAAGCGGTATGCCCGGCGAGAAATGTGATGCTGTTCGCGAATGGCCTGCTTGTGCCGATGGCAACCAGCATCAGTGCAAACAGCATGGGATTGAGCACGTCGACGCCGAGCAAGGGGATCAGATCTGGCAATAAATCGATCATCTACTGATTCTGGCTATTTGTGTCGCTCAAGTGAATGTTAACGATCGAAAATTCCTCGAAGGACAAAGCTGATACCTTCAAGCTCGCCCGAAGAGGAAACGCGGTAAGCCAGGCCCAGACGATGGAACTTCATGAACCAGATCTTGATGGGTTCCTCTTCTTTATGAATAGAGAATCCGAACTCCCATTCATCGGTGATCTCCAGGCTTAACCCATCGCCAATCGGCTGATCCAGACTTTTTTGGAAGGTCGTGTACATTCCATGCCAACTTAGAAATAATTGCTCGCCGCCCAGCTTCCGGTTGCCAAGCGGGTAGTCGAATTCGAGGCCCGCCATTATCGGCCAGAAGTCATCGTCAAATCCGATGCTCGGCGTGTGGCCGACATAGGTAATTGAATTGAGCAATGCCCAGTCGAGCTTGCCATGCTGAAATGAGTAGCGGCTTTTCACACCAGCCCAGTAGATTATGACCGAGTCGCTGTTGTCCAGCGCTTGGCCCCAGCCGGCGGCTGCAAATGGTCGTAGCAACCAGCGTTGGCTGATCGGAATAATGATATCGACACCGGGCGTTACACTCATGCTTTTCAGGTTGTCCGGGTCCACGGATCCAGGGAGATCATTAGAAGAAAAGTTTTCGAGCCCGAACGTGAGCGGAAAGCGGAACTCGATGCCAATCGTGCGTGATCCGTCTTCGGCAAAATCTGCTTCCTGCATTTCCCAACGCGGAGCGTAGCGAAAGACATACACGTCACGGCCGTCACCAATCTGGTACCAACCGGTGCCGAAATATGCGCTGTAGGCAAAGGGGACCGAAGTTGCGGGAGAATCCTGCGCCCGGGTTTCCGCAAATGAAAACAAAAGGCATGCCGTTAGAAAGAGAAATCTTGGGACGTATGCGGTTTTTCTCATTTCTTGATTCCAAATTGTAAGGGCGCGATCAGCGCCAGTCTTACTGACCAGTTGGGTGCTCCGTCCGGCTTGATGACATTGTAGTAGCCCTGCAGCGATAAGGCCCACGGATTTGAGCGATATCGAAACACTTTGCCGACGCCACCACCCAAAGGCACCAGCCACTTCTGGCCCGCTGCCTTCCAGTTCGCGCTTATGATCGGCGCCGAGACAAGATACCAGTCATTCGGCAATTGCCGGCGGATTGCTCCGCGCATTATCAGTTGACTGACGTCTCCGCGATTGCTGCTACCGGCAAACGACCACATCTGGCCGCCGAATACACCAAGATTCCAAGGACCGGATCGGTAGACGAAACGAAATGCGGGTCCGGCTGACCATTTGCCGCTTCCCAGCCTGCTATCGGACGCGATCGGAATACTCAGAATTGCACCGAAGCCCCAGATTGTCTTGCCTCTTGATGGTGGCGTAAAAAAACTCGCATGCGTCAGGTCACCCACACCAAAAACCCGATCGCCAGGTGCCGGATCGGGATTGCCTGGCTGGCCCGGAATACCACCTGGAGTATCGGCGAATGTCAGTAGGTTCAGATGGATGACCTTCCAATTATTCTTCGATGGAGAGCCCCATAGCGGCGATACGCGCAGTACGATAGCGTCACCATTGGCGGCGCCCGAGTCGGCGTCAAGCTCTATGGGCAAAGCGAAGAAACTGTCCGCAGCAGATGCCGAACTGGAGTCCTGATCTGCTGCAAAAAGGTCAGAAGCGTGGAATACGAACGCTGCGATAAGGAAATAACAGGCGCGCGGGCAAATGTCACGAGTGCACTCCGGCAAGAAGAGCAAACGTCTATTGATTCCACTCATTTCGAGATTCAACAGAATACGGAGTGCTAAAAAGAGGCACCCAGTGACGTGACGATGCCGTAATCTTCGCCGTTAAAGCCGTCGGCCGGTTGGTTATCGTAGCTGCTGTAAAACGACAAGTCCCAAAAGAGATCGCGAACTAATTCATTGCGCAAGTTTATGTCGGTGTTGACTCGAATTCGGCCCGATTCCGTAATGCCCGGAAAAAAATTAATGTTGGCTGTCAGACGTGTCGTAGGGACGTTCAGTTGGAAGATATCAAACGATGAACGAATAAGGCCTTCCACGCCTTTCTGCGTCGTTCCGGCTATACGATCTTCTGAACTGGCGGCGAGACCAATGCTTGCCTCAATACGCATGGTTGACGTCTGGACAAAGTACCTACCGGTCGTGCCGGAGACAATGGCACGCAAATCGATGCCGAGTTCCTGGTTGCGTTCCAGGCCGCCAGAGGCTTTCCAGAACCATCGATTCCTGAGGGCTCTCGTATAGTCACTGCGCAAGTCGGCACGCGATGAGTTGTTATCGTCAGTGCGGGTCGTTTCGTTCCAGTTGAAGCCGAATGCAATTTCATATTTTTCTTCGCGTAAACGGAGATTCGAAGCAACATTGACTAACAATATGTCACTGGCTTTCTTGTAATCCATACCGGCGCTGACATCGCCTTCGATCCGGCGCCAAAATGAATCGTTGACGCGAAGTCGCTTCGCAGATGCAACCTCGAGAGTCGGAATCTCGGTAATTGTTTCGCCGTCATATATCTGCAGATTCTCTGTCATATCTGACTTCTGCACCCGACCGTAGGTGAGTGTGCCATCCGTTTTTGCGATACGCAGGAAGGTATTGCTCTCGATAGACTCGACGTCGATCCAGTTGAGATAAATCGTGTCCATCGTTGTCGTTTTGACGCGCAGTTTTCCACGATCGAGTTCCTTGATATTTCCTGTAATTCGGTCGCCGTTCTTCAGATAGATCTTGTCGTCAAAGTCTTCCGCATCTTGTTCTGCCAAATCTTTTGCGTCTACCGAAAATGGAACGGCAAACAGCGCCGCAAAAATGAACAGTGCTGCGGTTGCTGTGGTCAATGGTCGCCGCAGATTCGGTCTTCTCATTTTGCTCGTTCCTCGTCTTTCGGCGATTCATCTTCTCCCCCCGGTGACTGGTTGAGACATTCCTCTATGCCCACGCCGACCTGACTTATCGAGCGTGAATACTCGTCCAGCGAACAGCTCAGGAATTCGAGGTTGGACTGCTGCACAACCTTGATGCTGCCGGCGAAAGACGCAGGTGACCACGGCAGCAGGACCGTCGCACGTCCGTCCTTGTGCGTCTCGATTACGTAGCATGGGTCGCCGCCGCCGGACCCATCCGATATCAGGGCGGGACGGACATTGCCAAATTCTGAGCCGATAAGGGAGCTGGAGATGATCTTCAGCATGCGATACATCGGGACTCTGTCTAGCACGGAATTCTCGATCCTTCGGCCCATGCGGCTAAGCCATGCCGATCTCGCAGCCAACCCGAGGACGAGTGAGGCGGCAATGATCAAACCCATGGCAACGATACCTGGTGCGGTCAGATGGTCAAATGCGCCTTTCGGAAACAGACCTGCAAGCAGATCCGCGATGGGCGTCGCCATCGCTTCGAGCAAACCGCCGACCTCTTTCAATCCGAGCCAGAGAAGCATCAGTGGCAACAGAACGAATAGCCCGGTTAGCAGTGTTGTCCTAAAGAACTTCATCACGATACTCCTAATTAATCCACGATTTGAACGCAGGCAAACTCCTGCTGACGGATTCGATAACGTTAGCCGTCCGTCCTTTCAGGTCCCTTCGCGGCGTCCAAACCGACGCGCACGCTCGTTCACTAATTCCGCGTGACGGGATTTTTACGAGCTTCAAGACTGAGGCATTACCTTGTCGCTGCCTTGTTCAATGTAAATCGATCTCGCGGGTCGCGACAGACTTGTACCGGCCGCCGCGATGATCCCAAGGATACTCATGTTCACGCCCTCTGCGAGTTCCAGGTATTCGGCGAAGTCGGTCGTATCCAGGTAGGCGAGCGCCTCAACGAGCAACGCATCATCGGCAATTTCATTGAGGCGAACCCGATGGCCGCTTTGCAGGATTCTCTCATGGGACCCGAACAGCTCGCGGATTCCATCCAGAACGCGCTGAATTTGCTCCGGAGTGGAGTCGTATTTAAGGCGTAGCACCGATCGGTATCGAATTTTCTCGCGCGCCGAAATATTTTCTATAGCCTCACTGGCCAGCCGGGCGTTGGGAATAGCGATGACAGTGTTGGCGAGAGTCCGCATGCGAGTCGTCCGTAGCCCGATTTCCTCAATGGTGCCGCTCTCGCTACCGACACGACAGAAATCCCCTATTCTTACCGGCTGCTGAGTATAAAGCGTGAAAGCACCGAACACGTCTTCCATCGGTTTCTGCAGCGCCAGCGCAACTGCCAGGCCGCCAACGCCAAGGCCGGCCAGCACAGTGGTGATGTTGAAGCCCAGCTTGTCCAGGTAAAACAACAGTGCGCCGATGACAATGAGCGCTTTGATAGCATTTGCTGCAGGGCCAAGCAGGCCCGCTGCGCCTGGGCGGCCCAGGCTGAGCATGCGATTCGTATAGATATCTCGAAGCAGGTTGATGGCGCCGAAAAACATCCAGACGGTGATCAGAATCGGGATAGGAGAAATTTTCCGCCAAGCGTCAATCGTGACTCCGCTACCGAGCCAGGTGCCGACTGCATTCAGGGTCAGGATTACCGCCCAGATGCTGAAGGGGATCGCGATAAAGCGGAATACTTGTCGGTGTGAGGGTGCCTCCGGATCGCCGAGGGCTTTTCGAATCACACGCGCTATCAGGAAAACGGCCATGTACGCCAGCAAGCCCGACGCCAGCAAGATAACCCATTTGAAATATTCGTAGCCAAGGAAAGCTCCGACAGGCATTGTGCGAGCAAGGTACTCAACCAATTTCGGGTAGCTGTAATTCGCATACAGTTGCGGTATTAGCGACACGGTGGCATTGGATACCTTCCATATCGCAACACCATCATTCCGCCGCACTTTCTGCATGAAGAGTCGGACTTCCTTGCCGTCGAGCAGAACCACGCCAAGAGAGTCGCGATAGTCAGGGAGACCGTCGTCGCTGCGTCCGGCCGGGTCGTCCACCGGGTCATCGACATCCACCCATTCGGCCCGCTTGAGCGCTGCGAATAGCTGGCGCGCCAGCTGTGTCCCATTCAGCTCTGTGGCTTCACCCAGCAGATTGTTGGTATCGAGATATTCGGCGGCGGTTTCATAATCTCCGTTGTCGACCGCGGCCAGGTATCCGTCGACGCTTCTTCGCGGTGTACCACGATCGAATTCATCGGCGGGAATGATCGGTGCCTCGGCGGCCGGAGAATCAAGTTCCTGCGCGCTGACCTGGAAACACACAAGCCCGAGACAGAGGAGGAGCACTGAAACGTCTGTTTTTTGCATGATCATCACACTACCTCATCTCAGAACATCTGCGAATAGCCAAGGATCAGATTGTCACTATTCGAGCCTATGTCCACCTGCGTTCTCGTTCGGAGATAGGTTATTTTGAGTCCCTGACTGCGTGATAGGGGTAGGCCCATGCTCAACGCGGTCAGCCAGTTCTTGCTTTCGGCATCCTTTGGCACGCCGCTGATTGTTGCGTCTTTTCCGTTGCCGTAGGCGGTGCTGAGGGACGTCCACAGCCCGGGCCGGAAAGTGTAGATCAAATGGCCCTGCAGCGCGTACAGCGGATCGTTTTCGAGTTCCGTGTTGTTAAAAAAGTCGTCATTGTCGGTAAACAGGAAAACGGAGCCGGTCAGTTCGTAAGTCCACTTGCCGCGTGTGTGAGATACGCCAAGCTGCGGTCGAATCACCCAGCGGTTCTTGCCGAGGTTGATCAGCTTGTCCGGGAAGTACTCCCCCGCGGGCACCGCCACCGTAATGGCGGCGCCGATAACGGTATTGGATTTTTCGCTTTTGGCAAATTCCTGCGGCGTCTCGGCCGGTGCACCGTAGAACAACCATGACAACCTGAATCGAGGGTCGCCAAATCCATCGCGGTTCACCTTGGTGAACTCCCCGTCCACCAGGCCTTCCCAGCTGCCGGACAAGTAAGGCACGGTCACGTCGAAGCGCGCCGATTTGCCGAACAGGCCAAAGGTCCGCATATACGATGCCACGCCAGAGGCCAGTTTATATTCGAGGTCCTCGATTCTCAGCACGGGGTCGAGGCCTGTGTCGCCCTCGGAATAGCCGAGACCAACACCGACGAAGTTGATACCAGTCGGTAAATGAGACCAGCGCCTGGGCTCGAGATCCTGCGCCGTCGCCGCGCCGTACACCAGCAGCAGT
>JAHEIO010000179.1 GCA_024639325.1 Gammaproteobacteria bacterium
CCACTCTGGCTGCCGCACCCATGCAGGCGTGTTTCTGGGAAAGCCGTCCGGTGACTGTGGCGAATGTCGACGACGCTTACGAATACGTGCTGATCGACGCACCGATGCTGGCGAATCAGTCGGAAAATTCCACGGCATTCAGAAAGGTATTCGATGCGGCAGCCGATGACATCGTGTGCTTCGACAATATTGGACATGACGCCTTGCTCGTCGCGCCGACCCCAACTCTTGGTCAGGTCGATCATGCCCACCTGCTCGGTTTCCTTCGCACGGCACCCGGCATCCGCATCGAACTGTTGTGGCGAGTCGTATCGGAGCAGGTTGAATCCAGGCTGTCCGCACTGCCGCTTTGGTTGAGCACGTCCGGACTGGGCGTCCCCTGGTTGCATATCAGGCTCGATTCCATGCCTAAATACTACAACTACGGGCTTTATCGCGTTGCGGCCGTGAATCGGACATGAGTGTTTTTCAGTCCCAGGTGGATTATTCCCAACAATTTGGGTTAAATACCCGTGAGGTATAGAAATCAAATAACATACATCAGGAACCACAAAGGAGAAAAAACGATGCTCAAATGCATTCGGGTTGCATTGACCGTGTCGCTGGGCGCTGCGGTGCTTACGCTGTCGGCAGGCGCTATTGCCGCGGAATCCAAAGATCCCATCAAGCTGACGCTGCACGACTGGACCGGACAGCTGATCACCACGCAGATTATGGGCGAAGTGTTGAAGGCGAAAGGGTACAACGTCGAATACGTGGAAGCGGACTATATAGCCCAATTCGCCGGGCTGGAAGAAGGTGACCTGCATGTGGCGATGGAAATGTGGGAAACCACGGGTCGCGACGCCATGGATGCGTCGACCGCTACGGGCAAAACCGAAAATGTCGGCGAAACCGGCATGCAGGCGATTGAAGAATGGTGGTACCCGCTGTACATGAAAGAGAAGTGCCCCGGTCTGCCCGACTGGGAGGCGTTGAACGACTGCGCCGAGGCATTCTCCACGCCGGAGACGGCGCCAAAGGGGCGTTACCTCGGCGGTCCCGTGACCTGGGGTGGGTTCGATGATGAACGCGCGGAGGCGCTCGGCCTGGACTACGAAGTCGTGCACGCCGGCACCGACGGCGCCCTCTTCGCCGAGCTGGAATCCGCCTACCAGCGCAAGGCGCCAATCCTGCTGTGGGTTTACACACCGCACTGGGCGCCGGCCAAATATGACGGAGAGTGGGTCGAGTTTCCGAAGTACACGGCGGAGTGCTACCAGGATCCGAGTTGGGGTTCCAACCCGAATATGGCCTACGATTGCGGCAAACCCCGGGGACCCATCTGGAAAGTGGCCTGGGCCGGCATGAAAGACAAATGGCCCGGAGCCTACGCGGCGCTGAAGGACTTTAGTATCTCCAACGACGACATGAGCCAGTTGATCGTCAACGTCGATCTCGAAGGCCAGAAAATCGATGACGTGGTTGCGGGCTGGATCAAGGAAAACGAGAGTAATTGGCAGGCGTGGGGCAATTGATCCCGCGACTCATCGCCTGAGTTTCGAAAAACGGTCGGGTTCGACGCCCGACCGTTTTTCGTTGTTGGGGTGCAACGACACTTCATTTTAATCCCCGCCTTGGACATAAGAGATTCCGCACCAAAAAAAGTCAAACTCTCCTGCAGTAACCTCTGGAAGCTGTTCGGACAGGGGGCAGATCGGTTTCTCTCCACGAATAAAAACCCAAGCCACCAGGCTGTCGTGGATGCCGGACTGATCGGGGCGGTCAGGGGTGTCAACATCGAGATTCACGAAGGTGAAATCTTCATCATCATGGGCTTGTCGGGCTCCGGCAAGTCCACGGTGGTGCGCTGCCTGTCGCGCCTGATCGAACCCACTTGCGGTGAGATCCTGTTTGATGGGAGCAACCTGCTGGAAGCATCCGCAAAGGAGCTGATCGAGATCCGGCGCCACAAGATGGGCATGGTGTTTCAACATTTCGCGCTCCTGCCCCACCTGACGGTGCTGGGCAATGTCGCATTTCCGCTCGAGATCCAGGGGGTGGATAGAAAGACCCGGGAACAGCGGGCAATCGAGATCATCGAACTGGTCGGGCTCGAGGGCCGCGAGGCCTATTACCCGAGGGAATTGTCCGGGGGGCAGCAGCAACGGGTAGGCATCGCGAGATCGCTTGCCGTGGAGCCTGACATCTGGTTCCTCGACGAGCCTTTTTCAGCACTCGACCCGCTGATCCGGCGAGAAATGCAGGATGAATTTCTGCGCCTTCAGTCGGTGCTCAAGAAAAGCATCGCCTTCATTACCCACGATTTCGACGAGGCCATTCGTCTTGCCGACAGGATGGCCATCATGAAGGATGGGGAGGTCATCCAGGTCGGAACCCCGGAAGACCTGGTGATGCGGCCCGCCACCGAGTACGTGGCCGAGTTCACCAAGGACGTACCGCGTGCGAAGGTGCTGACGGTCATGTCCATAGTCCATGACGCCCGCGAAGGCCACGCTTACGATAACTTTGTGCTGGCAACCGACAAGATAGACGCCGTGGCCGAACGGGTCCTCGACGCCAAACACGGATTTGGCGTGCAGGACGAATCGGGGCGGATCATAGGTGAGGTCAATCAGGAAGACGTCACGCGCATCCTGATCGGCAGGGGATAGGCGGGCTAGATCGTGACTTTTACAACCTCGCTGCGGCATCCCGATGAGGCGGATTCGGCACTCGGGACGTGGTTCAAAACGTATGCACCATGGTTGCTGCTGTTTTCTCTCGTCGGCTTGCTGTACGGGATCGCGGAGTACATCCCCTGGGCGTTCAAGTACCCGCGCGAATGGGTCATACCCCTGAGGTTCTGGATCTCCGATGCCGTTAAGTGGTTGTACAACGACGCCACCTTCGGCTTGTTCACCTTCAAGGAATTCACGCGAGGGGTTTCCTGGGTCTTGGAGTGGCCGCTGACTCTTGCCAAGAGCCTGCTGTCCACCGGCTTCCTGCAGGGGCAGGGCAGTGATGCCGTCGTGGTCTGGCCTCGCCTGGCGTGGGTGGCATTGACGGCGTGTGCGGTGGTCGTAGCCCTTGCCGTGGCCGATATCGGTCTCGCGCTGCTGGTGGCCGCCTGCTTTCTCTATCTTGCGGTGTTCGGACAATGGGAAAGCGCGATGGTCACATCCTCATCCATCGTTATCGCGGTGCCGCTGGGTGTCGCCGGCGGTCTGGCCCTCGGCATCGCCGCACACAGACATCCCATATTCGAAAAGATCCTGACCCCCGTACTAGATCTGATGCAGACCGTTCCCGTGTTTGCCTATCTGGTCCCGATACTGGTGCTGTTCGGGTTCAACCCCGTGGCGGCCATGATTGCCACCATCATCTACGCCATGCCTCCGATGGTCCGCAACACCATGCTGGCCTTGCACAGAGTGCCCGCGGAAATCGTCGATTTCGGACACATGGCAGGGTGTTCCAAGCGCCAAATGCTGTGGAAAGTGATGGTCCCCTCCGCCAGGGGCGGACTTATGGTGGGTGTGAACCAGGTGATTATGCTTTCTTTGAACATGGTGATCATCGCGTCGATGATCGGCGCCGGGGGACTCGGACGAGACGTGCTGACTGCATTGCGCCGCCTGAATTTTGGTGCGGGTCTGGAGGCAAGTATTGCCATCACCCTCATTGCCATCGCGCTGGATCGTGTTTCGCACGCCTTTGCCCACAAACCCCCGCCCGTCCACGGGAAGAACGCAAGAATTTTCCTAGGAAGCAATCCCTACCTGTCCATTGCGCTCTTGACCATCGCCGGAACGTGGGCCCTGGGGCCCGTGCTGCCGGCAATCCAGACCTATCCGGAGAATTGGCAGGTGACGACGGGGCCTATGGTCAACGACCTGATGCAGTGGCTGAACGTCAATTTCTTCGACACCATCGAGGCCGTGAAGTCATGGCTTCTGATAAACGCCATGATTCCGTTCAAACGATTTCTGCTGTCGCTGCCGTGGATCGCCCTGGTCGCGGTGGTAGCGCTTTCCGGCTATCGTCTGGGCGGTGCGAAGCTTGCCGTTCTGGTGTCGTGCCTGGTGACCTTCATCGCCGTAACCGGGCAGTGGCCCAAGGCCATGGTGACGCTTTATCTGGTCGGGATATCCGTGTTCATCGCCAGTATCATTGGTATTCCCATCGGCATCTGGTCGGCGCGGCACGAACGCGCCGACCGGGTGGTCAAGGTGATCATCGATACGCTGCAGACATTACCGGCGTTCGCCTATCTGATGCCGGTGGTGATGTTGTTCAGGGTGGGGGATTTTTCAGCGATGCTGGCCGTCATCGCGTATTCACTGGCGCCGGCGATCCGCTATAGTAATCTGGGTATTCGGCAGATCGACCCGGCGCTGATCGAAGCGGCTACGGCCGCAGGGTGCAACCGGCGGCAGTTGCTATGGAAGGTCCAGTTGCCTCTGGCACTGCCGGAGATCATGCTTGGCGTCAATCAAACCATCATGCTGGCGCTTAGCATGCTGGTCATAACCGCCCTGGTAGGGACCCGGGATCTGGGGCAGGAGGTCTATATCGCGCTGACCAAGGCCGACATCGGCCGCGGACTGGTGGCGGGCATCTGCGTTGCATTTATCGCGATGACGGCGGATCGGCTGATTTCTCCGTGGAGCGTGCGGCGCAAGAAACTGCTTGGCCTGGAATAGGCTGCCGCATCCCGCGGGATCCTGTTGCAATATGGGGATTAAACGACCTTTGCGCTCGCGGCGGCGCCGTCGGAACACGTCACGACCCTGTTCCACCCGTGGACATCCTCAACCGCTCCGGTCTGGATGTCGACGATGCCGTCGTACAGTCGTTTACTCATCAGCTC
>JAHEIO010000180.1 GCA_024639325.1 Gammaproteobacteria bacterium
TTACGGGCAGTAGTCTTGATTATTCATAATTGGCCACGAAGCGCCTGTCGCCACATTTAAGATACGAGAATCAGCGAACGGCGGGAATTGGCGGCAAAGCCGCCGGGCCGATTATCAGTTGTTCCAGCACCAGTATTCTTGTCCCAACAGTCTCTGAACGAACAAAAGCGGTCATCAGGCATGAGATCGGGTTAAATTAGGCCCCCGGTTTGTAGTCGGAAGATGATCCCATGACCTCGACCCTGGTTCTGCAGTCGCATCAGGAGCCATTGCCTATGCCCTGGCTCGGTCGCTGTATCGAGTCGGTGGCACGCTGGGGCAGACGCTGCGGTTACGATTACCGCTGGCTCGGTGACGAATTATTCGATCGCGTCGATGCCGATCTGCTCGACAGGACACGCACGCAGACCGTGATCGCCACCGATTTGGCGCGGCTCGAGTGGCTCAAGGCTGGGCTGGCGGATGGCTACGACTGTGTCGTCTGGTGCGATGCCGATTTCCTCATCTTCGATGCGCCTGCATTCACTTTGCCCGACACGCCTTATGCGATCGGGCGCGAGGTCTGGGTGCAGCGGGACGAAAGCCGGTGGCGGGTCTACAACAAGGTTCATAACGCATTCTTGATGTTCCGGCGCGGGAACGTCTTCCTCGAATTCTATGCCGATGCCGCGGCGCGATTGCTGCGCCTCAACTCCGGCGCCAAGCCACCCCAGTTCATCGGCCCGAAATTGCTAAGCGCCCTGCACAACGTCGTGCAATGCCCCGTGATGGAGAAGGCCGGCACGTTGTCGCCGGAGGTCATCGATGCGCTCGTTGCCGGTGGCGGCGTCGCGCTGGAAATATTCCGATCACAAAGCCCAATGCCGCTCGCCGGCGCCAACCTCTGCGCGTCTCTGGCCACGAACGATCGCGAAGCATCCCTGTCGCGTGTTATCGATCAGCTGCTCACGGGGAAACTTTGAAACGTGTGGTGCGCCACACTTACCCGTGAATATCTGCCTTCGGGCGCCGCAGCGTGTGCTACACCGCAAAGCGGGCCAGGCGGGACGCCCGATCTATTGTGAGTAACGACTCAGATCACTTGTAGGAAGCGATACCTCGATGACTGAAGCAAGCGAACGTAAGAGTATCTTGATTACTGGTTGTTCATCGGGAATCGGATACGACGCGGCACATGTGCTGGCTAAGCGCGGCTGGCGGGTATTTGCGGCATGCCGTAAAGATCAGGACTGCCTTCGTTTACGGAAAGAAGGTCTCGACACTGTTTGCCTCGACTACGAAGACGAAGCCTCGATCGAAACCGCAGTACAACAGGTGGCGGAGTCAACCAGAGGGCGCCTCGATGCGGTGTTCAATAATGGGGCATACGCGGTACCAGGTTTGGTAGAAGACATTTCCAGAGACGCGCTGCGAGCGATATTTGAAGCCAACGTGTTCGGCTGGCACGACCTCAGTCGCCGGGTGATCCCCCTCATGCGCACCAACGGAAACGGTCGCATCGTGCAATGTTCTTCGGTGCTCGGACTGGTTGGAATCAGGTGGCGCGGAGCCTATGTTGCGAGCAAATTCGCGATAGAGGGATTGAGTGACGTTCTGCGCGCCGAATTGAAGGGAAGTGATATTCATGTGGTTCTTATTGAACCCGGGCCAATCGCCACCCGCCTCCGGGAAAACGCTCGTATCCAGTTCGAAAAATGGGTGGACTGGCAGCGGTCGTATCGGGCTGATGAGTACCGACCGCTGATAGACCGCTTGTATAGAGCCGAGGCCAAGCCAGACCGGTTCGAGTTACCACCTGCGGCGGTGACTCGAAAACTGATCCACGCTTTGGAAAGCCCCAACCCCCGACCGCGTTACTTTGTAACCATCCCGACGTACTTCGCAGAATTCATGCGCCGTGTGCTCACCACACGGGCTCGAGACAGGTTTTTGTCGAGCAACTAGCAGTTGCCCACGAACGGCAAGATTCGAATCTTATCGGGTTATAGACTTTCCTATGTCGCTTTTTAATAGTTCATGCCCAACTGTGGTGCGTTGCAGCATGATCTCGGCTGCCGTCTGTTTTACAGAGGTACCAAGCCGCCCCGTCACCTTGAGATTGCTGCGTTGCGGGAGGCTGGGTATCGGCCACTCCAGACATAGCGCCTTCTACATATCCTTGGACTTTACGTCCGCTGTATACTCGATTCGGGTTTTCTCCATTTCAATATGAACTGGACTGCGGTGTGTAGCCGTGTCCCGAGCATTGATCGCGATTTTGAGTACGAATGAGCATTAGTGACGCAGACCGGGCCTATGCCGATGTACTGGAGTTGCTTTACACCCGGTCGCTTGAAGGTTGGGATACGCCCGCTTTCATCCGCGAAGTCGCCGATTGTCTCCACTCTCTCGGTATGCGGCTGTATCGTGTCCAGGTTGGTCACCCGATTCTGCACCCACTGTTTGCGGTCAGTGCCTATACGTGGTACCGAGACGCTGGCGTCGAAGTCGACACCTACGCCCGCGGATATGAAGAAGAGGAGGCCTTTCGTGAGAGTCCGGTATACCCGATTTTTGCAAGTGGCGCATCCGAGGGCCGCCACAGAATTCGGGCCGGCTCGGATTCCGATCGGTTCCCCTTGTTCGTTCGTGCGGCAGCGGAAGGTGGCACGGATTACTTCGTTCAACTGACGGGTTATGCGGATCGTGCCGTCACGCCCACCGGACAGGAAGGCTTCCTCTTCAGCTGGATTTCGGCCGCGCCGGACGGTTTCAGCGACACCGAAATCGATCTCCTGCAGCGCCTGCGCAAGCCGTTCTGTGCGGAACTCAATAGCCTCACGCAAAGGCGCCTGGTCGAGGTTATCCTGCAGGCCTATCTCGGCGGGTATTCGGCTGACCGCGTCTATGCCGGACAGATCCAGCGGGGTGACGGTGACATTATCGACGCCGTCATTCTGTTCTGCGATCTGCGCGGTTCCTCGAGGCTCGCCGAGCACTATGATCTAAATGGCTTCCTCGGCGTTCTTAACGAATATTATGAGGTAACGGCGGGTGCGGTAATCGAGGCGGGCGGAGAGGTCTTACGCTACATCGGTGACGCATCCCTGGCGATCTTTCCGGTCGAACGTTACGCAGATGAACGGGAAGCTTGCGAGGTTGCGTTGGATGTTGCCTTGGATTCCGTTGCGCGCGGACAGCGTGTCAACGCCGCGAGAACCGATCAAGGTGAGCCTCCAATCGAGTTCGGGATTGGGCTGCATTGTGGAACGGTAATGTACGGTAATATTGGTACACCTGACCGAATCGAGTTCACGGTTATTGGCGAGGCAGCCAATGAAGCGGCCCGCATTGAAGCACAATGCAGGGAGCTTAATGAAACAATACTCGTGTCAGACACGTTCGCCGAGTATCTCGATCGGCCGTGGCGATCTCATGGCACGTTCGAACTTCTCAATATTGGCCGACCGATCGAAATTCTGTCTCCGAGCAAGTAGTTTCTATCGTTGATACCATCAGCTGCCAACAAGTTTTCGGTGAGTCTTCGTAACCCCAACTGGCTAACTTCATATTCTCGATGTGACCCAAGGATTGCTCACGCGATCGAACTTATTCTGCGGGCTATTTGCAGGCGTAAGGCGATCAGATCGCAGACGGCAGGAATGGGTCGGGTCCTTATAAAATCTAACCGTTGGCTGTAAAAATCGAAGGGGTGGTCACACCCAGTAAGCGGACCGTAAAATTGGATGTGATTGGGTCAGATTCGCGCCACTGACAACCGCCGCGACCGGCCAACACCGGGCGTTCAGATAGTGCTAATAAGCTCGCACTGAGTGTCTGCTTTCTCGATAAGATTAATGTCGCGCCGCCGCACTGCTCACAAATTTCTATATCGATCTTAAATGCGCGTTTGAGACGCCGGGCTAGAGCAGATGCCAATCCGGTTCACGGAGTTCCGGGGTTGGCCAATCCTCGCGTTTCAACCATCGTTCAGGTGCAACAACCACCTTATCCGGGTGCGCGGCCAGCCACGCGGGCCACCAACCAAAAGTGCTGTTGGCAATTATGAAATGCCGGCACGCCCGCATTAGATAGAAATCGTCGATGAAACTGCCGTTTGAATTCTCGGCGACGGTGACCGTGTCTCCGGGCAACTCTATATTCTTGCGAGCCCATTCTGAATCGTTGGAGAAAATATAGAAGACGGGCTTCGTGACATGTTCGCGAACGATGGCTCCGGCCGTACGATAGTACGCTGGTCCCATTAGCCGGAAGATAGAGTTTGAGTAATCGCCACGTCGCACGTGCACACAAACGGATTCAGTCGCACGAATACTTTCGCGAAGACGCACCGTACCGGGCGACATATCGGTTTGTACCACAATCTCCGTTTGCAAGCGATGTCTTATGTCCGCAAAGTACTTTGTGCTCTGCCAGTAACCATCGATGTAAAGCGGTGGGCGCCGCTCCCACAGCAGGGGGTCGAAGTGGTAAAAGGTCGTCTCAAAGTAACAAGTTGGCGTACTCTTGCGCCTCGAACCCGTC
Source organism: Gammaproteobacteria bacterium (assembly GCA_024639325.1). GTDB lineage: Bacteria > Pseudomonadota > Gammaproteobacteria > Arenicellales > JAANXG01 > JAHEKE01. The sequence goes on from JAHEIO010000180.1 coordinate 4,525, forward strand.
AATCGTCTCAACAGACGCCGCATCCAACTCTGTCGCGCTCGCTCATCAGCCAGGTGCTAACCTATGGCCGATTCCGGTGCCCCGCGTTAGATAGGTACCCCAAGCCAGATATATGAGACTGTCACACAATACGCACTTTGCCCGTTGGATAATTGGCGGAGAGGGAGGGATTCGAACCACCGGACGGTTGCCCGTCAACGGTTTTCAAGACCGCCCCTTTTGACCACTCAGCCACCTCTCCGGTTGGTAACTTGGCGCGGCCGAATTATAGCGGGTTCACGCCGATCCACGCGAACCGGGAAACGGAGTCACGACCGCGAGCGGCG
>JAHEIO010000072.1 GCA_024639325.1 Gammaproteobacteria bacterium
TTCGTGGCGGCCCATCTTATGCGGGTTGCAGCGCTTCAGGCACGCAGTCTTTCGTTAGCGGGATCCCAGACCGGTTCGGCTAAAACGGTGGCCCGGTGGGGCTCCCCCAGCAGGTCGATATCGAACTGGCTGCCGGGGTTGGCGTACTCGGGCTCGACGTATACGAAACCCAGGCTCTTGCCCGTGTAGTGGCCATACGCCCCCGATGTCGTGACGCCCACGGCTCGTCCGTCGACAACGGCAGGTTCGCCGCCGTGCACATCACTGTGGGCCGCTTCCACTTCGACATAGACCAGCCGGGTGGTGACGCCCTTCGCCCGGACCTCGATCGTGGCGTCCCTACCGGTGAAATCGCCCTTGCCTTCCGCGAAAAAACGCTCCATGTCGGCCTCCACCAGGGTGATCTCGTTGGTCATTTCGGCGCCCCAGCCTTTGTATGCCTTTTCCATGCGCAGGGAATCGACCGCGTACACGCCAAAATTTGCAATTCCCTGAGCCTCTCCCGCGGCCCAGACCGCATCGTACAGCTCCAGAAGCCTCGCCATCGGGCAGTGCAGCTCCCAGCCCAACTCACCGACGTAGCTCACTCGCAGTGCCCTGACGGGTACTGCGGCAACATCGATCTGCTGACACGTCAGCCAACGGAAGCCGGCGTTGGTCAGATCACTGTCCGTCAGTCCTGACAATACATCCCGGGAACGGGGGCCGGAGAGAACCAGCACCCCCCAGTCCTCCGTGACGTTTGAGACTTTTACGTCTTCCATTTCCCCGACGCCCTGTTCGAGGAGATCGAAGTCACGGTCCTCCGCCGCGGCACCCGACAGGAGATAATAGTGACCATCTGATAATCGAGTAATGGTCGATTCACCGGCGATGCGTCCGTTGGGGCTCAGGTAGTGTGCCAGAGCAATCCCGCCATCTTTTCTAGGGACCCGGTTGGCGATGATCCTGTTCAAATACGTTTCCGCGTCGCTGCCGGACACCTCGTATTTGGCGAAGCTCGACAGATCCAGTATGCCGACCCGCTCGCGCACCGCCCTGCACTCCTCCGCCACGACCTCGAAGACATTGTTGTGCCTAAAGCCCGGCTCCTCTTCGCGTCCGTCCGGTGAAAAAAACTTGGGCCGCTCCCATCCGTTGGCCTCGGTGTACTTGCAGCCCTGCTCCGCCAGGCGATCGAACAGCGGCGTGACTCGGGTGTTGCGGGAGGCTGGCCGTTCCTCGCCGGGCAGATGCAGTGCATACATGTGCTCGTAGTCCTGATGGGATTTTGCCTTGGTGTAGTCACCCGGGGCGTACTTGCCGAAGCGGCGGGGATCGAGTCCAGCCATATTGATTTCGGCATCCCCGTGCACCATCCACTGCGCTAGATATTTGCCGCAGCCGGCGCCTGCCGCTATGCCTATCGATGCTCCGTTGCAGTGCCAGAAATTCCGCAGACCCGCGGCCGGCCCGAGCAGCGGGTTGGCGTCCGGTGTGTGCGGTATGGCGCCGCACACCACCCGTTTGATGCCGAGGTCGGACCAGATGGGCATGCGTTCCATGGTGCGCTCTATAAACGGAGCCAGATCGTCGAAATCGGCGTCGAAAAGCTCGTTCTCCGAATCCCATTCCGGCCAGCCGCCGCGATGTGTCCAGCATTCCTTCGATTCGATCGTCTCGTAGATCCCGATCAAAGCGGACTTCTGTTCCTGGCGATAGTAAGCGGATGGATAAGGATCGCGCATTACCGGCATCTCGTCTTCCCGCTCCTGGAATTCCGGTACGGTGTCCGTGACGATATAAGTATGTTTCATGTTGGTGATGGGGATGTCGGTGCCGACCATCTGGCTTACCTGACGGGCGTAACAGCCGGCCGCGTTGACTACCATCTCGCATATCACGTTGCCCTGCTCGGTAACCACCTCCCAGTCCCCCGACTGGCGTTGCTTGATATCGACAACCCGGTTCCTCACCATGATGCCTGCTCCCATGGCACGGGCCCCTTTTGCCAGCGCGTTGCATCCGCCCGCGGGATCCACGTGCCCATCTTCCGTCGTCCACGCACCGGCAAGTACACCGTCGGTATTCACGAACGGGTTGAGCTGCCTGATCTTGGCGACGTCGATGACCTCGCAATGGAAGCCGACCAGCTTGCCCACGCTCGCAACGTGATGAAACCACTCGACTTCCGCCGGCTTCATCGCGAAACGTATTCCACCGCATCCGTGCCAGCTGACGTACTGACCCGTGATTTCTTCCAGTTTCGGGTAGAGCCGGTTTCCATAGTCGTGGATCTTTGCCATGTTGTAGTCGGCGATAAAGCTCGGACATTGTCCGGCTGCATGCCATGTCGAACCGGACGTCAATTCACCTTTTTCTATCAACAGGCTGTCAGTCCAGCCCTCCTGTGCCAGATGGTAAAGAAGTCCGGCGCCCATTATTCCACCGCCGACTACGACGACCCGAGCCTGGTTCTGCATCGCTTTCTCCTGGTGTGCTTCGCATGCGGGGCAGTATGCCCGGGCGCTATTCTATCTACGCGGGATCGGCGCTACCAGACGAACTTCGAAGAACTCTCCTCGCTCGCAGCGACGGCTTCCGCCTCGATGTACTGTGCCAGGGCGTGGGTCGCGGGACCCGCGCCCTCCTCGTCGGCAAATACCAGATACAGGCTGACGAAGCGGCTGCCGCCACGACCCAGCGGCAAGGGTTTTAGCAAGCCCTCGTCAAGCTCGCGTTTTATTTTGATTATCGGACACCATGCAAAACCCAGACCGTGGCATAGGGCCTGAATCCACGTCCCCCGGGTACTCACGGTCAAGCTCTGCGCTGAACTCAGCCACTCGGCACGGTCCGCACGATGCGTACCTGACTCCCGCACAACCAGTTGACGGTACTGACGAAGATCACGCTCGGTCAGCACTCCTTCCAGCTCGTGCAATGGATGACCCGGATGGGCAACGCAGACCGTTTCCAGTTCTATCAGACGGCTGCCCAGCCACCCCTCGGGAACCATTGGCGTAACGGCCAACTGGGCGCGGCCTTTGACGAGCGCCTCGGTGATACCCGGAATGCCCGTTTCGACCAGCTCAATGCGCGTGTCCGGGTGTTGCGTCGTGAAACCACACAGTGCCGGCAGGAGCACTTGATTGGGTAACACCGGATCGACGGCGATGGTGACCTCGGGTTCAACGCCCACGGCCAGGGCGTGCGCCACTCGTTCGATGCCTTCGGCCTCATTGAGCAGCAATCTTGCTCGTCGCAGGACCACGCGACCCACGTCGGTCAGAACCGCCCGCCGTCCGTCTATCTTCAGTACGCGGGTTTCGAGCAGCTCTTCGAGACGGTGAATGCCGTGGCTGACCGTGGACTGGCTCTTGCCCAGCGCTTCCGATGCCCTGGCATAGCCGCCTTCATCGACGACAGCCGCCAGTGTCCGCCAGTGTTCGAGTGAAACCCTGGCAAATGCCGTATCTTTATAATCTATCATTTAGATATTATATAGGTATAAAATGGCATATTGCATCTAATATTTAGGTGACAAAATTTATACACTCTAAATAATCTCAAAATGTGAAAGTTCGTAACATATTGTTATTAATGCACATTTATGTTTCCTCTTTGACTTGATCCGGCAGAGCCTCCGACGGTTTTCAGAGGTAAAACCCCCTGCATTTTGTTGAAATTTGTGAATTTAGCACATTTCGTCGGTATTTTTAGTCCACTTATCTGTGACACCGTCTATAGTTTTTTATACGACGAGTTCAAAAGTAATGGTGAGGGGTGAAACAAAATGTCAGAAAATGCACATCAGGAAATAAATACGATGCGAATTCCCGTCGATTCAGCGCTACTATTCCGCACGTTGGGGATGGATGATTTCGAGTTGTGTCACGTATTGAACGTAGGCGCAACCTCACTCGAGGTCCTGTTCGCCCACACCCTGCCGCTGAACACGGCCGTTACCTTGGCGGTGGGTGATGATACGTCGCCCGGCAGTTTCTATGAGGCGGTCGGAAAGGTGCAGCATCGAGAGCCAAGGGGAAACGATTGGCTGCACGTCATAACCGCGTCAACGGACACGGAACTCTGGTCCTCAGAATTTCTTTATGACGTGGTCTGTTCGAGCGCGGATGAAGCGGACGAAATGATGCAAGACTACCACTCGACGCCCGGCGAAACCGGCCTGCAGGCGTCAGCGGAATCGGCGGCGGAAATCCGCGTCTGACCCGTCCCTGATGCGGGCAATATCCCGGCATTCGCCGGAATGACTGCTGGCTCGATTCGTCAGGCATCTTTGTACACCGGGTGATCCCCCCTCCCATCCACTCCTCGAGTGGACATGAAGCGGTTTCACGTCGCCACCGGGCGTAACCCACCCTTGTTGATCAGTGCGTCGCCTTGATGATTGAATAGCATACGGTTATGTTATTTGTCCCAACGTTGCGGTGATCAATTGCGCGGGCACGAAGCAATCTCATGGACTTCCAGCAACTTCTACGACTGAATGGCAGCTAGGACAATCAATGAAAATCGGATTTATCGGACTCGGCAACGTCGGCGGCAAACTGGCGGGAAGCCTGTTACGCAATGGTTACGATTTGACGGTGAGGGACCTGGATACGGCGGCGGCAAAACCGTTTCTCGATGATGGCGCGCACTGGGCCGACACGCCACGCAAAATGGCCGAGGCGGTAGACATCGTGATTACCTGCCTGCCGTCCCCGGCCGCCAGCGCCGAGGTGATGGAAGCGGCGGATGGCGTATTGTCCGGGCTCGGGCCAGGCAAGATCTGGGCGGAGATGAGCACCACCGATGAACGGGAGGTGTCGAGACTCGGTAAACGCGTCAATACGACGGGGGCGGAACCTGTGGACTGTCCCGTGTCCGGAGGATGCCACCGCGCCGCGACCGGAAACATCTCCATCTTCGCCGGCTGTGAACGCAGCACTTTCGAACGCATGCTCCCCGTGCTCACCGCAATGGGCAGGCGCATCCTGCACACCGGTCCGCTCGGGTCGGCGTCCATCCTGAAGGTCGTCACCAACTATCTGGCAACCGCCAACCTGGTTACGCTTTGTGAGGCCCTGGTCACATGCAAACTGGCGGGCATGGACCTCAACACGGCATACGAGGCAATTCGAATCTCTTCCGGCAACTCATTCGTTCACGAAACAGAGAGTCAGGTCATACTCAATGGCAGCCGCGATATCAACTTTACGATGGACCTTGTCAGTAAGGATATCGGACTGTTCCAGGCAGTGGCCGACCGTGCCGGGGTGGCCCTGGAGGTTTCACCGCTGCTGATCGATATATTCAAGGACGGCCGGCGGCGCTATGGCGACCGGGAATATTCTCCCAACATCGTCAAGCGCCTGGAAGAAGCCTGTGGTGTCGACATTCGCGCACCCGGATTTCCGCATGAAATGGTGGACGACGAACCTGAAGAACCCGGCTACGAGGTCGTACCGAAACGGTGAAGCGCCACGGCGTTGGAATGCTGCGGTGCCCACGGAGTCCTGTTCCTGCACGAACAGCGGCCCGCCAGGCCGCGCATCGATCATTCAAAGTAGGCACTGTTTCATAGTGCGTCTCGATTACCAATGCCGCGTTGCGGGTCGGGCATTACGATATTCCACCCATCAATCCCGGGAGACACTGCAATGAAGCAGCGCGAAGTCAGCAGAACCGCGGCCGCCAGACCGGCGACCGACGGCGCCGGAGTAAAAATCAACCGTATGACCGGTTTTTCCGGCGTGTATCGAATGGACCCCTTCCTCATGCTGGACGAGATTCGATCGGACAGCAAAGACGATTTCATCGCGGGATTTCCGCCCCACCCTCACCGGGGATTCGAAACGGTGACCTACATGCGTGAAGGTAGTTTCTCGCACGAGGACAGTATGGGCAACAGCGGTGAAATCAGCGCCGGCGGTGCGCAGTGGATGACCGCAGGCAGCGGCGTAATCCACTCCGAGATGCCCGAGGCCGGCGCCGAGCGAATGCACGGGTTCCAGTTCTGGTTGAATCTACCGGCAAGCGAGAAGATGCAAGCCCCGTCGTATCGAGATATCCAAAGCGACGAAATCGTGTCGTTCGACCATGAAGCCGCACACATTCGCCTGATCGCGGGCCGTGTCGGCATCGGAGACTCCGAGATGCGGGGTGTCGTAACGGGCAAATCGACTGAGGCGCTGATTGCCGATGTCAGCCTGCCTGAATCAGGCGCAACGTCTCTGTCTATCGATCCCGATCTGACGATACAAATCTACGTGTATCACGGCGCGGTCACCATCGGCGACAAGGAGATACCGGCAGGCGTTCTTGCCTACCTCGGCACGGGCGAAATAATCCGTTTGTCCGCAAGCGAAAGCAGCGGGCTTCTGTTGTTTGGCGGCCTGGCAATCGACCAACCGGTCGAGCACCAGGGCCCGTTCGTCATGAACACGGCCGAGGAAATACGACAGGCCATCGGCGACTTCCAGCGGGGGACACTGGTACAGACCTCATGAGCCCCCATCCCGATCGATGCCCTGCCGGATCTCGAAAAAAAGCCAGATTAGCGTTGTAGGCCTCTAATGTCCCGTATTTCTGGACCGGTAGTTTCCATCCGGATCCCTGACGAATATATCGTTAATCTGAGGATGTCGGATGGGCTCGCCGCTGTCATCCGGAACCAGGTTTTGTTCCGACACATAGGCGACATACTCGGTTTCGTTGTTTTCGGCAAGCAGGTGATAAAATGGCTGTTCCTTGATCGGGCGTATGTCCTCGGGGATGGAATCGTACCACTCCTCGCTGTTGTTGTACTCGGGATCGACATCGAACACTACCCCGCGAAACGGATAGTATCTGTGGCGGACAATTTGACCTATCTGGTATTTGGCACTGATGATCATGCAGATCTCGTCTCCGTGACTGAAGGACGGTTCAGGGTAAGCATGCAATGTTTTAACACCATGGTTAAATTATAGTATATCAAAACTGTTTGACCGGGCCCGAAGCCAATTTTTCGATGCGTCCGTCGAATTAGCCTTTGCCTTCAGATATCCGGGCTCGAGGCCGAGAAAACAAGTGTTAATATCCGGTAATCATGAGCCGCTGGAAGCCGCCACAGCCCCGATCATCTCCGTATATCACGCCGCAAGGGTATCGAAAGCTGCAGGATGAACTGGAAGAGCTCTGGCTGCGCCGCGCCGATGTCACGGAGGCACTGTCGGCGGCGGCCGCGGAGGGAGATCGTTCAGAAAACGCGGAGTACATCTACCGGAAAAAACAGCTTCGTGAGATCGACCGCAGGATCCGTTACCTGCAGAAACGGCTGCCCGAGCTCAACGTGGTCGATGAGGTCGGCGACGTCAGTCGGATTTATTTTGGCGCCCGGGTTACCCTCGAAGACGAGCATGGCAAAGAGGTCGTCTACCGCATCGTCGGAGGAGACGAGATCGACAGTGACGCAGGCAAAGGCCATGTCAGCGTCGACTCTCCCCTGGCTCTCGCCATGCTGAAAAAGGAAGCAGGGGATGAAGTGGTGTTGAAGCTGGGAGACGACTGCCGGGTGTATACCGTAAACAGCATCACCTATTCGCGCTAGCCCGTCGAACTCAGGATTGCCCATCCTCGTCCGACGGCAGTTCGAGCTGCGGCAGCGGCTGAACGGCACTGCCCGCGATACCCCGAACCGAACTGTACATGTAGTTCGTATTGAGCAGCACTTTCTGAATCTGTTTCTCGCGCTTTTTCCAGATCCCCTGCATGGCCCGCTTTTCGGACTCCAGATCTACCTGCATCTGGGAGAATCCCTCCACAATGGCCTCGACCTGATGGCGAAACTCGTTGCTGGTCAGGTAGTCGTACAACATGCCCATCTTGTCTCCCTTGTTCTCGGCGACCACGACGGCGTTGCTGATCCTGATGAGGGATTCACGCAGCACAACGCACAGCCCCTTGAATTCATCGAAGGTGCATACCCAGACGCCGTCACGCAGTCCCAGCCGATCCATATCCGAAGGCATGGCCTCGGTCACGAGGACGCCGATGCTGGCATTCCTTGTCCTGATGTCGGATTTGAATTTCTCGACCCAGGCCGGCTGGAAGTGCTTGGTGCGTTTGCTTTCGTAATAGATCGAACCGCAATTGCGGCGGTTGCGGGTGTTGACGATCTGAAGACAATCCGCACCCAGGGCGCCTTTTTTGATCTCCTCGATCGTATCCAGCGGAAATTGTCCGGCCAGCCATTCCTCGATGACCAGTTCCTGGGCCTCGCCCTGCAGCTGCATCGATCCCTGCTCCGCTTTGCGCTGGGCCTGTTGGAGCTGCTCCTTGAGTTGATTGATGACCTGATCACGCTCGCTAATCTGCATCGTCGCCCTGGATTCCTCGGCCTTCCTGATCTTTTCCCGCTCTTCGGCAAGCATCGCATTCAACTTTTGCTGCGTCTCGAGTTCGATGGCGTCGCGCAGTTCGATTTTTTCCCGCTTCAGCCTTTCGATCTCCGACTTTGATTTGTTGAGCTCCTTGACCTGCTCCGTTTTGCGTTCGAGTTCCGCCCTGAGCGCGTCTATACGGTCTGCCTGCTCTTCCTCCATATGCTTGCGGACCGCGGATTCCAGTTTGGCCTTCTCTGCCTTGATGCCGTCACTGATACCCTGGCTGAGCTGCGATTCGAAATCCGACCGCTGCTGTTCGAGGGCTTGGCCCCTTGCATTCAGCTCCGCTTCCCTGTCCTCGAATTTTCGCCGCTCCCGGGCCAGTTCTTCCTGGTACTTCCTGCTGAGCTCCTCGTCGAGCTGGTGGTAAAGTATCTCGTTGACGTCGATCTCCGCGCCGCAGTTGGGACAGATGATGTGGCTGGTTTCGACCGCGCCGTGCGATTTTGGCTGGGATGACATGTGCGGAATCGCGCGGCGCGTCTAGATCTGGATGACGAAGGAATCCGAGTCCATTCGCGCCGGGAAGTGTCGCCTGAATGCCTCCTGTTCCTCCCGGGACAGGCTTGTCGTTGCATTCATCAGCTTGTCCCGGCAATCCACGACAGGCTGGCCCAGGCAGTCCAGTACCGCACTGCCCCCAAAAAAGACATTTCCGATCCCATCCCATCCGATCCGGTTGACTCCGACCACGTAGACCTGGTTCTCGATGGCCCTTGCGCGCAGCAGGGTATCCCAGGCGTACTGCCGCGCACCGGGCCAGTTGGCGACATAAACCGCGACGTCGTAGTCGTCCCGGTTGCGGCTCCATACCGGGAATCTCAGGTCGTAGCACACGAAAAGAGCAAGCCGCCACCCGTGCAGCTCGACCACGACGCGCTCGTTGCCGGCGGTGTAATGGATGTGCTCGTCGCCGTAGCGGAACAGGTGACGTTTATCGTAGTACGCCATCGATCCGTCAGGCCGGGCCCAGATCATACGGTTCTTGTAGTGCCCGCCTTCCTCGAGGATGAGGCTGCCGGTTATTGCGGCGGCGCTTCGTGCCGCCTGCTCACGCATCCAGCGTACCGTCGCACCTTCCGTCGTTTCAGACAGGTTCTCCGGCTGCATGCAGAATCCGGTGCTGAACATCTCCGGCAGGACGATCAGGTCGGTGTCTTCATCCTGCAATGATTCGATGTGACGGGTGTAGCGCTGACGATTGGCCTCGGCGTCCTGCCAGTCCAGCTCGTCCTGGATAACGGATACTTTCAAGTCACGCATGTGCCGTATTGTACCCCGACTCACGGATCCTAAGACATTTTTCAGGTACACTACCAACGTGGGTGATTGCGCGTTCGGCAGTTCAGGACGAACGTTCATATTCATCATATTTCTTGTTGCTGCCCCTGACCTTGCCGCTCGGATACTTCCTTTCGTTGATATCCAATTTCCGATCACATGCGTCGAGCAGGTCGATATCCAGCTTATCAGCCATCCGGACCAGATAGATCAAAACATCGGCCATCTCCAGAGCGACTTCTTCGTTTTGTCTATTCGCAAGGTCGAGACTTTCGGCTTCCGTCAACCACTGGAAGTGCTCCAGGAGTTCACCGACCTCCCCCGCCAGGGCCATGGCCAGGTTCTTGGGTGAGTGAAACTGGTCCCAGTCGCGTTCGGCGGCGAATCTACGCAGCCGTTGTTTCAGGTCATCCAGGTCAGTGTCGTGCATATCAAAATTCCTCGAAGGAATCGATCGCCGCGCGGTCGTATCCCAGGCTCGCCGTCATGAGCTGTTTGGTGTAGGGCTGCGCGGAGGTGTGGCTCCTTAACTGTTCCACACTCATGGTTTCGACCACCGCGCCCTCCTTCATCACCGCGAGCGATTCGCACATGTGCGCCACCACGGCAAGATTGTGGCTGACCAGCACATAGGTCAAGTGGTATTCACGCTTCAGGCGCATGAGCAGATTCAGTACTTCGGCCTGGACCGACACGTCGAGGGCCGATGTCGGTTCGTCCAGCAGCACGATATCGGGTTCGATGATCAGCGCGCGGGCCACCGATACGCGCTGACGCTGCCCGCCCGATATCTGATGCGGATAACGGAAGCGGAACGAGGCGTCGAGGCCCACCTCCTCCAGCGCCCTGACGACGCGGTCCTTGATCCGGTCGAGGCGGTGAACGCGGGCGGGTTCGCTCAATATCGCATCGATGGTGTGGCGCGGGTGCAGGGATCCATACGGATCCTGGAACACCATCTGCACCCGTCGACGGAAGGCCCGCGAGCGCTTCCCCCGAAGTACTTCCTCCTCCAGCTTCATGTCGCCTTGCACGTGAGCGATACGATCCATCAAGCCCCCGAGGGCGCGCAGCACGGTGGTTTTACCGGAACCGGACTCGCCGACCAACCCGAACGACCGGCCGCGTGCGACGTCGAATGACACGTCCCGCACGGCATGGAAGGTGTGATTGCCGCGGCCGAACAAGACGCTCAGATGTTCAACCTGAATCAGCACGCCTCTCCACCGCTGCCGCCCATGCGGGATCACGCTTGAGCACCGGCAATTCATCGTGACCGCCTTCCAGTCGAGGCAGGCAGTCCAGCAGTCCCCGCGTATAGGGATGAGCCGCATTGGCAAGATCGTTCGCGGCACACTGCTCCACCACCCTGCCGGCATACATAACCAGCACCCGGTCACAGAATGAAGCCACCAGACTGAGATCGTGACTGATGAAAATGAGGCCGGTACCCCGGCGGGCGATCATGTCGTCGAGGATGGCGAGCACCTGCAGCTGGACCGTCACATCCAGGGCCGAGGTAGGCTCGTCCGCAATGATGATGTCGGGTTCCGGGATCATCATCATCGCGATCATGACGCGCTGGCCCATGCCGCCGGAAACCTCGTGCGGATAGGCTTTGTACACCCGCTCCGGATTCCTGATCTGCACGGCGTCAAGCATCTCCAGGGTCCGCGTCCGCGCCTCTCGCCGGCCGGCGTTGCTGTGTATGGTAAACGCCTCTTCGATCTGTGCCCCGATGGTCATGACCGGATTGAGCGAGTACTTCGGATCCTGCATGATCATCGAGATCCGGCCACCACGGATATTGCGAAGGGTGTCCTCACCCGCACGCGTGAGATCGATGCCGTCGAACTCGAGGCGTTCCGCATCCACCCGGCCGCGCCGGTCCGTGAGGCCCAGGATGGCTCGGCCCGTCTGCGACTTGCCGGATCCGGACTCGCCCACGATGCCGAGTTTTTCCCGGCCAAGTTCGAAGCTTACACCGTCCACTGCGCGCACGATGCCGGTGGGGGTATCGTAGGTCACGCGAAGGTCGTCTACGACAAGCAATGGGCGATCGTTCATGTTGTATACTTTATCACCAGAAAACCGGCGTATTCACTTACATCCAAAGATTTCGTCTGCGTTAGCTCCCAAGTTGTATGTCCGCTTATAGGCCACCATACGAGAATCATCACCGCGGGCATAGGACATGCAGCGGAATCGAGTAGCCATCTCGTCGAGTTCGCAGCTGTCCGCGGACGCCGGACGGCATATCGCCGACGCGGGCGGCAACGCGGTTGACGCGGCGATTGCCGCAAGCCTGACGCAACTCGTTACCGAACCGGGTGTGGTATCGCTTGCAGCAGGCGCATTCATCGTCATCTGGCCGGTGGGCGACCGCCCCATCAGCATCGATGCCGCCTCCGAAATGCCGGGCCGGAACGCATCCCCCGATCTGTTCGGCCGCAACGCCCGGGAGGTCCTGTTACCCTACGGCGGCGGCACGCCGACCGGCGTGGGGTATGCCTCGGTAGCCACACCCGGCGCGCTTGCCGGCTATGATTTTGCCGCTCGGCGCTACGGCAGCGTACCCTGGAAAGACCTGGTGGAACCGTCTCTTCAGCACGTCAAGAACGGATTTCCCCTGCCAACCGCTTCTCATCGGTACATCGAAACTACGCACGACGGCATATTCGGCTGGAATCCGGACTCGATGCGCGCATTGCAGGATGAACACGGATGCCTGAAGCAACCGGGAGATGTTATTTTTATCGAGGACCTGGATCAAAGCCTGTCGGCAATCGCCGAGCAGGGTATCGAGGTGTTCTATGGAGGTGACATCGCGCGGATGATTGCCGAGGACGTCAAGTCTCACGGCGGCCTCCTCGATCTTGCGGATCTGCAGGCTTATCGGGCCCGGATCGTGCCTGCGCTCGATGTGGCCCTGGACGACTGGCACCTGGCCACCGCGCCCTCGCCAAGTGTTGGCGGGGCAGCGCTTGCGGCCATGCTGCTGAAAATGCGCCGGTCGCCGCACCGGCACTGGACCGTGGAAATGGCTGCGGACGTCATCGATGTGCAGACGGAAGTGATGGGGTTTCGCCGTCGGCGGCTGGACATCGCGGACTCACTCGACAACGAAGTCCGCGAACTTCTAAAGCTCGCTGCGATGGGTGGCGCCAATGCGCTGGCATCGCCGTCGACGGTCCACGCCTCCGCCGTGGATTCCAGCGGGCTGGCCTGTTCGATCACCGCATCGGCCGGCTATGGTTCGGGCGTCATGCCCCCCGGAACCGGCATCTGGATGAACAACTCGCTGGGGGAAGTGGAGCTCAACAAACGTGGATTCCACGCCCTGCCGCCGGGCGCACGCATCCCCTCGAACATGGCGCCCACCACCGGCCGCAGCAGCGACGGGGCCATGTTGTCGATCGGCTCCCCGGGTGCGGACAGGATAACCACGGCCATCCTGCAGACGGTGGTGAATTTCGTGCATCTGGACATGCCACTCCAGGAGGCAATCGATCACCCGCGTCTGCATGTCGAGTGGCCAGGAAAGGACGATCCGCGCGTGGCCTACGAACCGGGTCTACCGGTGGACCGGATCGACGTGCCGCAGCGGCGATTCGACAAGCTGGACATGTTCTTTGGCGGCGTGAGCGCCGTGTATCTTACGCCGCCGAACCACTTCGAGTTTGCCGCCGACTCGCGACGTACCGGCGGCACGGCGTTGAGCGGACCGGGGTAACATCTGAAAAAAATTCGTAGGAGCGGCGCCTCGCCGCGATCAATCGGCGCGGGGCGCGCCTCCTACAAGAAAATCGGCGTCTGTTTGAGCTCACCCCAATCCTCTCCCGCAGGGAGAGGGGCAAGCCAATCGAAGGAGCTCAGGTCAAATGTGAATACAACTCGTCATCCATCAGGATGTCATCCAGTGCGTCACCGAGCACTCCGGCCCAGCGCTCGGCGCCTTCGGGGGTATCTATGAGGTCCTGCCTTACTTCGATCGAGACGTGAGGAATAAGCGCCGCTTCAGCGTGATGATCGATCGTGTAGTCGTGGGGGTCACGACCGGAATAGGGTTCGTTGTCGCCAATACATATGCCTTCCATGGCGCCGAGGGACTCGAGCAGGGGCACCGCGATGCGCGGGTCCTTGTCCCACAGCACGCCGATGTGCCACGGCCGCACGACCCGATCGAAAACCGGCGTACAGCTGTGTATGGCAATTAGCGCCGGCACGATGCCATGGCCACGCATCACGTTTAGCTGCCTTTCGATGGCGGCATGATAGGGATCGAATATGGATTCGAACCTTTTTTCCCGGTCGACCGCGCTCATGTCCATATTGCCCGGAATGGCGATGCCCTCGCTCACCGTGATGCATACCGTCGGGTCCTCCGGGTGACGATTGTTGTCTATCACCAGCCGGGAGTAGTTGGCGCAAATCAGGGGTGCTTCGAATCGCGCCGCCAGATGATGAGCGACGTCGGCCGAGCCGATATCCCAGGCAACGTGCCTTTCGAGCACCCAATCCGCCAGCCCGAGCTGATTCAGCCCGGCCGGAAATGCCCTGCCGCTGTGGTCGCAAACGAACAGCGCTCTGGCCGGAGCCTGCTCGTTGTAAACCGAGTACGGTGGCGGATCTTCTGGACCAAGATACATAGGCTGTCTGCAGTATTGCTTAGTTACCACTCTTGGGATCGAGCACGTCGCGCAGCCCGTCTCCAAGCAGATTGAAACCGAGACTGACCACGAGGATCGCCAAACCCGGAACCGTAGGCACCCACCACTGATCGATCAGGTACTGCCGGCCCAGCGAAATCATGGCGCCCCACTCCGGCGTCGGCGGCTGCGCGCCGAGCCCAAGGAAACCGAGCCCGGCCGCGGTCAGGATGATACCGGCCATATCCAGAGTCAGCCGGACGATGACCGACGATGTGCACAGCGGCGCCACGTGCCGGAACAGGATGCCCGCGGTACTCACCCCCTGTACCTGTGCGGCAAGGATAAATTCGCTGTTTCGCAGGGTCAACGCCTCGGCACGCGCGATCCGGGCATAGGGGGACCAGGTCGTCAGCGCGATGGCCAGCACCGCGTTTTCCAGGCCGGGTCCGAGCGCCGCGACGAAAGCCATGGCCAGAATGAGCCGAGGAAAGGCGAGGAAGATATCGGTAAATCGCATCAGGAAACTGTCCACGATGCCGCCGATATAGCCCGATATAATACCGATGACGAGACCGATGGGTACGACGATCACCGACACGAGCCCGACGATGTATAGCGTAATGCGCGACCCCCAGATGATGCGGTCATAGATGTCGCGCCCCAGCTCGTCCGTCCCGAACCAGTGCTTTCCGCCTGGGGCACGCAAGCGGTTGGGCAAGTCGGGTTGAAGCCCATCCGATCCCGTGATCCAGGGGGCGATTGCGGCGGCGACGACCAGGCCGGCCACGATGACCAGTCCGATCATGGCGATGGGATTGCGGCTAAGCGACAGCCAGCCCAGGTACATGCGCTGCAGTCGCGCCTGCGAGGAGGAGCCGGGGGCCTCGGCCAGCAGCCAGGCGCGAAGCGTTCCCGTCGCGGCCATCAGCGCACCCGGGGATCGGCGAGCCGATACAGCAGGTCGGAAAGCATGTTGATGCCCACGAAGCACACCCCGACCACGATAGTGCCGCCGAGCACGGCATTCATGTCGTTGTTGAAAAGCGAATTGGTGATGTACTGGCCGATCCCCGGCCAGGCGAACACGGTTTCCGTCAGTACAGAGCCCTCGAGCAGCGACGCATAGGTCAGTCCGATGATGGTAATGAGTTGAACGAGGACGTTTCGGAATGCGTGACGCCAGATCACCGCGTGCTCGGACGCCCCCTTGACGCGGGCGGTCAGGATGTATTCCTGGTTGAGCTGGTCGAGCATGAAGCTGCGCGTCATGCGGGCGATATAGGCGAGCGTAAAGGTGCCCAGGATGCTGGCGGGCAGAACCAGGTGGGAAGCCGCATTTTTAAAGATATCCCACTCCCCGACCATGGCGGCATCGATCAGGAGTATCCCGGAAACCGGATCGACAATGCCGTCGTAATACACGTCGAGCCGTCCGGGTCCCGCGACCCAGCCGAGCTTTGCATAAAATATCAGCAGCGCCACCATGCCGAGCCAGAACACGGGAACCGAGTACCCGATCAATCCCACGATACGCACGACGTGATCCGGCCACCTTCCCTGATTGACGGCGGCAAACACGCCCATGGGGATGCCGACCAGCACGCCGAGGAGCGTCGCGATGGTGGCGAGTTCCAGGGTCGCCGGGAAAAACCTGAGAATATCGTCCATTACCGGCCGCGCGGTCATGATGGACACACCCAGGTCACCCTCGGAGAGCTGTCCGAGGTAGCGCAGGTACTGGACATAGATCGGTTTGTCCAGGCCGAGCTGCTGGTAGACCTGGTCGTATACGTCCTGCGGGGCGCGGTCGCCGACGATCGCAAGCACCGGGTCGGCGGGCATGACGCGCCCGATGGCAAAGGTGATGGCGGTCAGGCCGATAAACGTCAACGCCAGGCTGGCGGCGACGCCCAGGAGGCTGACAAAGAAGGACGACGGGGCCCGGGCGGACCCCGCCGTCTGCCGTCCGGTGGCGGTGGACTCAGCCATCCCGTGTTGGCAACGCGGTTACTTCGTCACGTTGCGGTAGAACACCAGATCGAAGTTCGAACCCGAGACGAATCCCGCCACATTCTTGCGGCGGGCAACCTGCTCGTTCTGCTGGAACATGATCACATAGGGCCCGGTCGTCTGGAGCATCTTCTGCAGATCGACGTACTGCTTTTCCCTCATGCCGAGATCGAGTTCGTTGCGCGCCGTGACGGCGAGTTCGTTGCTGGCGGGATCGGTCCACGCGTTGCGCCAGGCCAGCACGCCGGTCAGCTTGGCTTCCAGCCGGTTGTCCGGGTTGTGCGCGAATGCATCCGCGTTGGAGTGCGGATCGACATAGTCCGGAGACCAGCGGGCAAGAATGATGTCGTGCTCGCGGGCGCGGTATTTGGGCCACAGCGTCTTGCCTTCCAGCGTCACGATGTCCGCAGCGATACCCCCCTGGGCGAGCGTGGCCTGCACGGACTGTGCGATTTCCGGGAACGGTGAATTGGTCAGGGTGTGGATGGTGACCTTGAATCCGTCACCGTGGCCTGCCGATTCGAGCAGAGACTTCGCCTTGTCCACTTCGAGGCTGTAAGGGGTTTCCTCCAGCGCGGCCCACAGGCCGCCCGGCCAAAAAGCCTGATGCACCACGAACTGCCCGGCAAGAAATGAATCCGCCATGCCCTTGTAGTCCACCAGGTGACGCAGCGCCTGCACCACTTCCGGTTTACCGAGTATCGGGTGGGACCCGTTGGCCGCCATGTACACGACGGTGCCCTTCGGATACCCGTCTACGACGATTTCGGCGTTGCCCATTATTCCCTTTATCTGGTCCGGTGTCAGGTTCCGTGCCATATCGATGTCATTTTTTTCCAGCAGCAGCCTCTGTGCCGACGGCTCCGACACGTGGCGCAGGATGACGCGCTTCATGCCGGGTGCACCGTGGCGGTAGTCCGCATTTGCCTCGAGCGTCACGATCTCGTTGGCCTTCCAGGTTTTGAGAGAGAATGCACCGGAACCGGCGCTGTTGGACTTGAGCCAGTCGTAGCCCAGATCACCGTCCTTCTCGTGCTGTATGACCAGTTCCTTGTCCACCACCGAGGCAACACCTGCGGACATGGCGTTGAGTACGAGCCCGGGTGAGAACTCCTCGGTGATGGTTATCTGGACATGGCCGTCGTCGGTCGCCCTGACCAGTTCATCCACGTTTTCGGCGTCCCAGCCGAACTGAGTGACTATGAATGCCGGGGTCTTGTTCAGCTTGACCACGCGCTGCAGCGACCAGGCCACGTCCTCCGCCCGGACGGGATTTCCGGAATGAAACTTGAGCCCGGGCCGGACGGCAAAGGTGATCGTTTTACCGTCGGCGCTGATTTCCCAGCTCTCCGCGACTCCGCCGACCAGGGTTTTCAGGTCCTCCGGCTCGAACATCATGATCCGGTCATAAATATTGGCGATGATCTCGCCGGTGGTGAGTTCGAACACTTCAGCCGGGTCCATGGTGATGATGTCCGCGATATCCTTTGCGATCACGAAGGTGTCGCCGGGCGTGGCGGCCCGAACGGGGCTTGCGGCCAGAAAAACAGTAGCCGCCAACGCCATAAACAAATGTTTGAGTTTTATCATGGGTATCCTCCTTCGAAAGTCTCATCATTCGAAAACGCCTGTCCACAAGACAAGCGTACGTGCGATAAGGGGTTATTGTGCAAGTTCTGAAAATCC
>JAHEIO010000181.1:0-2629 GCA_024639325.1 Gammaproteobacteria bacterium
CTAGCGTAAGGCCGGTATTTGGTGCCCAGTCACAAGGTCACTCCAGCGTTCCGGCAATCCGCCGGATCTCCTCCGGCGTGTGCTCTCCGGCGAGCGGCGTTCCCGGCATGAGGTGTTTTCCCATCTCGAGTTCGCCGATCAGCACCGGCTCGTAGCCGATATCACGTATCAGGGGCTCTGCCACCGCGACCGCCTCGGGATCATCGCTCGCAATGGGCATGCCGATGCGCCCGGGATTCTCATGGGTTTGGCCCATGCTGACGTAGCCGATTGCGTTGAATGCGCGGACAATGCGCGCACCGGGGAGCAGTTCCTTCGAGGCGAGCCCGGCGCCTTTCTCCAGGGCCCACTGCGCGAGCTCTCCGTCACGCCCGACGAACGGATTGCAGGTATCGATCACTACCTTGCCCTTCAGCAGCTCGCCCACGTTGTTGCGAACGTCCGGAAGCGCGTGATAGGGAACTGAGACCATTACCACCTCGCCAAAAGCGGCGGCCTCTGGGGGCGTGCCAGCGTGGGCGTTGGGGCCGAGGCTAGCGGCGAGTTCTCTGTCGTCTTCGAGGTGTCGCGACGAGAACATGACCTCGTACCCGGCTTTCACCCACACGCTGCCGAGTGTGCCTCCGACCTTGCCGGAGCCTACGATGCCGATCTTGACTTTGGCGGCGCCGTTGGTCGCGGCACGAGACGGGAACGGCAGCGCATTGAGCAGGAGGGCACCCGCAGCGCCCGTTGCGGTTTCCAGGAACTGACGACGATTGACCTTCATGACCTTCTCCCATCACATCAGCAGGACGGAGTAAACGGATAGGAAGAATAACGCATATCCCCCGCGAGGGAGAAGTCCTGTAGGCAGGATGTTCGTGTTCCGATGAATTCGGCCACTGAATCCGGGTTGCAGCGAGCGGTCATTCAACTGAACCACCGCTCACGACCCGGAGCCATTCGTGAACACATCAAGGGAAATATGGGTGCTCGAAGCGCCCCTCTAAGGGTCTTCTCGAATTGGTCAACACCGCGCTCCTGACTAGTCACCGGCGCGTTATCGTCCATCTTGATGCCGAAGCGCTTGGCATCGTAAGCCGTCCATCGTGGCGTGGGTATCTCGATAACGCGAGCATAGTAGGCGGCAGGCGTCTTCGGATCGAAATCAGGATCTGTCCACGTACCAATCACTTCCGAATAACCCATAGTATTGGTCCAAGTGGCGTTGGCTACGTCTACGGTATTGCCGACTGCGGGTAGCTTGTCGTTACTGTCCAGGCTACGCTTCTCCGCGTCGCCCCAGACGACGTCGTAGACTTTTACTCATGATGCCGTTGCTCATGATGCCGTTGTGTGCGATGGCCAGCACTAGACCTCGATCATTTGTTGCGATCAGACCCGGCATCGATAAACCAATGACCATCGACCTAATCCAGGGCATGGGTCCTTTATTTTACCCGATTTGCACGTTGCCTTTACCTCGCACAAGGGAGCTGATGTAATATACTAAATGTTCGCTTCTGCTGTGCCGGGAGACTGGGCCAATGACCGAACCACAACTCACCACGCTCGCCGCGTGCACCGGCACGGCAATGCGCCTCGCCAAGGACGAGTCGCTCAAGATCGTCAACATTCATGGCACTCAGGTGGTGGACTGTTGGGCGTTCAACGCCGACGACCTCGAGGAGTGGATGTCAATGCCGCACACACGCAACGCCTGCCGAAAGCTCACGCCAGCGATCGGCGAAAGTTTTGTCACCACGCTCAGGCGGTCGATTCTTACCCTCGACGAGGACACCTCGCCGGGTGTTCACGACACGCTAATCCCCTGCTGCGACGCTGCCCGTTACAAGGAACTCGGTTGCGAAGGCCACGCTAATTGCGCCGACAACATGGCGTATGGGCTCAAGGAGCTCGGCATCGATCCGCCGCCACCGCCGGCACCGCTCAACATCTTCATGAATATTCCCGTTGGCCCGACTGGGCGGCTCGAGATCGTCCCGCCGGTTTGCGAGCCTGGCGACTATGTCGTGTTGCGCGCTGAGATGGACTGCATTATCGCGCTTTCAGCCTGCCCGCACGACATCTTTCCGGTCAATGGTGCCGCCGCGACCCCACGTGATGTTGCGTACGCCGTATATCCCGCGTGGGTGGGAGGAGCCGACTAAGCGGACGGTCTTGACCTGATTGATCAGTGCCGGTTGGGTTGGGTCAACAGCAGTTGCGCGAGGCTGTGCAACTAGCATGGATGCGACCGCTACAAATAATCAATTTTCAGATTGACGGAGGTGATGCTTATGCTTCACGCTATACCATTGCCACAATGTCGATCTCAATTTTAATATCTTCGTATGCAAGGTAGGGCACAGGAAGAAAAGCCCTCTAATTTTCAAGCAGCATTCTTGGTTGTTTTGACCCATTTGATTTGATCGCTCATCAGCGAATCCGAGAGATTTTCTATATCCGGTGTTCGCCAGATAACGGCCATTTTGATTCGAGGACCGATCCGCTCCTTGCAGCGCACCACCGATGGGTGCTATCAAGCGAAACGTCATCAATCTCCCAGCAAGGGAGAGGAGGATAAACAAAATGGCCGAAACTTACTCCCTTCAACAGTATGTAAATGACTTGAAAGAGATCACTG
>JAHEIO010000181.1:2729-4828 GCA_024639325.1 Gammaproteobacteria bacterium
AAGTCCCTGGAGCCGGTTCAGGGTCTCTTGCTCACGCGCCGTATGAAGCAAACCATAGCGCTCCAGGCGTGTCTGCCGATCTTGAACCTCGGCTTCGACTGGATCGATCACTTAGTGTCGGTGGTCGTCTATCCAGACACCTTCGTCAGCGAGGTCACGGAACGCGACGACGTAGGGGTGGTACATCATTACCGGGAGGCCCGCAGCGGCGAATCCTGGGAGCGTGGCCCGCTTGTTCTATCGTGGGCGGACATCGAAGCCGGCCTGGGGGAAGACGGATACAACGTCGTTCTTCACGAAGTCGCTCACCGGCTGGACGCGCTCGACGGCGCCGTCAACGGGAAACCGCCACTCCATGCCGGCATGCGAGACCTGACCTGGCGTGATTCGTTCAGTGCAGCGTTCGAGGACTTCACACGCCGAGTCCGCGCGAATGAAGATACCCTCATCGACCCCTACGCAGCGGAGTCACCCGCCGAGTTTTTCGCGGTTTTCACCGAGGCTTTCTTTGAGACACCGCATGGAATCATCGCGGAGTATCCGGCAGTCTACGAGCAAATGGCGGCGTTTTACCGCCAGGATCCAAGTCGGCAGGGCTGACTGGAATGAGAAACGGGTGCGGGCTCCCGACAGGTTGTAAGCGCTGCTGTGCATCTCTCTGTCTGTCCCGAGGATAATGTCAGGGTTTGCAGCGCCCCAACCGTTGCAGTCCTGGTGGTCAGGCGCATTTTTCCGCGGTGTTGCCACTGAACGCGGCACGCGTGCACATCATTGCATGCTGTATCCAGCGGCTCACCGCAGATCGCAGCGCGGTTCCCATGTCGGCGAGCGCCTGGCTGCGCATCCGGTGTGCGCGCTGAGTGATGCGTTCCATGTCTTCGAGGGTCAACTCGCCGGGCTTCATGTTGTGTATCGTGTTCATCTAGAGTTCTCCTTTAATCAGTTTGCTTACTGTTTGGCCACCGGTATGAATCCGGTGGCATCGAATGGATATGAGTGTACTTTGTTGCCATTTGATTGATAATCCCAATTAAAGTATAAATACTTGTGATTTATATTCACAAATATTCATGAATAAACTCGAGGAAATGATCGCTTTCGTGCAAGCAGTGGAGCATCGCGGCTTCTCGGCGGCCGCGCGCGAACTGCAACTCTCGCCGTCGGCGGTCAGCAAACAGATCAGCCGTCTGGAGGACCGGCTCGGAGCGCGGCTGTTCCACCGCACCACCCGTCAATTGAACCTTACCCAGGAAGGCCGGGCGTTCTACGAGCGCTGCGTCGCGGTGTTGGACGAGATCCAACAAGCGGAGCAAGCGGTATCCGAGCTACACGGACAGGTGCGGGGCGTGTTGCGGGTAGTGGCAATCGCGGCATTCGCGCGTGCCCATCTGCTGCCGCTGTTCCCCGAGTTCATGGGTCGTTATCCCGAGCTCAAGCTTGAACTCCGGCTCAGCGAACGGTCTGTGGATTTGATCGATGCCGGGGCCGACGTCGCGCTGCAGCTC
Organism: Gammaproteobacteria bacterium; assembly: GCA_024639325.1. Lineage (GTDB taxonomy): Bacteria > Pseudomonadota > Gammaproteobacteria > Arenicellales > JAANXG01 > JAHEKE01. Next base: position 4,235 of record JAHEIO010000181.1, read on the forward strand.
AGCGAAATGATCGATGATGAATCATTAGTGGCGAAAAAATTGTTCACCAATCGACGATTGGTGTGCGCGGCGCCCGCTTATCTCGACCGACACGGCACACCTCAAACGCCGGAGGATCTGCTCGATCACAATTGCTTGACCCACTCATCATTCGTCCATTTCAATGATTGGGAGTTCGTGGGCCCGAACGGTACCAAGGTGCTGCATGTCTCCGGAAATTTCGAAGCCAACAGTGCCACGGCGTTGTATGAGGCCGTGTTGGCGGGCGTTGGTGTGGCGCGACTGGCGACGTTTCTGGTCGGCCACGATCTATCCACCGGTAGGCTGGTGCCGTTGCTGACCGACTATGTCCACGAAAAATCTTCGTTGCTTGTGGTCTACCCACACCGCCGGCATTTGTCCACAAAGGTGAGGGCGTTCGTGGACTTTCTTGGTGAGAAGTTCACACCGGTTCCCCCATGGGAGCGCGGGACTTAGTAAGTGAAATACGTGCTCCGGCTCCAGCGGTCCGGACATGTAGACATCAGCGAGATGGCCCTTGGTTGCCCAACGGTCGTTCTAGAACTGGATTTTGGCGTCTGATTTCGGGGGCTT
>JAHEIO010000019.1:0-2422 GCA_024639325.1 Gammaproteobacteria bacterium
TCGAATCCCCTTGGGGACGCCACACTATCCACACTTATTTTGTAGTGGATTTCGCAGTTTCGCGTCGCAGGATCAAGGACGATCTTGCCGATGAGACCCGCAAGCATGATCTTCAGTCCGTCGCGGTTCTGGCCCTCTAGGTCATCACAAAAACCGACTAGCAGTCGGCGGATCTCAATTTCGGTCATCTGAGCCGGTATTTTCCTTTGAATGGCGAATTGTTATTCAAGCTGCGATAGGGAGTTGGAACAGACCGCCGCAATGTTTTTCCCATGCGTAACTGTGTAGTGGAGCAGGTTGCGTGACTCTGTCACCGCTGATTTCATTGGGCGTGTTGCCGTCCAGCGACGCATGTGTACGGGAATGATTGGAGTAATCTTTTAAACTATCCAGCTTTCGCTCCAAGTCACCCGCATTCCAGAATAAGGTGTAGTCAAGAAACTCCCGGCGAATGGTTCCGATGAGGCGCTCAATAAAGGGGTGGGATTATATTGTCAACTACAGACCATGGTAATGGTGGATCGGAAGTCTTTGAAGTCACACATCCTTTCCATCCCCTTTATCGCCAGCAGTTTGAATTGGTGTAGCTTCGTGCGAACTGGGGCGAGCAGCGGGTTTGCTTTGAGGTCAGTGACGGACGTCTGAAGTCGCTGACACCCAGCAAAAAGTGTAAACAGCATAGAGTGATGCCGACGTGGCGGTGCTAAACTTACCGGCAATGCCATGGCAAACTAAAACGGGAGATTAATGACATGCCCGATCGCAAATCAGCCATCTTCTGCGACCTATCGGTAAACTTCATGGTCTACGCCACCAGGAAGGCTGCGGCGTGAGCGCCGCGCGCGCAGCGATCCTCGCGGCAGGGCTGCACCTCGCGGCCGCGTCCGGCGCCGAACCTCTCGAGGACCTGGTATGGGAACGACGCGTGCTGGTGATAATCGCGCCGGTGTCCGACGACCCCCGCGTCGTGGAAACGGGGCGACGTCTCGACGCGAGGGCGTGCGAAGTAGCCGAGCGCGACCTCGCGACGGTGCTCGCTCCGGCGATGGGCGAAGGTCGGATCGATGGCAGGCTTCTCGCTCGTGCGGAAGTGGACAAGCTCCGCACGCGCTTCCGCGTCGGCGCCGGAGATTTCACGGTGGTGCTGGTTGGCAAGGATGGCGGCGAGAAGTTGCGCCTCGCGGAGCCGCCCGCCCTCGATGAGATCTTCGCCCTGATAGACGGGATGCCGATGCGCCGCGCGGAAATGCACGCGCGTAAACCGGCCTGCGGTGGCTGACCGCGATGTGGAGCCTCCGAGGACAGCGTCGCCCGGCGTTCGCGCACGAGCCTGGCCCCGGGCAAGAGTCGGTGTGGGACTACCCGCGCCCACCACGCATCGACGAAGATGCGCGGCTCATCACCGTCCGCGCAGCCGGCCGCACTATTGCGGACACACGCGCTGCGCTGCGGATCTGCGAGACCGCGAGCCCGCCAACTTTCTATCTGCCTGCGGGCGACATCGCTCTCGAGGCGCTGACCGAGGTCGGTGCCCGCAGCTGGTGCGAGTGGAAGGGCGATGCTCGCTACTTCGCACTCGCAGGAGACGCCGAAGAGACACCAGTGGCCTGGGATTACCCAAGACCAACCCCAGCATTCGAGCGGATCGCGGGTCATCTCGCGTTCTACCCTTCGCTGGTGGAGTGTTTCGTCGACGGCGAGCGCGTACGGCCACAACCGGGGCGCTTATATGGCGGCTGGATCACCGACGACGTGGCCGGGCCCTTCAAGGGCGAGCCGGGCACGGGGCACTGGTGATCGGACCCGGACCGACAGTCCGAGGTGACGCCGGCATAAGGGAACGCGGCAGCGTGGGATCCATTTATGCGCGCGTTAGCGTGAATCCATTTACTCGAGTGTTTACGTTTACCCCCTCGAATGCAGTCAGCTACATATTGATGTTCCGTAAGGAATCCTTCCTCCGCAAAAACTTCATCTGCCAATGCTATACGGCTTCATCAACTCTAGATCTTCATGGATAATCTCCAATATGAGGATCGCGATACGGGACGCCGCGAGTTTCGTAATACCGGCTTTGGTAGCAATCTTTGTGTTGTTACGAGATTTCCTCCGGTACGTTTATATGGGATTCCGTTGAGATAAGGTACTTGCTGGCGAAATTCTGTTCTTGCGAAAGCAACTCGTCCTATATCAAGAACGCCTCGTCAAACCACGGCAAATTGACGCGGCAACATTACCGACCCCTCTACGTGTTGGTGGTCGTCGAACACGGCTCGCGCCGACTGTTGCACTGCAACGTCACCAAATTTCCGACCGCGGAGTGGACGTTACAGCAACTCCGTGAGGCGATTCCCTACGAACACCCGTTTCGTTTTCTAATCCATGACCGCGACAACATCTTCTCAAAGGATCTAGCCCGCAT
>JAHEIO010000019.1:2522-4384 GCA_024639325.1 Gammaproteobacteria bacterium
TCTCAGTGCGCCGTGTTAAGGCGTGGTTCTTCAGTGGGTGAAATTCCCACCCGACAACTGTCGCTCCAGCCGGTAGCAATCGGAGTGGCTGTGGAGGTAACGAAGCAGTCAAAGTGTTAGATTTGGGGCGCGTTGTCGAGTATCTGCGCGAAACGGTTACCTACGTTGACTCACCCTCAAAATATCGACGTTCACCTTGACGCCTCTCCACACCCAGCCACGGCAACCTGATTCCGCGCCTTTCATGCGAACGGCGTTCTGAAACCAATAGACGCTGCACTTTGCGTCTACTATTCTTCAGGTAATCGACTGTAGCCTGCTGGACCCGATCGCATTCAGCGAACTCTTTCCGAAGTTGGTGAAAGGTTTTCGCGGAATTGAACAGAGGATGTTCCGGGGCGATTTCAAGTCCCATATCTCGAATCTGCTGCCAGGACTTCTCATTCATGTCTGTTTCCAGTAGCAGACGAATCGCCTCACTGATTACCTCCTCTTTATCGCCAAGTGCATGGAGTAGTGAATATATTCTTATATCACAGGGCGCATCTCGTATCGTCAATTGGCACTCCTTATGACCTGACTGCCTCTATGAGAGCCTGAGGATAACATGACACTTAAAATGCTAATCGATCTTGGGCAAATTTTCTGTGATTATTGTCACTGCAATAATGAATCCAAATTATTTGGGACCCTGCTTCGCTTCGTCAAGAATACGCGGTCGTATCGGTTTAAGTGACATGTCTTTTTTTTAACACAGCGGGTCGTGGCGGGGTCTCGATTGCATGCCGATAAGGTCAGTGTCTGGACCCAGTGTGGCCGGGCAATCAGTTTGGATCAGACCGTCAACACGGGACATTTCGCTAGGCTCGTCACCTTATGAGCGACACCACCTAACAAGTCATGCGTGGAGTCACTTAACCCCCTACCGGATGTATTTTGATCGTGTGATCGGAATTATTCTCGATTTCCTCCTCGAATAGGGTGTCGGTGATGTGCAGGACGCGGTATGCTTTTGACGCAATCCGGAGGTCGCCGAGCATGGATTCACTCCGCAAGACCGCATGGTCGTTTCCGCAGCCGCTTGAATGCTTCGCCGTTATAAGGAGAAAAGCCGTATGAACAGCATCTATATCGAGGCACCGGCTATGACACTACAGGCTGACCCGGTCTGCTCGGACTATGACCTGGACGCGGGACCCGGGCGCCACCGAATCGGGCTCATCGCCCTGGCGAGTGATTATGCGTCCGAACGTGATTTCATGAACATGCGCCCGAGCGATGATGTCGCCGTTTTTGTCTCCCGCATTCGCAATGTCAATCCCTGCACCGTCGAAAACTTGCGCACCATGGCGCCGAAGCTCGGCGACGCCGTCTCGCTCATCATCCCGGAAGGGCGCCTGGACGCCGTAGCATACAGCTGTACGTCCGGCACCGTGGTGATCGGCTACGAGGCGATAGCCGCCGGCATCCGCGCAGTACGCCCGGCCATCCCGGTTGCCACACCAATCACCGCGGGGCTCGACGGTTTAGCCCGCTTCGAAGCGCGCAAGATCGCGGTGCTCACGCCCTACATCGACGACGTCAACGGGCCTATGGTGCGCTATATGCAGGACAGCGGCCTCGATGTGGTGGCGCTGACAAGCTTTCTCGTTGCCGACGACAATGTCATGGCGCGCATCCCACCGCAGGCGATCTACGAAGCCGCCCTGGAGGCGGACAGGCCTGAGGCGGATGCGCTATTCATCTCATGCACGGCGCTGCGCGCGGTCGATGTGGTCGAACGCATCGAACAAGCGCTGGACAAACCGGTGATCACTGCCAACCAGGCGCTTTTTTGGCAGGCATTGCGGGCCGCGGGTTAC
>JAHEIO010000019.1:4484-45503 GCA_024639325.1 Gammaproteobacteria bacterium
AACAGGCCCGCGAGGCTGGAGTTCCCTGTTTTATCCGTATGTCGAAACAGGTGCCGCAAAACAAGATCGACGGGATCAAGGCGTTGGGCGCCGAGGTGCGCATCGTAGGTGTCTCAAAAGACGATGCACAGAACGAAGTCGACCGGCTTGTTTCGTAGGAATGAATGACCATTGTGCTGCGTTTCGATCATCACGACATAAGTGGCGGTCAGGCTACGGTTGCAGTGTCGATATGGAATTGCATCATCGCGTCATTGCCGGGGAAGATGTGGATGTACCCAGCGTATCTAAATGAACATGCCTAAAATCACAATTCTCACCGAAACAGATTTGCGCCAAGTGGTTTGGCTCGATCTGGATGCGGTCGATCGCATCGAATCCGCCTTCACGGTTCTGGCGAGCGGTAGAGTGGTTATGCCACCGGTGCCGTGGCTGCGCAACATCTGTCGCGACCTGGCGCTGAACGCGCCTGCATTATCGGCGCTGGAACCCAAGGTCGTTTGCAGCTTAAAGCGCTGTGCCTGGTGCGACCGATCAAATACGCCGTAATCTGGGCCCGCGATGCCCACAAAGCCGCATCGGCGGCACTGTTAAAACTCGGCGTCATCGCCCGAGCTATGCCACAGGGCGACATTTTCGGCTTCGCACCGCCTTTGTGCCTGACGCGCGCGGAAGCGGACACAGTAGTCGAGAAGACGAAAGAAGCGGTTGACGAGACCTTCGCAGCGGGATAAAGCATCTCGCACTTATCGGTATACGGGATGCCCCGGAGAAAGGCAGGCGTGATTGAATATCGTTGCTTGTGCTGTGGTCGTCGTTTACGCTCCGATGGTCGGAGCGGGGGTACACTAGATCAACCGTTGAGACGCACCGGCCGCGATTCGAGGTGCTGTTTTTTCTGGTGAGTGGATTGCCAAACCATGGATTCCGCCGTTTGAGTCCGACGACAGCTTGAATGAGCTCTTGAGATGAACCCTTACTAAATCGGCCCACTCGTCGTCTGCTCGAGTTTGGGTTTGGTAACCAGTTCAAATGCAGCCCGCAATGCCACCGCGAGAATAATCAGGCCGCCACCGATTACCGTCCAGATCGACGGGTTCTCGCCGATGAACAGCCAAACCCAAACCGGGCCCAGTGAAAATTCAAGCAGCATTATCAGCGTGACTTCCGCGGCGGCCAGATGCCGCGATGCAATAATAAACATCCAATTTACAAACCCGGACAGGCAGCCGCCCCAGAACAGGCAAAGAAAAATGTCTCGCGGAGGTATATTAATATCCCCCATTTTCAACAGCGCAGAAATCGCGACGACAATAACTGAAGACAGCAGCAGAACCGGCAGCATGTCGGTCTGGCGCTTGTAGCGCACGATGACGGCGAACAGGGCAAAACTGACCGCCGTCAACACCGCCATCGCGTTGCCGAACCCGGTGCCGACACTAAGTCCGCGCACCACCATAATTCCCAAACCGACGGTGGCGCCAACCATGGTAACCAAAGTCGCACGGCGCAACTTCTCGCCCAGAAACAATCGCGCGAACAACGCGGTAAAAAATGGTATGGCACCGAGAATAAACAGCGCATTCGCAACCGATGTGTGGGCCAGCGCCTGAACAAAACCAATGCCGGCGACGGATACCATCGCGGCGGCGAGCAGGCCCAATCCGCCGATACCGGCCATCGTACGCAATTTACAACCTCGATTGTTGAAGCCGATGATGACAATGACCGCGCCGAGCAAGCCGATTGCACGGTAAAAACTGACCTGCCATGGGTCGGCGAACTCGATGTTTCGCTGTACCAGGCCGCCAAAACTGATCACCACCGAACCCACTACCATCAGCATCATCGCATAACCGCGCCGCGAATCTATCGCGTGAGGAAATGAGGTGCCTATCGCCATCGGCCAAGTGTGCACGCGATGTACAGAGGGGGCAAACACTGAATCAATTTAAAGATTTATTCCCTGGCGATCAGGTATAGTCATCCGCCAAGTGTGAGCAGACCTTAGATCTGAGTACGCTGCAGGAGAACGGGTGGTCGTTCTTGATCGCAGTGGGGCAGAGTGCCGCGCGCCAACCTCAGACCCTCTCGACTACAAAGTACCGACGTGCGTTCCAATCACGCTCCGCAGAAGGCATATAGTGGGCCGACGAACCGAACGAAAATCACGTAGAAAACATCAATAAAACAGTAGCTTACGTATCTTATGATGGTTAGTGACGTCGTTGCGCGCCGGTGCCGAGGCGAGGACTTTGCCCCCCCGCTGACTTGCCTGACCGAACAGCTCGGGCCGTTTGGCCAATTTGAACGCACGGAGAGCATCACGCGGACGCTATAAATTCCATTAAAATCATAGAATTGCGATCGTTTTAGAGAATTTCTGGAGCTGAGGGATCCGGTCGCATTCTCTTCGGTACGAAAATCTCCCGCTGCCCAAGATAACGAAGCGTGATAAGACTGTGTTCCGCTGGGTCCGAAGGTGACAGCATTCGCATCAGCTTTCACCACGATGGGTCAATTTGGATTCGGTTCCGCTTTGACCAAATTTTAGCCGCAACCGACAGCTGAGCCAAACCAGCGCCTTGTTGACATTGGTGACAGTTCAATCACCGTCGCCGGTAGGCTTTTCCGGACTTCACGTGTATTGGATCTCCAGGGTAGGCTAGTACACTTTGTACCTTGTATTGATCGCCACGAGTCGTCAGAATAATATCTACACATGGATGTGACCTCGAGATGCCAGCCGGCGTCTAAACGGATGTTGATTGAACAATGGATGAGTTGTATCAACCGTAGTGGCAGGAAGGCGGTAAGCAAGTCGTCGACTTGAATCCGCCGGGCAGTGATCGGTTCGATACATGAAAATTTGCGAAATAGGATTTGAACCTGCACCAGCGTGCCGCGCCATTCTTGGGCGCATTCGCTGGTTTTACATATGAATCTATGGGACTTGATCCCATTTAAGGAGAGTTGACTATGCTGAAAATTGGCAGTTTTAAACCGGCGTTGAAAGTGGTAACCCTGGCCGCGGTCGTAATCGGTGCGGGCTGTGCAACCGCCAAGCCCGAGAAAGCCGAAATGGCCGCACCCGCCGAGCCCGCGATGAAGGTCGTGATGAAGGAGGTGGCGTTAGATACGACAACGTTGTTTGCCTTCGACAGCGACAAGCTCACAAGCGAGGGCATGGCGGCGATAGACCGTCTTGTCAGCGACGCAGGCGGTAAAGCGGCCGCACAAATCACCGTGACCGGTCATGCCGATCGAATTGGCAACGATGACTACAACATGAAGCTGTCGGAGCGGCGAGCGAACTCGGTCGCCAGTTACATGGCCGCAAAAGGCGTTCCGTCTGATTCGATTAATGCATCCGGCAGAGGTGAATCGGAACCCGTTGTCATGGAGTGCCCTGATTCGAACTGGAAAGCTCTGGTCGACTGCCTCGCTCCCAACCGTCGTGTTGTGGTGCAGTACCCGGTGATGGTCGAAGAAGAGGTCATGATCCAAAATTGAATTGAAGCGATGGTAATCACAGCCTAAAAACGGGTCGGTATAATCCGCTGTTTTCGCGGGCAGGTCGATATCCTCGCCCGCTGGCTGCTGAACCGCCAACACGTCGTCATCGAATATCCGACGGCGCCGGCAGGGGGGCGCTATGGATGACCCCGGGACGATGACGATAAGCTCAGCGATGTCGGCGTCATCGACCAGAATCGATCAACTTATTGCCTGCCCCGACTGTGATCGGTTGACCAAGAAGCCGGAACTGCGTCCGCATCAGATTGCCCGATGCCGATACTGCGGCGCTTTGCTGCGTCGTGGGCACGGAGAGTCGCTGCAACCAGTCATCGCGCTGTCGCTGGCGTCACTGATTCTTTTCGCGATTGCGAATCTATTTCCGTTTGTATCCCTTCGCTCCGGCGGTGTGGAACAGGAAATACGTCTGTCATCGGGCCTTTTCGCTATGGCCGAATCCGGCGTGCCACTGCCGGGTCTGGTAGCGATAGGTTTCATCCTCATTGCGCCGATACTTCGACTGGCAGGATATTTGTATGTGCTGGTTCCACTGTGGCGGCATACCGAACCTCCCGCCTGGCGTGCGGTGCTGCGACTCGCGAATTTCATGCTGCCGTGGAGTATGCTGGAGATTTATTTGCTTTCGGTAGTGGTGGCGTTGGTCAAGATCTCGGAGCTCGGCAGCATCGTTATTGGCGTCTCGTTCTGGTCTTTCGTTCTGCTGGTGGTTACCTCCACCTGGTTGTCGAGTATCACCGACCGCTTCGCGCTGTGGGAACTGGTGGAATTATGGCGGCAAAAGTGAATCGAGGCGGCACCACCGCCGCTCAGGCCGGCGTTGCCGGTTGTCATCAATGCGGTAAACTCACCGCAGACGGTAACAGCCGTTGCCGTCGCTGCGGCGCCCGCGTCTTCTTCCGCAAGCCGCATTCGATTCAGCGCACCTGGGCCTTACTGATCACTGCCATACTGCTTTACATCCCTGCGATGACGTTACCGATCATGGATACCAGCATTCTCGGAGAAACCATTGCGAGCACCATCGTCGGAGGCACAATTCTGTTATGGCAAGAAAACTCCTACGCCGTAGCCGTCACCGTGTTCCTGGCGAGTGTTTTCGTACCGGTAGCAAAATTCGCAATAATTCTGCTACTGCTGCTTACCGTTCGCAGCCGGGGTGAGTGGCGCGCCCGGGACAGGGTGGTTCTGCACCGCATCATCGATTTTATCGGCCGCTGGTCGATGCTGGATATTTTTGTCGTTGCCATCCTGGTGGCACTGGTGCAAATGGGTGTGTTCGCCACCATCGTGCCCAACGCCGGCGCCGCCGCATTTGCCGCCTCGGTTGTCGTGACCATGCTGGCCGCGAGATCGTTTGACGTCAGGCTGATCTTCGACCACATGGGAGAAAGGCAATGACGGATCTCGACATACCGGACGGTGTTGCACAGCCCGATGTCGTCTCTTCGAGAGGCGGCGGAGTCTCTCTGATTTGGCTGGTGCCCATATTCGCCCTCCTGCTCGGCGCGGGAATCGCCTGGCAATACTATGACAACCTGGGTCCGGTCATTACCATAACCTTCGATTCTGCCGAGGGTGTGATTCCCGACGCCACCAAGGTTCGTTACAAACATGTTGAAATTGGGGACGTAGTCGCCGTAGGCCTCGATCCGGGCGCCGACGAAGTTGTCGTCAGCGCAAGAATCGATAAGGCCGCTCAGCATTTGCTGGGGTCCGAAACGCGATTCTGGATCGTCAAACCGAGGGCGGGCTTGGGCGGTATTTCGGGTATCGGGACCATCCTGAGCGGGACCTATATCGATACCGATCCCGGTGGCGCTGTTGGCACCACCGAGTTCACCGGGCTTGAAGAACCTCCGCTGACGCCGTTGTCCAAGCCCGGGTTGCGGATCGCCATAAAGTCCGAGCTGGCGAGTTCGGTGCGGGTGGGCTCGCCTGTGTACTACCGCAACATCAAGGTGGGTCAGGTGGACGGCCGCACGTTTACCGACAACTTCAGTGTGGTGGAATTCGGTTTATTCATTCAGCAGGCATATTCAGATTTGATTACCACCAATTCACGTTTCTGGAATGCTGGTGGACTGGACATCAGGATTACGGCGGATGGAGCGGACATACGTTCCCCCTCGCTGGAGTCTCTGCTGGAAGGTGGGATTTCGTTCGACACACCGCTCCATGCCGACGCCGGAGATCAGGTGGGCAACGGAGCGGAATTTACGTTGTACCCCGATCGCGAAAGTGCATTTAAAAGCGGCCTCTATGGAAAGGTGCGTTATCTGTTGTATTTCGATGGATCCGTGCGTGGACTCAACTCCGATGCACCCGTCGAGTTCCTGGGTATACGGGTAGGCGACGTAGTCAGTGTTGATCTTTCATACAATTCTCTATCCAACGAAGTTTCTATTCCGGTGCTGATAGAGATCGACCCATGGCTACTTTTTGGGGAGCGGCTCGATGCCGAAGCGGTGCACCTTAGAATCGTGCAACTGGTGGAGCGGGGCATGAAAGCGCAGCTTAAGAACGCCAACCTTGTGACGGGGCAGCTACTGGTGGAACTCGGCATGTATCCCGGTGAGCGAGTGGCCGAGGTCTCGAACGACGGCGAATTCCACATGCTGCCTACCGTTCCCAATACCATCGCCCAGATATCGCAAGGGATCGAAGGCCTGGTGGCAAAATTCAATTCGCTGGAAATCGAACCAGTGCTTGCCGAAATTCAACAGCTCGCAGCTGAATTGCGCGGTTATACCTCGTCACCGGCGATGAAGGCCCTGCCAGAAAGTATCGATCAAGTCGCCAGCGCTTTGGAGGTTCTGATGGAAGGCAAGGCCACCGACATGGCCAGCACCCTTGCTCCGAACGGCGAGTTACACGACCAACTCGTTGCCGCACTGACCGAACTGCGTAAAATGGCCGACTCGCTGCGACAGCTGTCGGACACTCTGGTGGAAAAACCCAATGCCTTGATTTTCGGCCGAAACAAAACGTCGCCAGACCGAAAGCCGGTAAGGAGCGAATACGATCGTCAATGACTTTTTCGCCGGCACCGTCACGACTATGTATTCCAGCTGCGAAGGAGCTTTCCGGCCCAATGCGATGGGCTGAAGACACGCAAGACGTTTTGTCAATATTCACGGCTGGAGGTGATCTCCTAACGAGCGGCACCTCGCGGACATTGCGGCCGAGGCGTTGTCGCGGGAGGGGCGTTCGATGCTCCGAATGCGCCGCGCGGATACGCTTGTTCAGTCAGCCAATGTGGAACCAGTGCGAACAAGAGACGTAAGGTGCTTCGCTGTGAGGGGCGGTGAAATGTGATAACCCTGCACTATATCGCACCCCAATTGCTCGAGCGATCGATACTTCTCTTCGTCTTCCACGCCTTCTGCAGTAACCAGGAGTCCCAGGTTATGGCCCAGATCAATGATGGTACGCAACACGGTTTCTTTGTCGGTGTTTCCCCGCATGCTGTTCACTATTGATTTGTCTATCTTTAGTTCCTTCACCGGCAGATCGCATAGGTAGGCAAACGATGAATAACCGGTTCCAAAGTCATCGATCGAGACCAGAACTCCCAGATGAGCTAACTGATTCAGTATCTCGGTTCCCTCTTCCCGATATTGCATGATGGCGGTTTCCGTGACCTCCAGGGTTAGATACTCCGGTGGGAGCGACCATATATCCAACGCGTTCTTGACTATCTCAAGCAGCTCAGGATCGTGAAGTAGTTTTGCCGACACATTTGCGGATATTTCGAGTTTCAATCCTTCACCGTGCCACGCGGCACACTGGCGTACCGCTTCGTTGATCACCCACGATGTGAGCGGCCGAATCAGGTTACCTTCTTCTGCAACGGGAATGAACTTGCTGGGACCGATCAGGCCATGATCCCGATGCGGCCAGCGCACCAATGCCTCGGCCGCAGCGATCTTTTTTTTCTCCACGTCCCATTTGGGTTGGTAGTGTAGGATCAACTGGTTCTGCTCAACCGCTGAGCGTAATTCAAGCGCGTGTGCGTAATCCGCCAGGTCCGTGTCTACAGCACCCCCGTAGTACACGGAGAATGGCCTTCCTCGCTCTGTCGCGTGGAGTAGGGCCAACGTGGCGTGTCGAACAAGCTGGTCCGTGTTTGCACAGGTGTCCGGGAAAAGAGCTACACCAAACCTCAAATCGATGTTCAAATTCAGGCCGGCAACTTCGAATGGCTCTTGAAATGCGCTCAGTAGTTTATTGATGGCGAGTGTTGGATGATCCTCACTGATCATGGAAGGTAACAGCGCGGCAAACTCTCCGTTACCCAAGCGGGCGACCGAATCGCAACCACGCAAAGCACCGCGCAGTCGCCTGCCGGTCTCACACAGAACCGCGTCTCCCGCATCCAGGCCCGTGGCAAGGTTGACGCGCCGAAATCCGACGATATCGATGATAACCAGCGCAAGCCTGCTATGCTCAGACCTGCATTTTTCGATCTCGTTATTGACCAGATGAAAGAAGTATTTTCGACCGAGCAGCCCGGTCAAAGAATCATAAAGCTCGACGACCTTGGCCGGGTCAAGTGTGTGTCCGCGTCGTAGCGCGGATGCTGATTCATGGCGTTGGTCTGGCATCCTTTTAAAATTCCTTGAATTGACTCGGCTGTGCGCCGCTCAGTTTTACACGAAAAAATCGTCTGGATTGAGCTTGTACTCGGAAGGATCAACGACCTTCGATATACTCCATTTCTCACCGTCATCATTGGTATCCTGCTTATATAGATCTACGGTCTTGGCCTCTTTCAAGCGTTTACCTTTCTTGTCCAGCACCAGCATGACATGCGGCTTAAGCTGCGCAAAGTTGTTGCGGCTGATCACCACGCCCACCTCCCCGGAACTGAGTTCCACGAAGCTGCCAACAGGGAATACCCCGATGCAGCGAATAAAATTCTCGACGACGGCGGCGGGAAACAGATTGTCCCGTTCACTATAGAGTGCCATCAGGGCCTGGAAAGAAGTTTTAGACGGCCGGTACGGACGCTCGGAGATCATCGCCACATAGCTGTCCACAATCCCTGACACCGAGGCGGTGATCGGAATACCGGCCTCTTTCCTACCGCGCGGGTAACCGAGGCCGTTATATCGCTCATGATGTGATCGTATAATTCCTATGGAAGCCCGATCCAATCCGCTGTTTTCTCGCAACATGATTACGGAAGCATCAACGTGTATTTGCAGTAGGCGTCGATCTTGATCCGACAGCTTCTGTGTTTTCATCAATAGGCTTTCTGGCAGTTTAATTTTTCCGACGTCCTGCAACAATAAAGCTGCTCCCAGGATATTGAGCTCAGACTCGGGTAAACCCACATACCGGCCCATCGCCAAGCCGTTTACACACACGGCCATTGCATGGAGGTAGGTGTAATCGTCGGCACGCTTGAGTTTGATCAACAACGACGCTGCATCTGGATTACGGATGACACTGTTTACCAATGAACCCACCGTATCTTTGACGGCAGCCGTGTCGATCGTTTTGCCGGCCTTCAGGTCTCCTATAACGTCGGCATAGACCGCGTGTGTGTCCTTCAGTATCTCACGGGTACGAGCAATTTCTTCTTCGACTGTCAGCTGATCGTGGTAGACCGGCACCAGGATCTCAGACTCGAGTTCGAACAAGCTTTCATTGGCCTCAACACCCTTGGCATTGACTGTGGCTACGTCGTCGTCGTCGAGGTAGCTGTCCGCTCCAATGCCATGTTGAGGATCGATATAAACGAAATTGCAAAATTCCCCGACACGCTCCCGCTCGAACGACGACTCGACAAAAAACCCCTGGAGTTCGAAAGGGGCCTCGAATGGCACTTGATCCCAGGGGCGGTCCAGCTCAACCACATACATGCCTGGCTTAACGTCGCCAACCGCTACCTTCCGTTTTTGGCCCATAATCTCGATTTTTTACTGCAATCAGTCTCACCTTCCTTACCCCTAAGGATAGACCACAGCGGCGCCGCTTCAACAAGAATGGGACCACATCCGGCGCAATGTTACGGATAGTATTACCGGACGCTTACCCCTCCTCCCCGGAATCCTGCAATTCGCGAAAAATCACAGGAATGTCCCGCATAATGTTCGTCTAACCCACGTGTTTCAACAGGATCCCGAGAAAAGACCAGGGCCAGAGGGGCCTGGCCCGGACAGCGCCGGGATAGGCGCTTCCAAGACGGACCGTGTTGGACGAAACCATGGATTTCACTGTTTGCAATGCTTGACAATCATCCCTGGCCGCCTGGTCAGCAATGCGGGTTAGCCATCGGGCATTCGGAGCGGGTCGTACTCTCCTCAATATGAAGAGAATGATGGCCTTGGGTTTGGCAAATACGATGTTAAAATCAGGACCAGTGAGCCGCGTCGCTTTTTACTCAAGTGTGATAGCGAATGCGGACGCCAGTCCAATACAAAAGCGAGTAACAGCGCGTTTAATCATACCGGAGATATTATGTCCACTGTGTCTGAAAACAGGGCCCTTGTGGCCAAACTCAACCGGGCCTTGGGTCTGGAAATGCGAGCGGAAGTGATGTACGCCCATTACGCTGAATACGTCAAGGGTATAAATCGGCTCTACCTGAAAACCTATTTTGAGGCGGAAGCCACTGAATCTTTCACGCACGCCGGTTCGGTCCGACACGCGATCAATCAGTTGGGCGGTGAGGCGGTAACAGATCGTGATACCACCCCTATTCGCCATACCACCGATTATCAAGTCATGCTGCAAGAGGTGCTCAAGACCGAACAGCTGGCGGCGGAGACTTATCATGGAATTCTTCAAATGGTTACCGATAACGAGGAACTTTACGATGCAATAGAGCAAATCTACTTCGCCGAAGTTCGCAGCGTCGAGGAATTGAACCAACTTATCTAGTGTACTCCGTGGTAAATTCGGTGACATTCAGCGAAGCGACAAGCATCCGAATTCAAGGCGCATTCGCGAAGCCGAACCGTGTCGACCCCTGAAAGTCGATCTAAGAAAACCACAAAAAGTAACGCCCTATAATAGCGAAAGCCCGGTGTCTTGTTTAGAATCAGCCTTTTTCCTGATTACAGAAAATTCTCGGAGCAAGTTAATGCAAAAGCTGGTTCTTCTGTTCGCCGGCTCATCACTGAGTACGGTGGCAGTCGCCGACGCGTCCAAAGGCGAAGCGGATTTCTCCAGCCTGAATGGCGGGCGATGTCACAGCTGTCATTGCACCGATGGAAAAAAATCCGTCGGACCCGGCTTGGAAGGAGTCAGGCAACGCCATTCCCGCGAACGTTGTGTAAAAAAAATCCCATGAGTGGCGAAGAGCTGCAAGATATGCTGGACTCTCTGTCAACGCTTTAGGCGCACTCGTAGTGATTGAGATCGAAAACACCAAACTGGATGGTGTGAAAATAGTCAAACCGAGGGTTTTCGGGGATGAACGTGGCTTTTTCATGGAGACGTTCAATGCCAGGGACGCCGGTGACGCCGGTCTCGCTGTTTCATACGTTCAGGATAATCATTCGCAATCCTCACGGGGCGTCCTGCGCGGCCTCCATTATCAATACCCGCAGTGGCAGGGTAAACTGGTCAGGGTCGTGGGCGGAGAGGTTTTCGACGTTGCCGTTGACATCCGCAAAGACTCGGAGACTTACGGCAGATGGTTTGGTCTGAATCTTTCCGCTGAAAACAAACTGCAGATGTACGTACCGGAAGGTTTCGCCCACGGCTTCGCAGTATTGTCCGCAACGGCTGACGTCATTTATAAGTGCACCACGCTGTATGAACCCAGTCAGGACCGCTGCCTGTTGTGGAATGATCCCGATATTGGCATCGAGTGGCCCCTACAAAATCCTATCATTTCGGAAAAAGAC
Organism: Gammaproteobacteria bacterium; assembly: GCA_024639325.1. Taxonomy (GTDB): domain Bacteria; phylum Pseudomonadota; class Gammaproteobacteria; order Arenicellales; family JAANXG01; genus JAHEKE01. The sequence continues at coordinate 15,881 of JAHEIO010000019.1, forward strand.
AAAAAAGGCAGTAAATTCAGAGACCTCGATTTATAGTCCGTATTTCTCAGCAAGCGGCGATGGAACCATAATAAAGCAATGCGAATGAATCGGTATTTGGTTTTGCCTGAAAAAATGCGTGTATTCGCAACGGCTATCCTGGTGAGAAACCCGGCTTAGATATGCGAATACTGGTATTTGGGAAGACCGGCCAGGTGGGTTCCGGGTTGGCCAAGGATCTGGGCGGCATGGGTTCCGTGCGGTGTGTGGGACGGACCGAGGCGGACCTGTCCGATCTGGCTGCGGTCGAAAATATAATCCAGGAGGATCACCCGGACGTCATCATAAACGCAGCGGCATACACCAATGTGGACCATGCCGAGACCGATGTCGAGATTGCCCGTCTTGTCAACGCCAGGGCGCCGGGCGTAATGGCGGAAATGGCGGCGGTCAACGACGCATGGATCGTACATTACTCCACCGATTACGTTTTTGATGGTGAACTGGACGCTCCGTACGCCGAGGAGGCGGTCAAAAATCCAAAAAATGTGTACGGTGATACGAAATCTTCCGGAGAGGACGCGATCCGGCAGGCGACGGATCGTCATTTGATCATTCGTACCAGCTGGGTGTACTCGAACGAGGGCAGGAACTTCCTGAATACCGTATTGCGCCTGGCGAGCCAGCAGGGTGAGCTGAGAATCGTGGACGATCAGATGGGGACCCCCACGTATGCAAGGATACTGTCTAGAACGACCGCGGCGATGTTGAAAAGAATTTCCGCAGATCGGAACGACTCGAATCTGGCGGGGATTTACAATGTAACGTGTGAAGGGGCCACCACATGGTACGGGTTTGCCTGCGAAATCCTGCGCTGTGCCGGAATAGACAAAGTGAGTATCGAACCGATCGGCACGGGTGACTACCCAACGCCGGCTGAAAGGCCGCGCTATTCAGTGCTCGACACTTCGAAACTGGATCGAGTTTACGGATTGCGTTTGCCACCTTGGCAGGCGTCGTTGAAAGAATGTATGGCGGAACGTGCCGTTCAACGATGAAAGCGGAGAGCTGCTGGGTCCTGACGGCCCGTTTGTCGGTTCGATACCGGGATTTCAGCCCAGATCGAGTCAGGTCAAGATGGCGGATGCGGTGGCACGGTGTCTGGCCGACAACGACGTATATGTAGTTGAATCCGGAACGGGTACTGGAAAAACCTTCGCTTATCTGGTTCCGGCCGTTTTGTCCGATAAACGGGTGATCGTTTCAACGGGCACCAAACCTCTGCAAGACCAACTCTACCACCGCGACCTGCCCGCGGTTCTGCGGGTTGTCAATACGACCGCCAGGGTCGCCCTGCTAAAGGGCCGGGCAAACTATTTATGCAAGCATCGGTTGGCTTTCGCCACCCAACAAATGGACCTGTCGCCGGACGGCACGACCAGGGAGCTTCTCGAGGTGGAAAAGTGGGCCCGTGAAACGATGACTGGCGATCTGGCGGAATTGACCGCGATTGCGGAAGACTCGACGGTCCGGGGAACGGTCACTTCGACAGTTGACAATTGCCTCGGATCGAGATGCCCGCAATATGACGATTGCTATGTCAACCGGGCGCGTCGGGCGGCGCTTGCTGCGGATATTCTGGTAATAAACCATCATCTTTTTTGTGCAGACCTCGTGCTGAGAGAAGATGGCTTTGGTCAGCTATTGCCGGGTGCCGATGCGGTAATCTTCGATGAAGCACACCAACTCGCTGAGGTGGCGACGAACTTCCTCGGAATTTCCGTGAGTTCCAATCAGATTCGGGAACTGTGCCGGGACATCGCTGCAGAAGAGATGCGCGAGCAGAGCCAGGTGCGCGGACTCTTGGAATCGGTGCAAAGCGTTCAATCAGTGCTCGAAAAACTCGCCGGGTGTGTCGGGACCTCGAACGAACGACAGGGATGGGATGCGTTTGGCAGCGATGCTGACATCATTGACCGTCTGCACCTGCTGTTGACCAGGATCTGTGACCTTGGTGATATCCTCGAACTTGCCGCGCCGGCCGGCGAGGGAATGACCCGCTGCTGGCAGCGTGTCCTGGTCTGCGCGGAGCGATTGAGCAGATTTTCGGAATCGTCCGGCTCGCGATACGTGCGGTGGATGGAAACCGGACGGCAATGGTTCAGGTTCCATGAAACACCGCTGCAACTCGGTGAATCACTCAGGCCGTATCTTCATGACCGTGGCAAAGCCTGGTTCTATACCTCCGCGACGCTTTCGGTCAAAGGTGATTTTTCCTATTTCTGTGACCAGCTTGGGATCGATGCCGCGGAATCGTTCAGCCTGGACAGCCCGTTCGACTATCGAGCACAGGCGCGGTTGTACATCCCTCGTGGATTGCGCGATCCACGACAACCCGGGTATGTTAGAGAAGTCGTCATGAAAGCGCTGCCGGTATTGGAGATCGTAAGAGGACGTACATTCTTTTTATTCACCAGCCATAGCGCGCTGCGAGAAGCCCGCGACGTACTGACAGAATGTTCGCACTACCATTTGTTGGTGCAGGGTCAAAAACCCCGAACCGAGCTTCTACACCAGTTCCGAACGACACCGGGTGCGGTGCTCCTGGGAACGTCGAGTTTTTGGGAAGGCGTGGATGTCCGGGGCCCGGCCTTGTCCTGCGTCATCATCGACAAGTTGCCATTTGCTTCTCCCACGGATCCGGTTTTACGCGCCAGACTGGAAGCCATCGAATCCGAGGGGGGCAGGCCTTTCTTGGACCATCAGCTGCCGCACGCCGTGATCGCGCTGAAGCAGGGGGTCGGCAGGCTCATCCGGGACCGCAATGACGTCGGCATCCTGATGTTGTGCGATCCTCGATTGCTAAGCAAAGGTTACGGCAAGGTGTTCCTGAACAGCATTCCGGATATTCCGGCGACCCGGGACATCGAAGAGGTCCGGCGGTTTTTCGATGAATCGAGCGGAGCCGGGGAGTGAAGCTGCTCGCCCTGGATACCTCCACGCAGGCCTGTTCAGCGGCCATTTGGCTCGATGGCCAGGCCGTCGAGGTTTTGGAGATCGCATCGAACCGACACTCAAGCCTGATCCTGACAATGGTTGACCGGGTGCTTGCGGAGAGCGGAACGAGTTTGAACCAGTGCGACGCCATCGCATTTAGCCGGGGGCCGGGTTCATTTACCGGGCTGCGAATCGGTGTGGGCGTAGTCCAGGGATTGGCTTATGGTGCGGATGTTCCAGTGTTGCCCATATCGTCACTGCGGGCGCAGGCCGCGAGAGCGGGGGCGGGAGCGAAAAACGTTCTCGCCGCATTCGACGCCCGGATGCGGCAGGTGTATTGGGGTTTGTATCGACTGAATACGGACGGTTACGCCCAAGCCGACAACGATATCATGCTGACCGCGCCGGAGCTGGTACGCGTGCCCGTCGCAAAAAAGTGGTTAGCTGCCGGCGGGGGGTGTGATCTTTACCGGGAGATAATCGAGGCGGCGAACTCGGGAGCAGAAATCAGTTTCATCCCGCGAAGTCATCCTCACGCCACTGACGTCGCAAGGCTTGGGGCAGTTGATTATCGTGCCGGAAGGGCGGTGCCCGCGGCGTTAGCGCTGCCGGAGTATGTGCGAAATCAGGTGACGACCTGAGAAATGCGCGCTAGTGCTTCGCGAATGCGCCTTGAATTCGGATGCTTGTCGCTTCGCTGAATGTCACAGGATTTACGACGGGGTACACTAGCAGAGAACCGAGAAGCTCTTCGTTTCTAATGGCTCGTTGTCTATGGCCAAATGCAGTTCCCACTTGCCGATGAACTCGTCCATCCCGGCGCTGGGATTGATGAACGACACCAGCGCTGCCTCGGCGGGGCGATGAAGTTTCAGCCACACCCAGATGCGTTCACTGTCGTTGTTGGCCTGGAATTCATACTCGGTAAACTCCCGGTCTTTCCCCTGCGGGTCGCGCCAAACCGCATCGAGTTTGTGCATTTCCCTGGATAAACCAGAGAGTTCGATGACGGCGTATATCTTATCGCTGCAACTGAACTCCGTGGCCGGCTGCTGCACCGGGATACCTTCCGACTCGCTGGCGGTCAGGTAGACGTTGTGGGGGGATGCGGAGAGTACGGTATTGCCGTACGAGTATGTTGCAACAAGGCATGCCGCCCAGATTAATTTAGATACATTAGCCATTATCACTACCTCAGGTTTTTATTCTTCGATTGGTGGCTCGAGCGGGCCTCCGTCTCCTATGATTACAGTGCAATCGAATGTCCCGATCTCCATCTGGGTATCGGTAACCAACGTAACGGGCTGATTAGTGATGAAGTCGCGACCTTGGTAAGTAATTTTGACGTTGTAGGTATTGGGCGACGCGGAGTCCCTGGAAATGTATTCGAGCTTGGTTTCGAGATCGACCAAGACAATTTCAACCGCCACAGTGGTACTTGTGGATCCATTTGGCAGAGGTACCGGCACAGTCAACGCGCGCTGCCTGGGTGTCAGTGGGATAGGGATGCCCTGGTTGATCGGCGTGTAGACTAGGCGGTAGTTGTCGAAGGTGACGCCCCGGTTCTGAAGTGTTGTCAGTCCTGCGGTCGGATCCTGGAGGGTGATGTTGAGCGTGACGGTGTCGGTTTCAATTGGCTCAGGGTCTGGCAGGCCGGTCGTTTCATCTACGCATTGTCCCGTATTGGAAGACAGAAAGGTAGGGGACACCGATGCGAAAAGAATATATTGAGTAGTGCCTGTATTGGTGCCCGGGCCGCCGGCGTTTGACGCGCTGGTTCCGCTGCCGCAGGCGCTCAGAAAGACGGCCGGAAATAACGCAAAAAACAGAGTTCGCACGTGTTTATTCATTTTATAAACTCTTTATTATCAACCAGATAAAAAGGATTCCCGATGTACCCTCTTCAATATTATAGATAATTTCCTGAAAAAGAAAATAAAATTCAGCGGGTTATTATTAATTTTCATCGATCGATCAGCCGTCCCTACTTATTGTAGGTTGGATGCGGGCAATGTCCACCGCCGTATCCCGTGTCCTTAACGCTTCGATTGGATATCCAGCCAACAGCATAACTGGTGCCCGGCTCTGGTGTCGCCTCCAGCTGTTCCAGAACCAGTCCGTTGAGCTTTTTTGGGCCGTTTTGCGGCAGGGTCCAGAGTATCCGGCGATATAGGTCTCGAATGTTTGAATTCCCCGTATTCGTCTACCACCAGACCGAATGTCCCGGGTTCGTTCTGAAGATTCAGCAAGTATTAAGTGATCCTGGTTCCTTCCGGAACATAGTAAGGCTTGCGCATGATCATCTCCAAATTTTTCTTGTTGAATGTTCGGGTCCGGCGGAGATGCATAACTTTTCTCAAGTGTAATACTCCAACGATGTTGTCGAGGGAACCCCGGTACACCGGCAACCTGGTGTGCAGGCTGGTCGCCAACTGTTCCTATCGATATATCGTTCCATCAGATCGATCCGGGCATCGCGGACGGAATTCTGGACTGAGCATGCATCTCGTTCAGCTCAGTATGAATTCGACGACGTATTTCGTGCCGAAATACGCCAGAACCAGCACAACAAATCCACCAATGGTCCAATGCACCGCATGCCTGCCGCGCCAACCGAAAAAAAAATGTCCGATGAGCAGAATCCCAAAAATCAGCCATGCCAGAAAAGTCAGCACGGTGTGATGGTTGAATGTGAACGTCACGCCCACTAGGGAACGGGTATAAATCGCTCCGCTGATCAGCGTGAGCGTGAGCAGAACGAATCCGACGCCTGTCAACAGGAACAGAACGGTTTCCATGGTCTGGATCGGTGGTAGAGCCTTGAGAACGCGCCCCGGTGCCCGGTGACGAAGCCTGCGCTCCTGTGTGCGCAACAGCACGGCCTGGATGACCGCCAGGGTGAGAAAGGCGTAGGCCGTCACGGACAGGGCGAGATGCAAAGTAAACTGTTTCGAAGGCGCTACGAGTGCCTGCGTATCGGCCGGCCACAACCAGGCGCCGAGAATGGAAATTGCCGCCGCCGGCAATACCGCAACTCCCAGGTTCTCGATCGGACGCCAGAACGCAAGAATCGTGAAAATGGCCGCTACGGCGCAAGCGACGATGGAAAAGGCATTGGTCATGCCCATGCTCCACTGGTCGTTGGGCGACATGGTGATGTATATAATCAGGGCATGGATCAGCACCGCCACGACGGATATCGGCAGAATCGATGTCTTGCCGGTCCATCCGCCCTGCTTGGAAATCAGCTGCCTGAACAATATGACTCCCGCGGTGCTGTAGAGCAGGACGGCCGCGAGGTTTAGAATCACCATTGTCATAAGCGTTAATCCTATCAGATTGTGGAGGTTGAAGAGTGTTCGAACAATTAAGTGAACGCCTGCAGCACACGGTGAAACGGGTCCGTGGTCGGGCGCGGATCACGGAGCAGAATGTCAAAGAGACGCTGCGGGAGGTCAGAATTGCACTGCTGGAGGCCGACGTGGCGCTTCCCGTGGTCAAGGATTTCATAAAACAGATTCAGCAGCGGGCCGTCGGCCAGGAAGTCATGGGCTCGCTGACGCCCGGACAGGTTGTCATCAAGATCGTAAATGAAGAACTGGTCTCGGTAATGGGTGGGACCAGCAGCGGAATTGATCTCAAGACCCGCCCGCCCGCGGTTGTCCTGGTGGCGGGACTGCAGGGCGCGGGAAAGACGACGACGGTAGTCAAGCTGGCTAACTGGCTCAAAATCAACAGTAAGAAGCGGGTGTTGGTGGCGAGCGCGGACGTCTATCGCCCTGCGGCAATTCAGCAGCTCGAAAAACTGGCGATGGATGCCGGCATCGACGTGCTGACGCCGGGTGCGTCCGCTGCCCTCGATATCGCGCAGGCCGCGCTGACTCATGCCAGATCGTCGGGTTTCGATGTGCTGATACTCGATACGGCGGGGCGCCTTCACGTGGACGAGTCGATGATGCAGGAAATTCAGGACATATCCCGCGTTCTGGATCCGGTCGAAACCCTGTTTGTGGCTGACAGCATGACCGGACAGGATGCCGTAAATAGCGCGTCCGCGTTCAATGACGCCCTGAAGTTGACCGGCGTTATCCTGACCAAAACCGACGGTGACGCTCGAGGTGGTGCCGCATTGTCGGTGCGCCACGTCACGGGCCAACCGATCAAGTTCCTGGGCACGGGTGAGCACCTCGAAGCGTTCGAAGTATTCCACCCTGACAGACTGGCGTCCCGCATACTGGGCATGGGTGACGTACTCAGCCTTGTGGAACAGGTCGAGCAGAAGGTAGACAAGGCCAAGGCCGAGAAAATCGCCAGGAAAATTTCCTCGGGTAAACGCTTTGATCTCGAAGATTTTCGAGAGCAGATCCGGCAAATGGAGCAGATGGGCGGGATCGGAAGCCTGATCGAAAAGCTGCCCGGAGCGGCCGGGCTGTCAGGCCAGTTGGCCGGCCAGGTAGACGATGATCAGTTCAAGCGGGTAGTTGCAATCATCAACTCGATGACGCCCCACGAGCGGCGAATGCCCGCCGTGATCAAGGCATCGCGAAAACGGAGGATTGCGACCGGGTCCGGTACGCAGGTACAGGAGGTGAACCGGCTGCTGAAGCAGTTTACCCAGATGCAGAAAATGATGAAAAAAATGCGCAACAAGGGGGGAATGAACCGGCTGTTGGCTGGAATGAAAGGCAGGGCTCCGGGTATGCCCTTTTAGCCCGAATCTACTGCAGGATTTGTAAAAAGCAGTAAAAACAAAGAGTTATTAAATTTATCTCGATTCGAATTGATCCTCTTTTCAGGCTTGTCGCAACTACCCGGCGTTGTTAACGCATAAGTGTATGAAATAATTTATAAAAACTGTGTTTCGGTGGTTTTCATTGTTCGGCAGTGAGGATAGAATCGCGCACCTTTGAATTTGGCGGTCCGATAACGGGCCCTCAACAACGACAGGTTGATTATGGTAAGAATTCGGTTGGCACGAGGCGGTGCCAAAAAAAGACCTTTTTATACGGTCGTGGTGGCGGACCAGCGGCGGGCACCACGAGGCCGCTTTATCGAACGTGTGGGATTTTACAATCCCAGGGCCGAGGGAATGGAGGAAAAACTTCGCCTCGATCGTGAGCGCATCGATTACTGGGTCAGTCAGGGCGCGCAGCCGTCCAGTAGGGTGAGCCAACTACTTAAGACCAGCGAGGCCGGTTGATTCATTTCCGAGGCTGGTGACAACCTGGAATTCATCGAGCTTGGTGAGGTTGTCGGCGTTTGGGGAATAAAGGGCTGGATCAAGGTCCGGTCACATACCAGGCAGCGGGACGACATCCTGGATTACGAAACCTGGTTCCTTGGACGTGACCGGCAGGCGCGCAAGCTGCTGGCCGGGCGCAGGCAGGGTGCCGGAATCGTTGCCCACATCGATGGTATAGATGATCGGGATGCGGCCCATGGCTGTATCGGTTGTAAGATATACGTTCCGGCGTCGGAGATTCCGACACTGGAGGAAGGCGAATATTACTGGGCCCAATTGGAGGGGCTCGAGGTGGTCAACATGGATCGTGCCCCCCTGGGTATAGTGAACCATCTGTTCGAGACAGGCGCCAATGATGTGATGGTCATTGACGGGGAAGAGGGAGAAATGCTGGTGCCGTTTGTTCCCGGCGTCGTGCGCGAGGTGAATCTGGAGGAAGGTTACATAAAGCTGGATTGGCAACCCAACGACTAATCCCTGATCAGCGGCCCCGGGCAGCACATGCATTTCGATGTCATAACAATATTTCCCGAGATGATCAGGTCGGTGACCGAATTCGGCGTCACCGGTCGGGCGGTGGGCAAGAGTTTGCTGCAGGTTCAATGCTGGAACCCGAGAGATTACTCGGAAGGGGATTATCGGGCGGTGGATGACCGACCCTACGGTGGCGGCCCGGGAATGGTCATGATGGCGAAACCACTGGCCGGGGCGATTAACGCGATCCGCGAGGATGCAGGATGCAAACCGCCGTTGATCTACTTGAGCCCACAGGGCAAGCTGTTGGATCAGCGCATCGTCGAGGAGCTGTCCGGACACAGACGCTTGATTCTTCTGGCGGGCCGGTACGAGGGAATCGACGAGCGAATCGTAGATGAGTATGTGGACCGGGAATACTCGATAGGGAACTACGTAGTATCCGGCGGTGAGCTGGCCGCGATGGTGATTATCGACGCCGTGGCGCGACAATTGCCCGGAGTGCTTGGCAACGATGAATCGGCCAGCCGCGAATCTTTCGTGGAAGGCCTGCTGGATTGCCCGCACTACTCGAGGCCGGAAGCATTCGAGGGTGCGAAAACGCCTGATGTGCTGTTGAGTGGAAACCACGAGGCTATCAGGCGCTGGCGCCTGAAGCAGTCCCTGGGACGCACATGGCTCAGGCGCCCGGAGCTGCTCAGCCGCGTCGAAATGGATGCGGAGCGGTATGCGTTGCTGAATGATTTTATAGATGAACACGAACAGGAGCAGAAAAATGACGAACCTGATACAGGAACTTGAAGCCGAACAGGTCAAATCCGATATCCCGGATTTCAGCACGGGCGATACCGTAGAGGTGCAGGTCCGTGTAAAAGAGGGCGCGCGCGAGCGGTTGCAGGCGTTCGAAGGTGTGGTAATCGCTAAACGCAGCCGGGGTTTGAATTCCTCTTTTACGGTGCGCAAAATTTCTTACGGCGAGGGCGTAGAGAGAGTGTTCCAGACCCACAGCCCGCTGATAGCTGACATCAAGTTGAAGCGGCGTGGTGATGTTCGAAGAGCCAAGCTCTATTATCTGCGAGAGCGCACCGGTAAAGCAGCTCGCATCAAGGAGAAAGTCTAGCCCGCATATTGCGCCAGTATCCCGAGCGATGACGCAGGACGGGTTTGGCTGAGCAGGTGCGCAGTGCAACATCGCGTCTTGGGCTGGGTTTGTTGTTCTTCGCCTGGTCGGTGTGCGCTGCGGCCGATAATGAAGACCTGTTCGCCCGAATCGAGAGGCTCAATAAAAGCGGGGCCACGCAGCTGGCCTTGCGTATCCTCGACAGCGAGCAGCCGCCCGTCGAGCAGATCGAAGACTGGTTGCGCGCCGAGCAGCTGCGTTTTGCAATTTACCGTAAACAGGAGGCCTGGGATGCGCTTACCGGCCGACTGGATCGAATTCCTGCCGAACTGCCTCTCATTTACCAGCACCGTGTCGTCACCCATGCGGTGGAGTCGTTACTGCAATCGGGGGTCGGCACCGCCAGCCGAAAATATCTCAGGGATCTGATCTGGCGCGGCAGCGGTGATTCCCTTCAGGTGGCGCACTGGCGCCGGCTGGTGATACGCAGTTACCTTGTCAATGATTTACTCGTCGATGCGCGCATCGCCATGGCGCGCTACCAGAAAGAATATGCGCCGACTGACCAGGACTGGTCCTATCTGTACGGATTGACATTGTTGAAATCCGGGGCATTCGAGCAAGCTGCCGCCCGACTCTCACTGGTTCAGACCGACGGGGCGCGGATCTTGATGTGGCTGGCGCGGCTGCGCGCCGGTATCGATGATCCCGGTGAGGTCATCAAGCAGGCCGAGGCGCTCTACGAGAAGGTAAACAAGAATGACGAGCAGCAGCCCAACGTATTGCAGCGCATCTGGTCGCTGCAGGCCGAGGCGGCGGCCGCGGCCGGGAATATGGGGTTGCGGGTCAAGGCGCTGGAAAGATTGTTTTCACGACCACTGCGCGCGGATGTGGAATTCCCGCTAGAATTCATGCCGGCGCATCTCTGGCAGGCCTATGAAGAACTGGGCGCGGATGCCGGAAACCGGCAAAACCTCCTCGTTGGCGACACCGAGTCGTGGCTCAGGCATGCCGCGGAACTCAGGTCGGAACACGTGTACGATGCCCGTGCTATGTACGCCTTGCTGGCGCTGCGTTCCCGAAATATTGAGCAGATGGACAGGCTCCACGGAGATTTTTACGACCTCCTGCGTGGCGCCGATCTGGAGTTCGTCGGGATCAGTCTGTACAAAGATCCATCTCGATTCTCCAAAATTGATCAGATCCCCCCCTCGGTCAGGCACCGTATCGTCAACTACGCGGTGCAGAAGCGCGATCTCGGCCTCGCCGCCGCCATGGCCCGCGACCTGACCACGACCTATGCCGGGCAGTCCCCGGATGAATGGAAGCTCGTGCGGGCGAGGCTGGCTATCTATGCGGGCGAGCTGTCCGCAGGCAAGGCCCTGCTCTATGAGTTGATCAGACCGCAGGCGAGTCTGCAGGAAGATAAGGCGGATCGCATCTTGCAGCTCGTGTTCGATCTTCAGAGTGTAGGACAACATGCACAGGCCCTCGAACTGTTTCAGTTGATACTGGAGCGCGTTCGATCTGAAAACCTGCAGCGGGAGATCCATTTCTGGATCGGTGAATCGCTGAAAGACTTGGGGGAGTATGAACGCGCCGCCGAGTCCTTTATCCGCTCCGCTTTCTACGCTGGCGACGATCTGGATATGTGGGGGCAGACCGCACGCTATCATGCGGCCGAAGCCCTCGCTGAAGGCGGCATGCTCGAGGACGCCCAGGAAATGTACGACGATCTGCTCAAGGTCACCACCGATCCCGCACGGGCCATGTCCCTCGAAAGAAAAATTCAGGACCTGTGGTTGCGTAAACAGGGCCTGGAACGCGGTGATAACTGAGTCATAGGCGTGTTGAAAACGGGTACGGATTGGCGCTGAACTCCGAAAACCTGGACACCATCGAGCGTTTTCTGGATGCCCTGTGGCTCGAGCGCGGCCTGAGCGAAAACACGCTCAGTGCGTATCGCAGGGATCTGGGCGGGCTGTCGCGGCACTTGTCAAAAAACGGTGTCGACCTGATCCATGCCCGCCCGGAGCACCTGCACTCCTATCTCCATGCGCTCTTTCGCAAGAACATCAGTGCCCGCAGCGTGGCACGATGCGTCTCAACGTTGAGGCGTTTTTATCAGTATCAGCTGAGGGAAAACAGGATTGCGATAGATCCCTCCGCAGAGGTCGAGGCGCCCAAGCTGGGCCGGACCCTACCTCACACCCTGACCGAACGGGAGGTCGAGGGTCTGCTGGCGGCGCCGGACACGGGCCAAGCGCTGGGCCTGCGGGACCGTGCCATGCTGGAAACCCTTTACGCCACGGGCCTTCGCGTGTCGGAGCTTGTCAATCTGCTGATCATGGAAGTCGACATCATCACGGGGGTGGTCCGGGTCATGGGAAAGGGCGGCAAGGAACGGCTGGTGCCGCTAGGCGAGACCGCCATACATTATCTGGATCAGTACATTTCTCGAGGCCGCGGAGAAATTCTCGGCCGAAAGCAATCGGACGCGTTATTCGTTACCCGGCGGGCCGGGCCCATGACGAGGCAGGCCTGCTGGCATATGATCAAGCGATACGGCCTTGTGGCGAACATCGGTGGTCACCTCTCACCGCACACCCTGCGCCACGCCTTTGCGACGCACCTGCTCAATCATGGTGCTGATCTTCGCTCGGTCCAGATGCTTCTGGGGCATTCGGATCTGTCGACGACGCAGATTTATACCTACGTCGCCCAGGAGAGGTTGAAAAAACTTCACCAGCAACATCATCCAAGAGGCTAGCCCGCGCCGGTTAGTTCAGCGCCCTGGCAAGCCGCTTTCTGTATTCGCTTACGAGTTCTCCCTTGCCGCCAGCCAGATCGAAAACGCGCAGGATTATCCGCCGGGGTTCGTCTTCTCGGAAGTTTCTGTCACGTTGGATGATCTCTATCAGATGTTCCAGTGCACCGGCGAGTTCTCCCTCCCTGACCAGGAGCCCGGCAAGCTGAAAGCGTGCTTCGAGGTTATCGGCGTCCTGGGTGACGGAACGGATCAATTCGTCCACGGATTGATTTGATTCCGCCACGGTTCCGAGCTCCACGCGAGCGGAGACCGGGGCATAGCGGGGATCGTCCTTGCCGTCCCGGGTGATTCCGTCGAGTGTTTTTCTGGCTTCTTCAAAACGCTTCTGGTCGGCCAGCCAGCCGGCCAGCACAAATCTCGGCCGATCGTTGTCCGGATCATCCGAAATCGTCTTCACCAGCATGTCGATTGCACCAGCGGTGTCCCCGGAAGCATGCAAACTTTCAGCTCGTACAAGCTGTTCATCCGATTCGCGCACCACGTGTGTGTCGATCATGCGCCGGATAGCGGATTCGGGTTGCACGCCCATGAACTGATCGACGGGTTCGCCGTTGCGGAACAGCATTACCGTAGGCAGGCTCCGTATACCGTAGCGGGAGGCAAGTTGCTGCTGCTCATCCGTATTCACCTTGACCAGCCGCGCCGCACCCGAATACGCGATCATGAGCTTTTCAAGTATCGGCGCGAGAGAACGGCAGGGCCCGCACCAGGGCGCCCAGAAATCGACCAGAATCAGGTGCCTGGAGGAAGGCTCCAGGACATCGCGCTCAAACGCGCTCTCGTCAGAGTCGACGATATATTGTTGTGCATCCGTCATGTCGTCAACTTGGGGATTCTCCAGACAATATCAAGACCGACCTACAAACGCACTCGATTCAGCCGAACCGCGTTTGCAATCACGGAGACGGAGCTCAGGCTCATTGCGGCGGCGGCAATCATAGGCGAAAGCAGAACGCCTATGAACGGGTACAGTATGCCGGCAGCTATGGGCACGCCGACAGAGTTGTACACAAAGGCGAAAAACAGGTTTTGACGTATGTTTTTCATGGTCGCTCTGCTCAAGCGGATCGCGCGCACAATGCCGCTCAGATCTCCTTTGACCAAGGTTACGTCAGCGCTTTCTATCGCAATATCGGTACCGGTGCCCATTGCGATGCCGACATCCGCCTGCGCCAATGCCGGGGCATCATTGATTCCGTCGCCCGCCATGGCGACGACCTTCGCCTTTGATTGGAGCGATTTGACCACTTCGGACTTTTCATCGGGCAGCACTTCCGCGTGCACGGTTTCGATGCCCAGCCTGGATGCAACGGATTCCGCGGTGCTCTGGTTGTCCCCGGTGAGCATCACGACGTCAACGCCGGACGTTTGTAAATCCCGTATGGCCTGCGCCGTAGAATCCTTGATTGGGTCGAAGATGCCGAATATTCCTGCCATCGCGCCAGCAATGGATACGAACAGGACGGTCTGACCCTCGACGCGGTACGTGTCCGCTACTTCGATCCACTGTGGGCATTCCACACCTTGCCGCCGCATCATATTGAGATTGCCGATGACGACATCTTCATTCCCAACGGTCCCGCGAATGCCCTGGCCGGTAACCGACGTGAAGTCGGTGACGGGTAAAAGCGGCAGTTCTCGCTCCGTGGCAGCGGCCACGATGGCCGAAGCAAGCGGGTGTTCACTCGCTTGCTCGAGGCTGGCGGCGAATTGCAGAACATCGTTCTCATCGGCGCCTTGCGCCGTTGTAATCGACGCCAGAGCTGGTTTTCCCCGAGTCAACGTGCCGGTCTTGTCTACCACGAGGGTATCGATGCGTTCCAGTTTTTCGAGTGCGGCAGCGTCCTTGATCAGCACGCCCGCGAGAGCGCCGCGTCCGGTGCCAACCATGATGGACATGGGCGTCGCCAGTCCCAGGGCACAAGGGCAGGCGATTATCAAAACCGAAACTGCGGATATTACGGCGTATCCCAGCCTGGGCTCTGGTCCCCATAGGCCCCAAACGAAAAACGCTGCCAATGCTACCGAAATTACCGCCGGAACGAAGTAGCTTGCGACGGTATCGGCTAGCCTCTGCACAGGCGCCCGGCTGCGCTGTGCCTCGCTTACCATGCGTATGATCCGGGCGAGGAGCGTGTCTTCGCCGACCAGTTCCGCCGTCATCAGCACGCTTCCGGTGCCGTTGACCGTAGCTCCAATCAGTCTGTCGCCCGGTTGTTTTGCGACCGGAACGGGCTCACCGGTAATCATCGATTCGTCGACGCTGGTGGTCCCGGTGTTCACCGTACCGTCGGTGGGAATTTTCTCACCCGGCCGGATGCGAAGGACGTCCCCCGCCTTCAATTGTTCCAGCGGGACATCGGCCTCGGAACCATCGCTGCGAACGATGCGCGCGGTGTTCGGTGCCAGCTCGAGCAACAGCTGGATGGCCGCTCCGGTCTTGTCACGCGCCCTCAGTTCCAGAACCTGGCCGAGCAGTACCAGCGTGACGATTACCGCGGAAGCCTCGAAATATACCGGCACCGAGCCATCCGCCATTCTGATACTCGCCGGAAACAACTGCGGAAGAAAGGCGGCAACCACGCTGTAAGCCCACGCCACACCAACTCCCATCGAGATCAAAGTAAACATGTTCAGACGTCGATTGACCAGCGACGTCCAGCCACGCTCGAAGAAGGGCCAGCCGGCCCAGATTACGACCGGCGTCGCCAGCAGGAATTCAAGTTTCTGGACCACCGGCGTAGAGGCCACACGCAGCAATAGATCCGGAACCAGATCGTGCACCATGGCCAGAACGAAAAGCGGTGCGGAAAGCGCCAGAGCGATAAGAAATCGCCGGTACATGTCATTGTATTCCGGATTCTCTTGCCGAGCCCTGATCCGAGTCGCCTCCAGCGCCATGCCACATTCCGGGCAGGTGCCCGGTGCGTCCCGCTGGACCTCGGGATGCATCGGGCAGGTGTACAGCAGTTTCCCGCGCGGGAGCGGCGTCTCGGGCTCCAAGGCCATGCCGCATTCGGGGCAGGAGGCGGGTCCGATACTCTCGACGCCCGGGCACATGGGGCAGATGTACCTCCTCTGGTCGTCGGTTTCCTCCGCCACGATGCCGGCAGGCGAGAGGTAGCGATCCGGATCGGCCGTAAATTTGTCGCGACAGCCCGTGCAGCAGAAATAGTACATTTGCCCTTGGTGAGAAACGCTGGAAACCTTTTCCGGATTCACCGTCATGCCGCAAACCGGATCCTTGGCACTTGCCGTGGAATCTGTACTCTCTGCGTGGCAACTCATTTTCTGTTTCCCGTATCCGATCCGGTCATTTCATTTCCATCGAGCTTCCTTTTTGTTGCGGATTCTACCTCGGCCCGGGTGAGTATGTTCATACCACAATAGTAAACTCCATACTTGACGTCACGGTCCAGAGGCCAGTCGAGCCGTGCGCCCGACGGCGAGCTGAAGCCGATGGACAATCCGTTCCTTATACGATGCCGGTTGCGTCGCCGCGTTCACTCGACTGACGGGTGAGGATGAGATGCTATCGAGGTATCCGTTGATATCCCATCTGGCGCTCCCTAGGGGATTCGAACCCCTGTTACCGGCGTGAGAGGCCAGCGTCCTAACCACTAGACGAAGGGAGCGTATTGGGTGCGATAATCCTTAGTAATCATGGTATCATGGAGCGCCATATGAAGAACACAACCCTTAGGTTTATCGAGCAGGTGGGGTAATTCCTCGGAGTGCAGCAACTAGGTCGTACGCCGGAAAAGATCCCCCCTTCCGCTCATCAGATTTCCCTGTCAGCGGTCAGCAAGCCGGCGCTTAAAATTGTAAGGCAACTAAATGACGCCGGGTATGAAGCCTACCTGGTGGGCGGCTGCGTGCGTGATCTGCTGCTTCAGCATATTCCCAAAGACTTCGATGTGGCGACGAACGCCTACCCGGAAGAGGTCAAGGCCGTATTCAACCGTGCCCGGCTGATCGGACGCCGTTTCAGACTAGCGCATGTGCGAATGGGCCGAGACGTCGTCGAGGTCGCAACCTTTCGAGCCGGTTTTACCGAGGAACAGGGCGCCGAAAACCGCCACGTCAATAAAGACGGTCAGATACTGAGGGACAACGTTTACGGCGGGATAGAAGACGACGCTTTCAGGCGCGATTTCACCATCAATGCCCTGTATTACGATCCTAATACCCAAAATGTGGTGGACTACGTAGACGGTACCGCGCATTTGCGCGAACGCCGATTGGTCACCATCGGTGACCCTGAAACCCGCTTCAGGGAAGACCCCGTTCGAATGCTGCGAGCGGTACGCTTTGCCGTCAAATTGGGCTTTTCCCTGGATCCCGAGGTAAAGAGAGCGATTCGACGCTCCGCGGATTCGCTCAACAACGTGCCCCCCTCGCGCATGCTGGATGAAATGCTCAAGCTTTTACACAATGGATACGCACTGGACGTTTATCGGGAACTCAAGTCTTCGGGATTGTTCGCTCACCTCTTTCCTTTCACCGAGGCCTGTGAATTCGGTGACAGCAGAGACCTGATCGAGCTGGCGTTGTCGAACACCGACGCAAGAATACGCGAGGGGAAGCCCGTTATTCCGGCGTTCCTGGTTGCCTGCTTCTTGTGGAAACCGTTGCGCCAGGAGACAGAGACGAGGATACGGCAGGGTATGCCGCCCCGGCCGGCTTTTTCGACGGCGAGTTTCGATTTGCTGACGAATCAATCGATGCATGTGGGGATCCCCAAAAGGATAGGAACGGTGGTCCGCGAGATATGGAACCTTCAGCAACGGCTGGAGAGGAGATTGCCGCGCGGCGTAAAAATGCTGCTCCGTCACCAGCGATTTCGGGCAGCCTACGATTTTTTACTGCTGCGCAGGGAAATCGGCGAGGTGGACAGCGAACTTGCCGAGTGGTGGACACGGATCCAGGAAGTGGACCCGGCAAGGCAGCATGAAATGATCAAGTCGTTGGCACCGCCTTCGAGTAGCGGCCGGCGCCGCAAACGCCGGCGCCGCAAATAACTTTATCTTGAACTACCTGATCTATCACTCTTTGCCGATGGCCCAGTATTTTAGTATTCACCCGGACAATCCCCAGTTGCGACTCATAAAACAGGCGGGTCGGATATTTCTGGACGGCGGCGTGGGTGTCTATCCGACGGATTCCAGCTATGCCATTGGATGCAGTATCGGAAACAAAACGGCCATGGACCGGATCCGCAGGATTCGGAAAATCGATGACAGTCACAATTTCACTCTGGTAGCGCGGGACCTGTCTGAGATAGCCACCTACGCGAAAATCGGCGACGAGCAGTACCGCCTCATCAAAGCCACGACCCCCGGGCCCTACACGTTCATTCTTCCGGCAACCAGGCAGGTGCCTCGCCGTCTGCAAAACCCCCGGCGTAAAACCATTGGATTACGTATTCCGGATTCCCGGATTACGCAGTGCCTGATAGAGGAATTGGGGGAACCCATCATGAGTTCGACCTTGATCCTGCCAGGCGAACAGCTGCCCATATCGGATCCTGCGATAATCCGGTCAAAACTCGAACACGAAGTGGACCTGGTCATCGACGGAGGGTTCTGTGGCGTCGATCCGAGCACCGTCGTCAGCTGGATAGAAGACCGGCCGAGCGTCATTCGCGTCGGCCGCGGGGACCCTGCGCCATTTCTGTGATTTCAGCTCGTACATTGCGTCAAACCGGCCGGCGAGGGACCATCGTGATGATATACTTCGCGCCGATTTTTTGTGTTGCTTGCACGAAATCACCCATCCACATCATCTTTGGAGAGTAGCTCTTGATTAGTCGAGCTGGACAGCCGGAGCGCGTGTTGTCCGGTATGCGCCCCACGGGACGACTGCACCTGGGGCATTACCACGGTGTATTGAAAAACTGGGTTGAATTGCAGCATGAATACGACTGCTATTTTTTCGTCGCCGACTGGCACGCCCTGACCACACACTACGAAGACGTCAATCTGAACATGGGTGAGCACGTGTGGGAGATGGTGATCGACTGGCTAGCCGCCGGTGTCGACCCTGCTCAAACCACGTTGTTTATCCAGTCCAGGATCCCGGAGCACGCCGAATTAAATCTTGTGCTGTCCATGATCACTCCCCTTGGATGGTTGGAACGCGTTCCAAGCTTCAAGGACCAGCAGGAGAAACTCAAGGAAAAAGACCTGGCTACGCATGGATTTCTGGGCTATCCGGTGCTGCAAAGTGCCGACATCTTGATGTACCGTGCGAGCAGGGTGCCGGTCGGTGAGGACCAGGTGCCCCATATCGAACTGACCCGCGAGATTGCGCGGCGTTTCAACTTTCTATTTGGACGGGATCCCGGCTTCGAGCAGAAAGCCGAAAATGCCATCGCCAAGCTGGGTAAAAATGGCGCCAAGATGTATCGCAAGCTGCGAGTTGCCTACGTCGAGCGCGGCGACGAGGAGGCCCTGGAAAAAGCACGGGGTTTCGTGGAGGAAAACCAGAACATTTCTCTCGGCGACAAGGAGCGGTTGTTGGGATATCTCGAAGGCGGTGGGCGCATGATTCTCGTCGAGCCGGAGGCCGCGCTCACGCCAGCGTCGAAACTGCCCGGCCTGGACGGGGAGAAGATGTCCAAGTCCTACAACAACATCATAGCGCTGCGCGATGACCCGGACAGGGTGGAGAGGGGATTGAAATCGATGCCGACGGACCCCGCCCGCAAACGACGCCATGATCCGGGAGACCCGGACAAATGTCCGGTGTGGGAACTCCATCAGGTGTATACCGGTGACGATGTGCACGCGTGGGTCAACGAGGGGTGCCGTAGCGCAAAGATCGGATGCCTGGACTGCAAACAGCCGTTGATCGATGCAATTCTCGCGGAACAGAGGCTCATGCATGAGCGGGCGCGGCAATACTCGGACGATCCCACGCTGGTGCGAAGTATCATCGCTGAAGGCTGCGAACGAGCGAAAGACGTTGCCGAAGAAACGATGGAAGAAGTCAGGAACTGCGTTGGCCTGGCGTACTACTAGAACGACGCACTACTAAAATGACGGCAAACAAAAAATCGGACAATCGACCCGAAAAGAGCCCGGTCCAGAAAAGCCTGCCGGATACGGCCGAGCCCGGTCAGGCCATTGTCAACGGCCAGGTGCTGCAGAAATGGCCGCAGGATCTCTACATTCCTCCGGATGCGCTGGAAGTATTCCTCGAGACCTTCGAAGGCCCTCTGGACCTGCTGCTCTATCTAATCCGCAAGCAGAACCTGGATATCCTGGACATTCCCGTGGCCGACATCACCCGGCAGTACATGGGGTATATCGAGCTAATGCGCGCCGTCAAACTGGATCTGGCCGCAGAATATCTGGTCATGGCAGCGACGCTTGCCGAAATAAAATCTCGCATGCTGCTGCCGCGGCACAGCGAAGAAGAGGAGGACGAACAAGATCCCCGAATCGCCCTGATACGCCGGCTGCAGGAATACGAACGCTTCCGGGAGGCGGCAATGGATCTGGGCGACCGCCCGCGTGTAGATCGTGATATTTTCCTGGCGTGGGCGTCGTTCGTCGACGAGCATCCACCTGCACCGCAGGTCGATGTGACCCTGGACGAGCTTGCCAGTGCTTTTCAACGCGTAATCGAGCAGGCCGACCAGTTCCAACATCTGCACATCACGAGGGAGGTGCTGTCGGTTCGCGAACGCATGTCGATAATCCTGAACCGGCTCCAAGAGCAGGAATTCGTGCGCTTCGAAAGCCTTTTCGTCAAAGCGGAAGGCCGCATGGGTCTCGTGGTGACCTTTGTGGCGATCCTTGAGTTGATCAAAGAGGAAATGTTGTTCGTTGTACAGAACGAGCCTTTCGCCCCCATCCATGTTCGATCCGCAGCGTAGGTGAAG
Organism: Gammaproteobacteria bacterium; assembly: GCA_024639325.1. Taxonomy (GTDB): domain Bacteria; phylum Pseudomonadota; class Gammaproteobacteria; order Arenicellales; family JAANXG01; genus JAHEKE01. Next base: position 36,411 of record JAHEIO010000019.1, read on the forward strand.
TTTTGGGCAAATCGAAAAACGAACTCAAATTTATCGTCGAGGCGGCGCTGTTCGCCAGTGAAACCCCTTTGAAAGTGGGCAGTCTGATCAAATTGTTTCCCCACAATGCGGCTCCCGAGCGCGATGATATCAAGGCCGTGCTCAACGAGCTGCAGAAAGATTACAAAGACCGGGGCATAGAACTGAAGCGTGTTGGAAAGGCCTGGCGTTTTCAGTCCTGTGAGAGGTACTCGCCCTGGTTGCGAAAATTGAACGAAGGCCGCTCGCCCCGCTACACCCGGGCCCTGCTGGAGACGCTGGCGATCATCGCATACCGGCAGCCCGTGAGCCGGGGCGACATCGAAGAGATTCGCGGTGTCACGGTCAGCTCGGAAACGATGAAAACCCTGCTGGACAGGGAATGGGTGAAGCAGGTGGGCCAGCGCGAAGTGCCCGGCAGGCCGGCACTTTTTGGCACGACGCAGAGGTTCCTCGAATATTTCAATCTGATCAGCCTGAGTGAACTGCCGCCACTCATGGAAAAGAGGGAACCGGAAGAGATCGCAATGGAGCTCAATTTGCGATTGCCGCTGGACGATCCCGCACTCGAACAAAAGGAAGAAACCGGTGCGGACTGCGACGTTCAACAGCAGGCCACGGCGAAGATCATTAGGCTGAATCCCGCTGGTGAACATGGGCAGAATGACGTGGCCGAGGAGAAAACCAAGCACTTGGTATCCGATGCAACTGACACAGAAGAATCAGGAAAGCCCTGAATAGAGATCGTTTCGGCAGTATTGATCGGGGATGTGACAGCAAAAAAAACGGGCCGCCCTGGTGCAATCTTCTAGATAAATTCCTCGATGACCACTGAGAAACTGCACAAGGTCCTGGCGGCGGCCGGGCTGGGTTCCCGGCGGCAGATCGAAAAATGGATCGCGGAGGGCCGGGTCGGGGTCGACGGGGAGGTTGCGCACGTCGGGCATCGCGTTGGTCAGGATGCGGCGATTACGCTTGATGGCAAGCCTGTTGCGTTGAGGGATGCACCGGTCGCCCGGGTAATCATCTATCACAAACCGCTGGGTGAGATCTGTACGCGTTCGGATCCCCAGGGCCGGCCGACGGTTTTCGATCGACTGCCCGGTGTATCCGGGCGCTGGATATCGGTCGGCAGGCTCGACATCAACACAACCGGCCTGCTTTTGCTGACCAACGACGGCCTGCTGGCATCGCGCCTGATGCACCCGTCTACCGGTTTAGAGCGTGAGTACATGGTCCGTGTGCACGGTAATCCCACAACCGGACAGCTCGATAGGCTCACAACCGGGATCGATCTTGATGGCAGGCCCGCCCGATTCAATGCACTGGAATCCCTTGGAAAGAAAGCAGACGTAAAAAACCAGCGTTACCGGATCAAATTGAGTGAAGGTCGAAACCGAGAAATAAGACGTCTCTGGGAAAAGATTGGCTGTCGGGTGAATCAGCTCAAGCGGATTCGCTTCGGGCCCGTCCATTTGCCCGCAAACTTGCCCCCCGGAAGCTGGCTGGAACTCGACGCCGATGCCGTTCTATCCCTCCAGCGCGGCGCGGGAACAGCCTGAATTCGATGACCCATGTCTCCCGGCTCTACCGGCGGCTCGACGCGGTGTACGGGCCACAACACTGGTGGCCCGCAAAATCGGTCTTCGAGGTCGTCGCGGGCGCCGTACTGACGCAAAATACGTCCTGGCGAAACGTCGAAAAAGCGCTGTTCAACCTCAGGCAGGTCCGGGCAATGTCTGCCGGCCGCATCCTGTATCTGCCGTCTGAAGAACTGGCTGCATTGATCTACCCATCGGGATTTTACAGGGTGAAAACGCAGCGGCTGCGGGCGGTGTGCGCGTGGCTCGAGGACAATGGCGGGAGCAGGCGGCTTGCCTTGCTGCCGACGGATGAATTGCGTGCTTCACTGCTTTCCGTGCACGGCGTCGGTGCGGAGACGGCGGATGCCATCCTGCTTTATGCGTTTCAACGGCCGGTGTTTGTGGTCGATGCTTATGCCCGGCGGCTATTCAGCAGGGTAGGTATCATTCGAGGAACTGAATCCTACGATGATATCCGGGCGATGGTCGAATCGGAAATGGACGGTTCGGCGCCGGATTTCAATGAGTTTCACGCCTTGATCGTGGAACACGGCAAGCGGACCTGTCGAAAGAAACCGCGCTGCGGGAACTGCCGGATTCGCGGTTGCTGCAATTACCCATCACGGGGAGCGGAACAATGAGCAGCTACGAGGACTATACCAAAATCGCGGGCGCCTACGACGCTACGAGAAGCGCTGTCGGAGTGGCAATCATTACCGGTTGTCTCGGCGTTTCGCAGGTGCCTCTGGGGCAGCAGTACGTGCTCGATGCCGGATGCGGTACCGGTAACTACTCGCGTGCATTGATCGATTACGTGCGCCGCATTGCGGCGGTGGACATGAACGCGCGTATGCTGGAGCAGGCAAAACGGAAATTTCCGGAGCCGCACGCATCCACTATCGAGTTTCACCAGGCGGGCATCGACGGTTTGCCATTCGAGTCATCGGTCTTCGATGGGGTGATGATCAACCAGGTGCTGCACCACATCGCCGACGACGCGGAGTCCGGCTATCCGAATACCCACCGGGTCATCGCGGAATTCGCCAGGGTGCTGAAAACGGGCGGGGGATTGGTCATCAACATCTGCTCCCACCACCAGCTCGAGAGCGCGTTCTGGTACTGTGCACTCATTCCCGAGGAGGCATCGCGAATGCGTGAGCGGCATATCCCGCTGTCGCGGCTGCAGGAACTGCTGGAACGGTGCGGCTTCGAGTGCCTCGGCCGCACCGTGCCGGTGGACGCGCTCATGCAGGGACCGGCATACCTGAATCCGCGCGGGCCGCTGGACGCCGGATGGCGCAATGGCGATTCTGTCTGGAGTACGGTACTACCGGATCGGCTCGACGAGGTGTGCTCCCGTATCCGGCAGCTGGATCGCGCCGGGCAGCTCGAGACATTCGTGCGGGAAAACGATGCCCGGAGAACGGATATTGGTCAGATGACTTTCATACACGCCAGGAGAAGATGAACCGATCGCCCAGCCGTTATCTCATCCTCCACTTCTGCGTCCGCCTTTCGATATAGGCTGAAACGATGTAGTGCAGGATTCTGACCCCGGCCGCGGTGTAGAAGATCATCATTCCCATTGCCGCCGCCGGCGCGATGTCCCCGGCGTCGTCCATATTCAGAACGGCTACCGAAGCAAGTGTGGTGTCCGGTCCGTACAGAAAGACCACCGCGGACACCGTGGTCATTGCGTTCACGAACAGGTATATCCCGATGTCGAAGATGGCCGGCAGGCATACCGGAACGGTGACCCGGCTGAAGACCTTGTAGAACGGCTGTTTGAGGGAAGAGGATACCGCCTCGAATTCGGCGTCCATTTGCTTCAACGCGGTCACCGCAGTGAGGTGGCTTACGGTATAGAAATGGGTGATCGTGCTGATCACCAGAATTGCCATGGTGCCGTAAATGAAATTCAGCGGATTGTTGGGCGCGTTGAAGAAAAAAATGTATGCCAGGCCCAGCACCAGCCCGGGCACAGCCATCGGCATCATGGCCAGTAACTGGAAGAATCCCCGGCCGAGCCTGAAACCGCGGCCCTTTTCGACCATGTAGGCGCCCACGAACACGACGATGGTGCCGAAGAGCGCGGTGTAGGTTGCCATGCGTATGGAATTGAAATAGGACTCCCAGCCCCCGCCGTCCATCAGGTCGAACTGATAATTTTTAAGCCCCAGGGAAAGGTCGTAGGGATAGAACTTGACCAGTGCGGCGTATTGGCATACCGCCAGCATTCCAAGAATGAACAGGCTTACCAGGCAGGCGTAGCCCAGCATAATCGAATCGAAACGCCTGTTCGGATTGGGTTGCAGCGGCACCGCACGGGCGGATAGCAGCGCCACCTGCTTTTTCTGTACGACGCGGTCGACGAAGAAGGCGACGGCGGCCGGGATCAGCAGGACGACGCTGACCACCGCGCCCATCTCGAAGTTCTGCTGGCCTATGACCTGTTTGTAGATGTCGGTCGCCAGAACGTTGAAATCACCGCCGATCACCTTGGGCGCGCCGAAGTCGGTGATGGTCAGGGTGAACACCACGAAAGCGGCGCTGATCAAGCCGTAGCGCGCCCCGGGCAGGGTCACGGTAAAGAAGATTCTCGGCTTGCTTGCGCGCAGCGCGATGGCCGATTCGTACAGCCGGGAATCGGCGATGGACAGTGCCGTGATAATGATGATCATCGCGTGGGGCAGGGTGAAGAACACCTCCGCGATGACGATACCGATCGGCCCGTATATGTCGTGGCCGAACAGGAGTTCCGGGATCATGCCCTGCCGGCCGAACAGGTAGACGAGCGCTATGCCCGGCAGCAGAGAGGGCACCAGGATGGGCACCATGGCGACGGATTTGAAAAATCCCTTCAAAGGCATGCAGCTGCGGGTCAGTGCATAGGCAAGAACGAAAGCCAGCGTGACCGTGATGCCTGTAGTAATGACGGCCACGAAAATGCTGTTGTTTATGGAGTAGGTGAGTGCGGGCGTGCCGAAGTACTCCAGGTAGTTTGCCAAGCCTATAAAGTCGCCGTCATGATTCTGGAAACTTTTCGACAGCATCGCATACAGCGGAAACGCCAGCGCCACCAGCAGGTACAGGCCGATAACGAGCATGAATGCGCGCATATGCCAGTCATCTCGGCTTGCCTTGGGTTTGATCCGTACGGCCGAGATCGGAACTGTAGCGGCGGCGGGTGTGGACATCTGCATAGGCGGTCTCTACCCGTTTTTAGCGTAGACGCGAATCCGTTCCCTCGGCAGCGCCACGGAAATTGTTGATCCCTCGACGATGTCGAGCCGTCGCACCAGATTGATAGACAGGTCCGCCCGCAATCGAACATTGCCTATGCTGTCCGAAGCGAAATCGGCGCGCACGAAAGAACCCAGAAATTCGACCTCCTCAACGGATACCTCGACGACATTGTTGCCTTGGTTCGCACCGCGCGACGCTTCCTGAACCTCGATGTCCTCGGGACGTATGGCGACCGTAACTTCACCCGAGTCGAGCGATTCGTCCAGATCGCACTGCAGGATTATTTTCCCGACTTTCACGCTCTCCGCGCTTTCGACGACGCCCGGTACGAAGTTCATGGTGCCGATGAAATCGGCGACGAAAGACGTGGCGGGCTCGCGATAGATTTCCATGGGCGAGCCGATTTGCTCTATGAAGCCGTCGTTCATCACGACGATTCGATCCGCCATGGTGAGCGCTTCCTCCTGATCATGAGTCACCATGATGGTCGTCACACCGAGACGCTCCTGCAGCGCGCGTATCTCGTGACGAAGGTATGCCCGGACCTTGGCGTCCAACGCCGACAGCGGCTCGTCCAACAGGAGCAGGCCGGGGGAGGTGGCCAGCGCCCTCGCCAGCGCAACACGCTGCTGCTGTCCTCCCGACAGTTGTGCGGGATATTTGTCGGCCTGTTCGGGCAGGCCGACAAGTTCCAAAAGTTCCGATACCCGGCTTTTGATTTCAGAACGCGCGGTTTTTCTGTTTTCGAGGCCGTAGGCGATATTCTTGCGTACGGTCATGTTGGGAAACAGGGCATAGGATTGAAACACGATACCAAAATCGCGCTCCGAAGGCGGCAACGCCGACACATCTTTTCCGCCTTGCTCGACCGTGCCGGAAGTCTGGATGTCGAGCCCGGCGATGGCCCGCAGCAGGGTTGTCTTGCCGCACCCGGACGGGCCGAGGAAACACACGAATTCCCCGTCGTAGATTTCGAGGGAAATCTCATGCAGCGCGGTGAAAGCGCCGAACATCTTGGTTAGATCGGTAATCCTGAGAAACGGGCTTTCCGTCGGTAACCGGGGACTAGCCGGCTTCCTGGTCTTCGTATTTTCCATCGTTTGGCCAGCGGTGTTCGCTGCGGTTACCTTATCATTTTTCCGTTGGTCTTACGCCCGTTCCGATTCAAAAAAAAACCGGTTGCCATTCAGACAACCGGTTTTCCGTGCAGTATTTAGAACGGGTGTTAGCTCTTCGGCTCCGACTTGGAATCGTAGCGTTTTTGCCACTCCGCCAGGATTGCTTTTCTATTACTCGCCGCCCATTCGAAGTCGTTGTCGATCATCGATTGCGGAATGTTGTCCGGGAAATGTTCCACCGGTTGCGCCAGAGCCTGGATGCCTATGACCGCATAGCCTTCGTTGTACATCATGTTGGCTTTCTCCGAGATCGACCAGTCGACCAGCTTCTTGGCTGCCTCCATGTTGTCCGTTCCTTTGACGATAGCGGTCGCTTCCATGTCCCAACCAATGCCCTCCGACGGAATGATGATTTCGAGTGGGGCTCCTTCGGCTTTCGACTTGGCACCCCGGAACGCGAAAGACACCCCGACGGCGACTTCGCCGCGGGCTGCCTGTTTACAGGGTTTGGAACCGGAATGGGTGTAGTGATCGATGTTTTCGTGCAGCGCATCCATGAACGCCCAGCCGTCTTGCTCTCCGAATATCTGCAGCCAGCTGGAGACGTCCAGGAAGCCGGTACCCGATGAATTCGGGTTGGGCATCGCGACGTGGCCCTTGAATTCAGGTTTTGTCAGGTCCTTCCAGGATGTCGGCATGGGCAGTCCAAGTTTTTCGGCTTCCACCGTGTTGACACAGATGGCCGCCACCCAGGCGTCCATACCGGTCCAGTATGGCGGGTCGTCCTTGTCAACGAATTTAGGATTGAGTTTATCGAGACCCGCCGGGGCGTAGGGTTCCAGCATGCCTTCGCCTTTCATCAGCAACAGGCTCGTCGCCGCAAGGCCCCAGATGACGTCGGCCTGGGGATTGTCCTTTTCGGCAAGCAGTTTGGCAGTGACGATTCCGGTTGAGTCGCGCACCCATTTTATGTTGATATCGGGATGGTCTTCGTTGAATCGCGCGGCATATTTCTTGAGGTCTTCCGCCTCGACGGCCGTGTACACGGTAAGATCGACCGCCGACGCGATCGAACTCGACAGGGCGAATCCGACTACGGCGCTGACCGCCGAAATCGTCAAGCGCCGTAAGGCATTTGGCTTGTTAGTCATGGTGTTATCCCCGTATGATGGTTTGAACGTTTTTATGGATGAATTCGCCAGGCAGTTTGTTGAAATCACGACTGGTTTGTCGAAATCCCGGACTCGTGCCAGCGGAGCTGACGGATTATTTTATGTATGTTGCGTAAAAATTAACACTTTCCGTTCGAATGCAAGCATATTCCGACCGCGCGCAGTATACAAGATGTCGATGATATCCATAAATCCGGCCAAGTCGGGGAAGCCCCGCCGCATTCACCGTGCTTCGAGGGTTTCCAACAAATTGCAGGGCTGTGCGTCGTGAAGATTTCTATAGTAACGGCGGTATACAACGCTGCGGACACCGTGTCAGACGCCCTTGATTCAGTGAGGGCACAGCGTTTCAGCGATGTTGAACACATCGTCGTCGATGGCGGTTCCACCGACGGCACGCTTGAAATACTCGAAGCAAACAAACCGCTCCGGTTCATCTCCGAACCCGATAACGGGTTGTACGACGCCATGAACAAGGGCATCGCAGCGGCCACCGGCGATGTTGTCGGTTTTCTCAATGCCGACGATGTCTACGCACACGACGGGGTCCTGGACCGCGTTGCGACTACGCTCGAAAACGAAAATGCGCAATCCTGTTATGCGGACCTGGTGTACGTCGACCGCGTCGACATGGACAAGGTGGTGCGTTACTGGACGTCCAAACCCTTCGTCCCGGGTTCTTTCCGCCGCGGCTGGTTGCCGGCGCACCCGACGTTTTTCGTTGTGCGGGAAGTGTACGAGAAATTCGGATGTTTCGATCTGAACTATAAAATTCAGTCCGATTTCGAACTGACCATGCGTTTCCTGGAGATCAACCGGATATCCTCCCGCTATGTACCGGAAATCTGGGTCAGGATGAGAATGGGTGGACATACCAACAGGAGCCTTGTCAACATCGTAAAGGGAAATCTGGAGTCATACCGGGCATGCAGACAGCATGGTATCCGCGTCGGTCCGGTGTTTTTCGTGACCAAGATCGCTCAGCGCGTACCTCAGTTCTTCAGGAAACCGGAATAGCGACAGCGACTTGGGGGATTGCATATGGCGGAACTGCAAGTGGGCAACAAGAGGTTCGACATCGAGGTCGTTGTTTTCGACAAGGACGGCACGCTGATCGATTTCCACATCATGTGGGGACGGCGCGCTAAATCCGCCGTGGACGCGTTGCTGCTCGAAACCCGGGGCGGCGACAAGCTGGAAGCCGCGCTTTATCAAACTATCGGCTATCAGCCCGACACCGGCGTTACGGCGGGCGCCGGGCCGCTGGCCGTGGTCCCGCTTCACAAGACTTACGTGGTGATATCGACCGTGCTCTTTCAACACGGCTGGCCGTGGCATGAGGCGGAACGGCTCACTGAAAATGCCTTTTCGCCGGTCATGTCCAGTGAGCCGACGGCAGAAACGGTGAGACCGCTGGGCGAGGTACGGAGGACGATCGAGCGGCTGAATTCAATAGGCGTGCGCACCGCAATGGCGACCGCGGACGATCGCGACCCCACCCGAAAGATCCTGCAAATGCTCGCAATCGATTCCCATTTCGATCTTCTGTATTGCGGCGACGATGAGGACCTGCCCCAGAAACCGTCTGCGCGTCTGCTCGAGCACGTTGCCGAGCGATGCCAGATAGATCTCTCGAAAATCATGATGGTGGGGGATACCATCGGTGACCTGTCCATGGCGCATGCGGCCAACGCCGGGGCCAGGATCGGCGTGGTGGGCGGGGCTACGGATGAGGCGACCCTGGCCGAATGGAGCGATGTGTTGATCTCCTCCATAGATGAGATAACAGCATTGTAGGAGGCGCGCCTCGCGCCGATCAACGCGCGGCTCACATATTCCAGGATCTCTAGTGTGTCTCTGGGCTATGGCCGCAAAACAATCTTCGGCGCCGCCGCCTTGCCTTCGTGGATCTCGCGAAATGCTGCTGCGCCATCGGAGAGCCGGCGTGTCTCCACC
>JAHEIO010000019.1:45603-56934 GCA_024639325.1 Gammaproteobacteria bacterium
TTCCAGGATCTCTAGTGTGTCTCTGGGCTATGGCCGCAAAACAATCTTCGGCGCCGCCGCCTTGCCTTCGTGGATCTCGCGAAATGCTGCTGCGCCATCGGAGAGCCGGCGTGTCTCCACCCAGTCGAGTGGGCCAAGGGCGCCACTGTATAAGGCCTGAATGGCGGCACGCAGATCAACGGCAGTATACGTGTAGTTACCCAGGAAGGAGATTTCCTCGAGGGTAATCCTGCGGGTGTCGAGTCCCGGCTCGTTGTCCTGCAGACCCACGTGGGAAATGACACCACCGGCTTTTACGAAGCGGCATGATGCCGCGCGTGTTCGACCACTGCCGACGGCATCTACAACCAGATCAAAGCTGCTTTCCTGCGGCAATTCTCCGCTCACCGGATCATAGACCTTGCAGCAACCCAGTTTTTCCGCCGTGTCCCTCCTGAGGGAGTTGGTATCGCCAAGATAGACATCGCTACAACCTTTGCCTTTCAGCATCAGCCCTGCAAAAACGCCGATCGAGCCGCCGCCCAACACCAATGCCCGGCACTCCGAGAGTGGTCGGTGCAGTACATTCTCCGCTAGATAGATCGCATGCAGTGAAGTGGCTGCAGGCTCGGCAAGACTGGCAATAACAGGATCCATGTCTTGGGGCATATCGAGCAGATTGCGTTCGGGTAGGGTGATGTACTGCGCAAAAGCACCCGCGAGGCGCATGCCTATAAGCTCCCTTTGCGCACACAGGTTGGAACGTCCACCTTGACAATGGTCACAGATGCCGCAGGTCATGAGCGGATTGATGACCACACGCTTACCCCGTTGAGCTCCGTTCTGAACCACACCTACGGCCTCATGTCCGAGAATCAGCGGGGGCACCCGGCGAGCATCATGACCATGGTATGCATGCATGTCAGATCCACAAATGCCAACGGCCTCTATTTCAATCAGCGATTCATCGGCGCCGGGAACGGGTTTCGGTTCATCTCGATACTGCAGTTCGAGAGTATCTGTATAGACAAGTGCTTTCATAATCTTTCTCTATTTGGCTGTAAAACCGCCGTCAACGTGAATTATCTGTCCCGTGATGTAATTTGAAGCAGTCGAAGCCAGGAAGACCGTTATGCCATCAAGGTCCGAGAGTTCACCATTTCGACCAATGGCCGTTTGCTTAGACAACTTATCCAGCATATCGGGATTTTGATATACCGGAGCCGTCAATCCGGTGGGGAAGAAACCAGGAGCGATTGCGTTGCTATTGATACCTTTCACCGACCAGGCTTCGGCCATGGCACGTGTCAGTTGGGCTATGCCACCCTTGGATGCCCCGTAAACCAGACCATTGGCAAAAGCACGGCTCGATTGCAGGGAGGCTATGTTGATGATCCGCCCCCACGCTTTGGCTTGCATGGCTGGCACCAGTTCACGGGCGAGAAAAAAAGGTACCGCCAGATTAAGATTGAGCGTCTCGTCCCAGCTCTGCAGGGTAATTTCCTCGACCGGTTGGCGCAAGTTGACACCTGCGGCATTAATCAAAATATCTACAGAACCAAATTGATCCGCTGCAAGATTTGCGACCTCGGCCAGTTGCTCGCGATCAGACAGGTCCACCGCTAATGGCGCCGCTTTGCCGCCAAACGCCTCAATCTCTGCGACGGCGGAATTCAATTGCTCCTTCCGCCTGCCAAGCAGCACCACGCTGGCGCCCGCCTGTGCGAGTGCCAGTGCCTGACGTTGACCGATGCCGGAACTGGCACCGGTAACCAGTGCTACTTTGCCGGTTAAGTCAAAAAGGGACTTCAATTACGGCTCCAGGTTGAAAGACGCATATAGGGATGCTCTGATCAATCGCGGCGAGGGCGCCGCTCCTACACCAGGAGACACGACCTTGCGCGATTCCAGTCGGTATCAAGCAGACGATCGTCAATTGATCGGAGGTTCCTTAGAAAAGATTCGAGTATGGGCATGTTAGAGACGACTTATTCATATCCGTAAGGAATAAGCACTGCGGCTTCAGCATCCTTCTCCCAACTGATCCGTTCAGCAAGTGCCTTGGTCCAGCGCGGGCGCATGAGTATCAATTCGTACATTTTCTGTATCTCAACAGCGCAACTCGAGTGACACTCAACGGAGTGCCATCCGCGTTGCGCGTGCCATCGCCTGATGTCGATCCGGGTGGCGCCGACAATTAGCGGCGTGTTCGGTGAGGCAATGACAGACTTCGTCTACGGCTGAAGGACGAAGGACTCGCCGGGGAAATATTTGTGAAGGCGATCGTCTCCAGTGCGAGCGTGCGCCTCCATTCCCTCCAAGCGCGAAATCCTGGCAGCAGCAGCGGCGACCTCGCGGTTCGCTTCACGGCTCATGCGCTGCGTGGTCACGGTCTTGATAAACTTACCCGCTGACAGACCACCGGTGTAACGACCAGCACCCTTGGTTGGTAATATGTGATTGGTGCCCGAGCACTTGTCACCGAAGGCTACTGTAGTCTCTTCCCCGACAAACAGAGAACCGTAATTGCGCAGCCGATTTACCCACCAGTCCAGATCTTCAGCCTGTACTTCGAGGTGTTCGCCGGCGTACCGATCGCTGATCTTTGCAGCTTCTTCACGATCCGAGCAAAACACCACTTCGCCATAATCACGCCACGAGCCTTCCGCGGCAGTGCGTGCGGTATCCGGCAATTTCGCGATGAACTCCGGCATCAATTCGATCACCTTATTCCCTAACTCGCGATCCGTGGTGAACAACCAGCAGGGTGAATCCAGACCGTGCTCGGCCTGACCAACCAGGTCACTGGCGACAATCATGGGATCTGCGGTTTTATCCGCAATAATCGCTATTTCCGTAGGGCCCGCAAACAGATCAATTCCAACACGCCCGAACAGCATGCGTTTCGCTTCAGCGACAAAACGATTTCCCGGCCCGACCAGGATATCCGCCGCATGGCCGGTGAATAGGCCAAAGGCCATGGCCGCGATACCCTGTACCCCACCCAGTGCAAGAATGGTGTCCGCACCACAGAGATTGGCGGTATAAATGATGGCCGGATTGACGCCTTCTCCCGGCTTCGGGGGCGAGCAGGCAATAACATGATCAACACCGGCTGCCTTGGCTGTCGCAACCGACATAATGGCGGAAGCCGCGTGAGCGTAACGTCCCCCGGGTATGTAGCAACCCGCGGTTTCTACGGGTATTTGCTTTTGACCGGCAAACAATCCTGGGGATAACTCAACTTCGAAGTCGACCAAAGCCTGGCGTTGCTTCTCGGCAAAGCCACGTACCCGATCATAGGCGAACTGAATATCGGCTTTCACCTGTTGCGAAATCTTAGCTGTTGCTGCTTCGATCTCTTCCTCGGTTACAACGATGTTGCCGGCATACTTATCCAACTTGGTTGCGTACTCAACGGCTTTTTCCTCGCCGCCAGCCTCGATTTCCGAAAGCATCTGCGACACAATTTTTCGCGTATCTTCCTCACCCGTAGTCGCCGATTTGTTCGCTTTTTTCAAGTACTCTATGGTCATAAAAACCTACCTCATCGTTAATAATTACCAAGGAAACTCTGATTAATTGCGTCATTTCGAGGAGCAGAGTGACGCGGCAATCCAGAAGTTCTTGCAGGACAGCAGTACTGGATTGATTCACTTCGTTCGCAATGACTAATTAGTGAATTAATCAGAGCTTCCCTAAATGAGAAACACATTTGTAATATTTTGTGGGTCTTACCGTCAGGCTGCCCCGCCAATCCCGTTACCACAAACAGTTTCAACCCGCCAAAATTTTTCTACACCAATTCGGCTTCAGGCACTTTCATACAGGCGTGTTAGGACGAATTCTCTGTGCCCCAAAGCTTCGGCTGATGTCAGACGCCCGTTGGCCGTCCGAAACATTGATTCGAGCAGCTTGTCGCCGGCTTCACTCGGGGTCATTTCTTTGCGTAGAAGGCCGGAAACATCGACATCGACGTGCTCGCTCATAGTGCGGATCGTGCGTGGATTAGCGCAGATCTTGATGACCGGAACGATGGGATTACCGATGATGTTGCCCTGTCCGGTGGGAAAAAAATGCACGACGTAGCCTGCCGCCGCTGCGAGGGTCACCATTTCAGCCGCGGCCGAAGAAGAATCCATAAACCACAGGCCCGGTCCCGTCGGCGCCTCGGCTTTATCCAGCACACCATCCACTACGCACTCTTTCCCAATCTTCTGTATGTTACCGAGGGCTTTCTCCTCGATGGTGGTCAGACCGCCTTCGATATTTCCTTTGGTAGGCTGTGAATCAGACAGATCCGAGGTTTTGTGGCGGTTTATCATGTCCTGGTAACGATTGAACATGAACATGAACCGCTCGCGAACCTCATCGTTGCGGCAGCGTTCGGCTACCAGATGTTCGCCGCCCGTGACCTCCGAAGTTTCACCGAATAGCAGCGTGGCCCCATGCGGGTAAACCTTATCGAATGCGTTTCCAACCGTGGGGTTCGCCCCACAACCGGAGGTGGTATCGGACTCGCCGCATTTGGTGGAGACCCAAAGTTCATTGATTGGGGCGTCTTCACGCTGTAGCTCAGAAGCCCACTGCACATACTCCTTGGCAACCTTGGAAGCCTCCATAATGGTTTCATGGTCACCGTGCTGTTCTATACCAAAACCGGTCACCGGTTTACCGGTGGCCGCGATGCCGTCAACGATTTTTTGTGTCCAACCGTTTTCAATACCAATTACAACCACAGCAGCAACATTCGGATTGGCGCCGGTACCGATCAGCGTGCGGAAGTGCAGATCGAGATCTTCTCCGAACTGAAGTCTTCCGTAAGGGTGGGGCAGCGCCATAGTGCCCGTAATATTATTGGCGACCGCTTCACAGGCCGAATTCGATAGGTCATCAACGGGCAGGATAATGACGTGATTACGAACACCGACACGGCCATTTTCGCGTCGATAACCTGAAAAAGTTGCGGTACTTAAATCTTGCGACATTTATTTATCCTCCGAAGATGGATTGACGATTTTGTATGTTGCTTGCCGATTACCAGCGTTTGGTCTTGATATTGTGAACATGGGCATGTTCACCGGTTCCGATATCAGCCACGACCTTGCCAATATCCGTGCCGTACTTGATCACGGTATCGCCTTCTTTCATCGCCTTAATCGCCAGCTTGTGCCCGATAGGTATATCGCTGGTTGCCTTAAATCTTATATCCTTGTCCTGATCCATTACCCAGCCCGTGATTTCATCTCCGGCCTTCACGCCCTCCACAACGACGACGCCAACACTATCCCCTTCGTCATGTACCACAAAATCAATCATCTGCTTCTCCAGGTGTGTTAATAATTATTCGAAAACAATATCACGTAAAAATCCTACACAGATTAAATCTAATAGTCAAATAGTCTTATATAAGACTATTTGACTATTTGTATAATTTGATGTTAACTCATGTAAGCTATTGTTATTTGGTAGTGTTATTATTTTTTTTTAACATTTAATTTGGGGAAACTCTGATTAATTGTTTAATTTCGAGGAGCAGAGCGACGCGGCAATCCAGGAGTTCTTGCAAAACAACAGTACTGGATTGCTTCACTTCGTTCGCAATGACTAATTACTGAATTAATCAGAGTTTCCTAAATATAAAAGTCAGGTGATTAAGAATTATTCGCTACAGTCTTGTATAAGACTTAAAATATCCCATTAATCTATATTTACTCCTGGCTGACATAATTATCCGGTCCAGTCACCGCAAATAGTTTTATTTTTTGACGAGCGTAGGGATTTCAATGCTTACAATTGGAAATGGTGCTGTTCCGCTTTATATGCAAATAAAAGAGCTCCTGACCGCGAAGATCAGCAGAAAAGAATGGTCGCCAGGTTCTATTATCCCCAGTGAGCTTCAGCTTGCACAGGAATTGGGGGTTAGTCAGGGTACCGTGCGAAAAGCGATCACCGGGCTAGTGGAAAATAACGTACTAACACGCAAACAGGGCCGTGGAACCTTTGTTTCGAACCATGACCCCGATAGAACCCTTTTTCATTTCTTCCACATTACGGATAACAGGGGCCATAAAGTGATACCCGACAGTCGTGTATTGCGCTGTCGCAGGAAACAGGCATCACGAATGGAAGCCTCGACACTACAGTTAGCCGCCAAGACTAATGTAATAAGAATCGAACGTGTGCGGAAGTTTTTGGCGACTCCTACGATGCTCGAAACTATTACCCTGCCGGAATCGCGTTTCAGCAGTTTGGGTAAGGGCGGCAATTACGATCTGCCCAATACGCTCTATGAACTCTATGAAAAGCAATATGGAATTACCATCCACAGCGCTGATGAGAAACTGCGGGCAGTTTCAGCCACGAAGCAGGATGCGACGTTACTGAATCTGGAAGTCGGTACGCCACTGCTCGAAATCGAGCGAGTCGCATTGACGTTAGATAAAACTCCAGTCGAACTGCGTATCAGTCGCTGCAGCACAAAGAACCATTATTACCAGAATACCTGTTTCTAACCTCAACGTGCAAAATCTATCAGCACGTAAAAGATTTCCGCCCGCTGTCGGATTCGAGCGCGGCGTTCCCGGGCGCCGGATCAGTTGGATCGTTCGCGGCGGCGGCCAGCGCCGACGTCACGACCAGGAAGCGGGGGCGGCTGGAAATCGATACGGACCGGGACTCAGATAGTCAGCGCCTGGCCACGAATTCCTCTGCTGTCGTCGCCCATGAGATAGAGGTAAGCGGCGGTGATGTCTTCCGGTAATCTGGCCGTTCCCTTGACCTCTCCGGGGAAGGACAGTCTCCTCATGGCGGTGTTCACGGGGCCCGGGTCGATGGTGTTGACGCGGATCGCGGTGTTCTCCTCGAGCTCGTCCGCCCAGGTCTGGGCAAGTATTTCGACGCCGCCATAGGCAACGGCGTAGGCCCCCCAGTAAGCCTCACCCCGCCGGCCGGGGCTTGCGGATGTGAAAAGTACCGATGCAGACTCGGATCGCCTGAGCAGAGGAAGCAGCGATTGGGTGAGGATCCAGGGTGCCTGTAAATTGACCTGAAAGGTTCGCCGCCATGAATCCTCATCCAGACTGTGCAAAGGGGTGAGTGCGGTCAGCTCCCCGGCGTTGTGCAGCAGCCCGTCCAGGCCGCCGAGGTCATGTTCGATTCCGGCACTGATCTGCATCGCTCGCTCGTGGTCGAGTTGCATCAGGTCCTGGACGGTTAACACCGGTTCCGGGTCGCCGGCACCGGTGATTTCGTCGTACAGTGTTTCGAGACCGCGCGTCTTCTTGTCCAGTAGGACGAGCGATGCCCCATGGCCTGCGAAACTGCGCGCCACCGCACGACCGATGCCGTTCGCGGCACCGGTCACCAGTATGCGTTTGTCGTGCAGCAACGCGGCGGGAGGGGCATAGTCCAGGAGTCTATCCATCATTTCTCACCATCAGTATTTTCGCATGATGTTCCATGCTATCCAGGCCTTCCTCAGGGGAGTGAGGTCTATTCGATTGTTAACCACGTCGCGACAGCTCAGACGAATCTGTTTCAGGGTTGCCATGTGAATCGCATTGATGACCCGTATATGGCGGCAATCGTTCTGGGGCTCGGCATGCCGTTGATCGGGAAGGCTGTCGAGCAGTCCGGCAATACGGCCGCACTGGGCGTGCACGAGTCGTTCAAGCGCGGAAGGTTCGGGTTCCAGCAAACTGTCCGCAGCGATTCCCAGTCGGTCAAGGTCCGAGACGGGCACCGGTACAACGCCCGCCCGCAGATAGCCGCCCAGGTCCTGAATCAGTCCGAACAGCAGGTACGCGACCGCGGAGTTGCGAATTATCTCTCGATCGGTGTGATCGTTTCCAAGGCACGCGTCGCAGGAGCGGAACAGGGGTTCGGTCAGGGTGGCGCAGAATTCGACGAGCTTCTGCTCGTCCTCGAACCGGCTGGTGCCCAACAGGGGTTGCAGGCTGTCGATCCACGAAGTCAGTCCGGCCATGGCAACGCCATTCCAGCCCGCCAAGGCGATGGTGGCCGGATGTCCGGGGGAACCGGACAAAAGGCTGTCTATCTCGTGCCGCCACCATCCCAGTTTCAGAATGGTGGCGTCCGACCGGGCGAAAACCAGTTTCTTCATTTCATTGTGAATAGTGAACAAACCGATGAACACTTGACGTTCCGGCGGCTGCAAACCACCCAGGGCGTAGTACAAGGTGGATCCCGTCGGGCACAACTGCTGTTCCAGTGCTCGTGTCGACATGATGCCGGATGATCTTTCGAAATTACCCGCCGATGCGGGTTTCGCGCACCCGGTCGTCGAATTCGCCGTGCATGCTATATCCACTCCAGGATATCCAGGGGATGGTCTATGATCCCATCGGCTCCCCAGTCCTCGGGGCGGTCCGCCGCGGACAGGTAACCAAACGAAGCTATCAGGGTTTTCATGCCGGCCCGCCGACCCGCGACGATATCGTTCTCCGCGTCGCCGACGTAGATACAGGTTTCAGGTTTCAGGTCGGCCAGCGCGCAACCATGCAACAGGGGCTCGGGATGCGGTTTGCGTTTCTCCAGCGTGTCACCGCCAACCACGCACGCAGCCCGGGTCAGCAGCTCCAGGGAATCCATCAGCGAGACGGCAAGATACTCCGGCTTGCTGGTTACCACGCCCCAGGGCAATTCGCGCTCCTCCAGGCGTGCAAGGACGTCTTCCATTCCCGAGAACAACGTCGTGTGGGAGCAAATGTCCCGCTCGTAGTAGTCGAGAAATTTGCCGCGCAGCGCCTCATATGCAGGGTCGGCGGAGGTGACGCCAAGGCTCATCTCGAACAACCCGGCGGTGCCTTGGGAAACCACCGGTCTTATTCGGTCGTAGTCGACAGCAGGCCGACCCATTTCCTCGAGCACCCGGTTCAGCGCGCCACCCATGTCGCGGCCGGTATCGAGAAGCGTTCCGTCCAGATCGAAAAGGATTGCCTGGGTGCTGTTCTGCATGCCGTCGATCAGGCGTCGGATTTCGAGAACATGCCGATATAGTTGACATCGACCCCGGGGCCAAGATGATACCTCCGGCTCATCGGGTTGTAGTGCATGCCGGTCAGTTCCTGCGCCTGCAGGCCTGAGGCACGGGTCCAGCTGTCGAGTTCCGACGGCTTGATGAACTTGCGGTAGCTGTGTGTTCCTTTGGGAAGCAGGTTCAAGACGTATTCCGCGCCGACGATGGCGAACAGCCAGGATTTCGGATTGCGGTTGATCGTAGAAAAGAAAAGCATACCCCCGGGACGTGTCAACTTAGCGCAAGCCCGAACGGTTGAAGAGGGTACCGGAACATGCTCCAGGAGTTCGAGACAGGTCACGACATCGAACTCACCGGGATGCCGGAGTGCATAATCCTCCGCACTGATCTTTTCGTAGTTGACACGCAGTCCGCTTTCCCTGAGATGCAGGCGGGCAACAGCGAGCGCTTTATCACTCAAGTCTATGCCCGAAACATCGGCGCCATCCGACGCCAGACGTTCCGTCAGCAGGCCGCCGCCGCAACCGACATCCAGCACCTTCTTTCCGGGGATTTGCACCCGTTGCTTGATGTAGTCGGCGCGCAGGGGGTTGATGTCGTGGAGCGGCTTGAACTCGCTTTCGGGATCCCACCACCGCGACGCGAGGTCGCCGAACCTGGCCAGTTCTTCCGGATCAACGTTGTTTTCTGGTTCTGTGGGCGTCATGTTCGTTTCGCGGCACGTTGGTGATCATAACGATAGATCCGGGCACCGAGCGATGCAACCTCATCGAACAGAGCGGCCAGATCCAGTTCAGTGTGGCTCTTGTTTTTCAGCAAGCGCTTTCCGTTGACCCACACGTCCGACACCTGGTCCCTGCCACTGCTGTAAACGAGCTGCACCACGGGATCATGCACCGGCTGTGTCGCGGGATGGGCAAAATCGACCGCAATCAGGTCGGCGGCCTTGCCGGGTACGAGACTGCCGATGATGTGATCCAGTCCGAGCGCGCGGGCACCGTCGATGGTCGCCATGGCCAGCGCTTGATTCGCAGGCACCGCGGTGGGATCGGAAGCGGTACCCTTGGCCAGCAGGGCCGCGGTCCGCATTTCGCTGATCATGTCCAGATCGTTGTTACTGGCGGCACCGTCCGTGCCGAGAGCAAGATTGACTCCGGCTTCAACCAGAGGCTTGACCGGGCACAGGCCGCTGGCGAGCTTGAGGTTGGATTCGGGGCAATGAACGACACTCACGCCGGCTTCGGCAAGCGCTTCGATCTCGGAATCCAGCAGCTGCGTCATATGCACACCAATCAGCCGGGGTGTCAGCAGCCCCAGCTGGCTCAACCTTTCTATCGGTCTCATCTTGTGCAGTCTGATCGATTCCTCGATCTCGTGCTCGGTTTCGTGAACATGCATATGGATGGGAATACCCAGTTCATCGGCAAGCGTCTGAATTTTCCTGAGGGACGGATCCGACACGGTGTAGGGCGCGTGCGGCGCAAATGAGGTCGTGACCAGCTCCAGGTTTCTGGCCTCGTCGTGGACGGCGATGCCCTTGCGAATGTATTCCTCCGAATTCTGGGCCCACGCCGTGGGTAAGTCGATCATGATCAAACCGACCACCGCGCGGATGCCGCAATCCTGCGCAGTCCGGGCCACACGGTCCGGAAAGAAATACATATCGTTGAAACAGGTCGTGCCGCCGGACAGCATTTCCGCGATGGCGAGCTGCGCACCGGTTTGCACAAAAGATTCATTCGCCCAGTGTGCTTCCGAGGGCCAAATGTGCTGGTTGAGCCACTCCATAAGCGGCAGGTCATCGGCGAGGCCCCTGAACAGCGTCATCGCGGCGTGGGTATGGGTATTGATCAGACCCGGTACGACGATATGTGTATCGAGTTTGACGTGTTCTCCCGCGGCGTATCGTTGCCTTGCCGGCGTCGCGTCCTCGATTGCGACGATGGTACCCTTGTCAATCACGACGGCGTGGTTTTCAAGGACCACGCCCGTTGGCTCGACTGGTACAATCCAGCGCGGCTCGATCAGCGTATCGACGTATTCGGGCATGATTGTGATGGTAAGTGAATTATTAGGGTGGGAGTCAGCGGCTCCGTGCCTATAATGAGTCGGCAGGGTTATTGTGCGCCAATCCAAGCACGACGGTAAATAGAGATGAACGAAAAAAATGCTGGCGGTGTCGAGGCCATCAAGTGGCGTGACGGCGAACTCTTCCTGCTCGATCAAAGGCAACTTCCGGGTACCGAGAGCTATCTTCACATCGAATCCGTCGAGGCCGCGTTCGACGCGATAAAGTCCATGGTGGTTCGCGGTGCGCCGGCCATCGGGGTCACCGCCGCCTACGGCATCGT
>JAHEIO010000182.1 GCA_024639325.1 Gammaproteobacteria bacterium
GGGCGCCGAATCCTATGCTGCTTTTTTCGGAACGGTCCTGGATGATGCGCTCCAGGCCGGAGAAAGCTCCTCCGCAAATAAAAAGGATGTTCCGCGTATCAACCTGGAGAAATTCCTGTTGCGGGTGCTTACGGCCGCCCTGGGGCGGCACCGAGGCAATGGTCCCTTCGATGAGCTTCAACAGGGCCTGCTGGACACCTTCTCCGGAGACGTCGCGCGTAATGGACGGGTTATCGGATTTTCGTGAAATCTTGTCGATCTCGTCGATGTACACGATCCCTATCTGGGCCTTGTCGATGTCGTAATCGCACTTTTGCAGCAGCTTCTGGATGATGTTTTCCACATCTTCACCGACGTAGCCGGCCTCGGTCAGGGTGGTCGCGTCCGCTATGGTGAACGGCACATTGAGCTGCTTCGCCAGGGTTTCCGCAAGCAGCGTCTTGCCGGAACCGGTCGGGCCAATCAGCAGAATATTGCTTTTGGAAATATCGACATCGTTGACCTTGTCTTCGTTTTCGATGCGCTTGTAGTGATTGTACACCGCCACCGACAAGATTTTTTTGGCCTCGGACTGGCCTATGACATACTCATCGAGGATCTTTCGGATATCTTCCGGTTTGGGGAATTTGCTCTTGGCCTCGGTGGGCTCCGACCCATCCTGCACTTCTTCCCGGATGATGTCGTTGCAAAGTTCGACGCATTCGTCGCAGATGAATACGGAAGGCCCGGCAATGAGCTTCCTTACCTCGTGCTGGCTCTTGCCGCAGAATGAGCAATACAGAAGTTTTTCGCTCTTGCCGTCGTGTTTGTCGTCCGCCATTTCTGTGTCTTTGGACCCCGGTAAAACTCAAAAGATGCAACGTTGGGCGATATTTTTCAACCCCATACCTATATTGTAGCCATTATTTAAGGGTCGCGTCTCCCTATGATCGAATCGATCAGGCCATATTCCACCGCTTCCTCGCCTCCCATGAAGTTGTCCCGCTCCGTGTCGTCGCTGATGGTCGCCAAATCCTGGCCAGTGTGGCTCGCCAGGATTTTGTTGAGGCGTTCCCTTATATTCAGTATCTCCTTGGCGTGTATATCAATATCGGTGGCCTGCCCCTGGAAACCGCCCCAGGGCTGATGGATCATGATTCGAGAATGGGCAAGCGCGTGGCGTTTTTCCTTTGCGCCGCCAGCAAGGATCAATGCACCCATACTCGCTGCCTGGCCGACGACCACGGTGCTCACATCGGGTTTGATAAACTGCATCGTATCGTAAACAGCCAAACCGGCGGTGACGGCGCCGCCCGGGCTGTTGATGTATAGGTGTATGTCCTTGTCCGGATTCTCGGATTCGAGAAACAGCAGCTGAGCAACGATTAGATTTGCCATGTGGTCGTCTACGGGGCCGACAAGAAAAACAACCCGCTCCTTCAGCATCCTCGAGTAGATGTCGAAAGCCCGCTCGCCCCTGCCGGTACTTTCAATGACCATCGGAATGAGTCCGATACCCTGAGGATCTATTGGCATTCCATCTCTGATGTTACTCATTACTTGCACTCTGCGCTCAACGCTTCATATCTTGTCGGGTCGCGTGGTTCCGTATGATCGCCGCTTCCTGCTCATCGAAACAGATATCACTACTCGCCGGCATTCTTCATCAATTCATCGAAGGAAATCGGCTTGTCCTCGACGATGGCGCTTTCGAGCATCTTTTCGATTACCTGCTCTTCCAGGATAATCGACTCCAGCTGCGCCAGCCTCTGTCGATCCGAATAATACCACTGTACGAAAGCCTTGGGGTCTTCGTAGCCCGATCCGATGGCTTCCGCCCGCTCACGCACGCGAGAAGCGTCGGGCTTGAGTTCGTGTTTTTCCACGATCGCCTGCATGATCAGTCCAAGGGCCACCCTTTTTTCAGCGGCCTGCTGAAAGTGGGTGCGGTCCGGTTTGACGTTCCCGACCGGGACGCCCTGGCCCTCGAGTACCTTTTTATTCGACTCGATA
Organism: Gammaproteobacteria bacterium; assembly: GCA_024639325.1. Lineage (GTDB taxonomy): Bacteria > Pseudomonadota > Gammaproteobacteria > Arenicellales > JAANXG01 > JAHEKE01. The sequence continues at coordinate 1,993 of JAHEIO010000182.1, forward strand.
AGTTGATCGATCTCATTCTCGACGAGTTTTGCTGGCAACGCAATGTCGTTGGCTTCGATCAGCGCGTCGAAAACCCGCTGGCGGAGGACGCGACGAACGCGATCAGCCATCTCCCGCTCGACATTGTCTCGCACCTCGCCGCGCAATTTTTGCACGTCGCCATCCTCGATGCCGAATGACCTGGCGAACTCCTCGTCGACGTCGGGTAAAACCGGTTCACTGACTTCACGCACTGTAACATTAAACGTAGCAAGCTTGCCCGCAACCTCCTGACCATGGTAATCCTCGGGAAAATTGACCTGCAGGTTGAGCTTTTGACGGGTCTGGCAGCCGCTCAGACCTTCCTCGAATTCCTTGAGCAGGGACTGGTCACCCAGAACCACCGCAAAATTCTCTGCCTTGCCGCCTGGGAAGGGCTCTCCATCCACTGTCCCCTCGAAGTCGATCAACACCCTGTCTTTGTTCCGGGAGGTTCTGTCGACCGGCTGCCACGTCAGGCGTTGTTTGCGCATCGTGTCCAAGGTGGCGTCGATATCCGAATCTTTGATTTCGTACGCCGGCCTTTCGATCCGGATACCGTCGATATCCAGCTGTTTGATTTCCGGAAAAACATCGAAGCTGGCGACATATTCCAGATCCTCGCCGCGGACCAGTCTGGTTGGCTCGACGTTGGGTCCTGCAGCGGGTATCAGGTTCTCCTGGGTCAGTGCCTGCCGCAGCGTGCTGTCAATCAGATTACCGGCCGCCTCGTTCAGGACGTCCTTGCCGTACCTGTTTTCGACGACCTTGATCGGCGCCTTGCCCGGTCTGAACCCAGGCAAGCGGGCGTTTTTCGTCAGCTGCCTGAGCTTGGCAGCAACCTCTTTCTCCAACTGTTCCGCGGGTACCGAAACGGTGACGCGGCGGCCGATGGATCCCTGTGTCTCAACTGATACTTGCATTATGTTTCTCTGCAATTAGCGCTGTTTACTGAATAACTTACAGCACATACTTGAAAGTTAATCTGAAGTGAATTCTGATATCCGATTGGTGGTTGTCTTCACGTTACTGGTGCGAAAGGGGAGACTCGAACTCCCACGGGTTTCCCCACTGGTACCTAAAACCAGCGCGTCTACCAATTCCGCCACTTTCGCGTGCTCGAATGGCCCAGCCCGGTGGACACCGATCGCGGGCGATGGGATTTGACGGGCAGGTCAATAGCATGAATTCAATTATCCAGTGCAACGGCGCGATTCACGCAACGAGATCGGAATACCTAAGGGCGCGGGATTGTACACAATTTAACGGCTCGAAATAACCATATCGGGATAAATACGCCAACTTTTGCAGCGGGGTCGCCGTGAACGCGATTTTGTCGCGAAGGCTTTCCGGAACGGTGACCTCCGAATCCGTCGCGGCACATCGAGATCTAGCCCGCTCCTGTCCAAAACGCCTGTCATTGCGAGCGTAGCGAAGCAATCCAGTGAAACAAATTGTTAAGGAATCCCTGATTAATCGCGGCGAGGGCGCCGCTCCTACAGTAGGAGGCGCGCCTCGCGCCGATTTCGACGCGGTACACTAACCCGCGCCATTTCTCACTAGGATCCCTGGCCGATGGCGCAGGACAGGTGCCGATGAACGCCGGGCTGAAAAAATCGCCAGGAGCGATTTTTCGCGGTAGCCCCGAAGGGGTGAGGCGCTTAGGATGCGTCGAGCCAGTGAGATGCTATAGCCGCCTGGTGAGAAATGCGGGCTAGTGGTCCCAATCGAAATGGGTTCCCAGGTAGTCGTTGAGCCTTCTATTGTGCGGTTTGAAATAATCCACCAGCTTCCGCCGGCACAACGGGTCTATGTCCGGATAATCCCGCACGTTGCTCTTTTTCGTCTTGAGGTCCTGAAGCGGCGGCAATCCCAGGAACTCGAAAACCCGATTCATCGTGGCCAACGTTTCATTGGCCAGGGCATCACTGTCGAGAATCATGAACTGTTCACGCGGATATGCCGCCATCCAACGTTTGATATGATCCACGTAGATCCCTCGAAACAGGTAAGAGTGATATACAAAACTGTGGCTGAAATAGTTTTTGCTGTTTTCGATTCGCTTGATTTGCGTTTTGAGCCGTTCGTCTTCTTCAGCAACCGCAGTTTCGAAGGAGAGCGTCTCTTTCTTGTTCCTAACACTCATCTGATAGTGTGAGTAAGCACGATCGGTCGGATTTCTGAGTACAACGAGGATCTTGGCGTACGGAATCAAGCTGAAGGAGCGCTTGGGGGCGTGGGGGTGAATCATGGAATGCACGCTTGCCTCACCCACCAAGCGCCTCGGCTTTTCATATACAAGGGGAAAGAAGGCCCGATACCAGAGGGAACCCAGGCTGTACATCGTATCGAAATATAGCGGTTCTTTTTTAACAGCGCGCTTGACGTCGGGATGGCGGCAAAGATAGTTGTAAAGCGACGTGGTACCGCACTTCTGGCCTCCAATGACAAGAAAGTCCGGCAGGCGCCTGAGCGGACTTGTCAGTAAATTCAAAATACCGGGCTCCAAGATAAAGTGGGGGTCCCGGTGAGGATGTACCGCCAGCCATCGTCTTACGGAGTGCCTAATCGCTTTCAATTACTCTTACAGCCCGCCAGCTATCTCGATGAACCACTGGCGCCGCATGGTAAAACTTTCCAATCGCGGATGCCATCGGTCCCGGCTTGCCTGGTCATGTGTCGATCCGAATTCGGGCGCACGACTTCTATCCCGTCTCGAAATCGATTCGTTGATCCACGGGCATACCGTACAAATGGCGCCGC
>JAHEIO010000183.1 GCA_024639325.1 Gammaproteobacteria bacterium
TTCCCACACCCGTATCCAGGCCCATGCTGACACCCCGATCGGAACAAGTCGCGAGTTATTCAATTCCGGATATAGCATGCCGGTGACTGGAGCATCAGATATCCGGCAAAGAGCAAATATCCGGCTGACAGCGGAATCCGGTCATTCGCCGGTTACGCTGCTTTGATTCATGCCACGTCGCCGCCTTACTTGCCGCATATGCCATGATCCTCGAGTAAATGCTCCATTTGCTTCAGCAGCATCTTGTGTCCGACCTTCCTGCTCAATGAAGCGAACCCGCTCCAGTAGTCGACCCACGCGCGTTCAACGTAGATAAGCAGTTGATCACCCGATTCGAGTTGTGTCACGACTGCAGCTCGTTGTGATACATCGAAGAAATGTGAAATATAGTAATCACGTATACCTACCAGATGCATGTTTTCGTTGCTGGCTTCGAGCCGGTGGGCCAGGACAAACACAGGACGATCCTCGATATTCAGTTTAGCCCAGAAGAAGTCTTCCCCGGTAATCTCATCTGGCAGGTTATGCGGATAGCTGAGCCAGGCGTTATGAAACGTCGGGTAAAGCTCATGCAGCCATTTTATATCCTTTTCCGACTTACGGAGTTCCTCGCCCGGGCTGACATGTTTGCCGCTTTCGCGCGCATATGGCAGCGCACCTGCAAGCCCGTCTCTGCGATATGCAAGATAGCGTGTCTGCAGCATACTCTCGAGCAATCTCTCAACTTGATCAACGGCTGTGCTGCTACTCAAGGCCTGAAAGGTCTTGATCTCGTCCATGGTAAGATTGAGTCCCAATCCTGGCCTTGCCTCAAGATAATGCTGGGCCTCATCCTGCCCATCTTTCCCGAGAGAAATCGCGGCAAATGATGTTTCGTGGAGTTCGGAATCGACCATCCCCTGATCTTGCAGGAGCTTGTCGTCAATGGGCAGTTTATCTCCCAGGAACGGCGAGAGTGCGTCAGACGGCGGCCCTTTCACGAGGCAGGCTATGGCAACGGCGATCTCCCGGTCGGAGACTTCGTGCACTTTGGCAACCCCGAAGCCGCCGGATCGCACCTCTTCGATATCGGATGGACTGAAGAAGGGTTCTTTGAGCAGTTCTTCCAAGGTATTGCGTGCATGGGATGGATACGCAGACATCAGAAGAAGGAGACCCGCGACGATCTTGACCAATCGACATCCTGACATAGCAACATCTGTACGCATCATAAAATCACCATCGAGCCAGAACGAAATCTGATCAGCTGATTGTAGCCGAGTTTCGCCTGTTCCAATACTTTCTGGCGGACTGGTTCAAGTATAAAATGAATCGCGATTCCATGGCAGTGGTTCATTTCGGGTGGGGCAGATCCAGTGATGAATACTGGAACGACCGCTGGTCATTCCCTATCAGCATGATTTCGCATGCGAAGGCGATCATCATAGACGACGACAAGGTATTCATCGGCAGTGCCAATCTCGACCCACGATCGTTGCGGGTTAATGGAGTGGCGGGCTCGAGTTCGAGGCTGTAAAAGTCGCTTTAAGCGCCTGAAAAAAAGCCATTGCCGGGACAAGCATCAATGTAAATCAATAGGTTGACGTGGTCCGACCCTGCACGGCTCCATATAGCTTTCGCAAGTGGAGCTCGCGCTGACCGAGCAAGGCGAAATTTGATGTACTTGGTGTCGACGCTGCGATTAAGGCAAAATAACCGGTGTCGTTCCTTGACTATACGGAGTTGTCTAAATGTCACGAATTTTCCAAAGCGTTATTGGTATGCTTGTGGCCTGCATGCTTGTAACATCCGCATGCGCCACCAAGCCATCGAACAAGTGGCGGCTTGAGTTCAGCGGCGGTTCTCACTCGGCCGGTGAAATCGTTGTCGAGCTGAAGCCCATAGGCGGTAACCCCATGATCGTACATATTCCTGTGCCCGCCGATAAATCCGAGAACGCCGTTGCCAAACACGTTGTCAAGGTTCTACGGGCGAAGCTTCCCGAAGAGGCCTATCATGTTGAACGTGACGATGGCGAAGATGTGCTGATCAAGAAGCGTCATGGCGCTGCCAACTTCGACTTGCAGGTCTTGTTCAATAGCGTCAAGCATGTGCGTGTCAGGGTGGATCGAGAATAATACTGATAATATAGATGATGAAGACGTGGATGATGGTGACTGCCATTCTGGCGCCGGCGTGGGCAGGTATCGTTGCAGCAGACTGGACCGAGGCCCGCTGCGATATCTATCCGAAGGGCTCCGATCACACCGACAAGATGATTCACTGCACCTTTGCACAGCGCCAGGGCCATGTGACCATCACCCGTGAGGACGGTGTGACACACGATCTGTCCCCGGCGGGCGATGCAGTCGGCAACTTTCGCGACCAGCATGGCCGCACGGTGTACCGGCAGAGTGGTCTCAGCAACCAGGGCCTGATCTTCCGCTTCCCGGACGAAAGCGTGTACGTCTACTGGAATACGGCTGCCCTCGAGCCTGTCGACGCGGACAACCCGACCTGGCCCTTCACCATGCAGGACTACGATGCCACTACTCTGCTGCGCTGTCGCGCTGCAGGCGACACGGAATTCGGCAATTGTGCGGCTGGCATCCTGCGCATGGAAAACAGGCAGGCCTCGATCGTGGTGCAGAACCAGGCAGGCGAGCAGTTCACCATCAACTTCATGACCGACTACGTCAATGCTTCCAATCGCAAGGTGGATGCGAGGCTCGAGGGCGACACGTGGATCGTCGTGATCGACGGTAAGGAGGTATACGAGGTGCCGCTGGCCGCAATCGAGGGGGGCTGACATGAGTTTTGTTCATGTGCCATGTCCATCGTACCGCTACCCGGTGAGGACTGCATCTTTCAGGCAAACGCCTCAGAGCTGGCGGGCACGTCGTGGCCGCCGGTGCAGATCACGGCGATGAACGACCAGTCAGACGAACCGGACGAGCGCGCAAAGTATACGCAGGAATCCCAGCCCGTCCGCGCGGCCACCATGCAGGCCGACTGCAACCGCGGCAAACACTCGTGGAGCTCGGAATCGGCCGGCCGGTCGCAGTCCTGCACGCCGTCAAGGCCATCAAGCGGGCCTGAATCATGAAAATCTCAAGACTGTCATTGTTGCTCACCACCTTGTTGGTAGTCATCGTCGGGAGTACGGGTCCGGCACGTGCCATGGACCAAGCGGGAGAAAGCACCACAAGCCAGCCTGAAGCGCAACAGGTACTGACCGGCACCCGGTGGCAGCTGGTGAAGATCATATCGACTGATAATAAGGAAGACATTCCCGGGGAAAGCTCAGCCTACACGTTGCAGTTCCTGGCCGACGGGACCATGCGGGTCCAGGCAGACTGCAACCTGGGCAATGGCAGCTGGTCATCAACCGCGCCGGGCCAGCTGGAATTCGGCCAGATCGCAGCAACCCAGGCATTGTGCCCGCCCGGCTCGCTGCACGATCGCTACATGGCACAGTTCCCCCATATACGCAGCCACCTGTTTGCGGATGGCCATCTGTTCCTGGCGACGACAAACGGCATAAAAGTCGAGTTCAAGCCGATGTCGCTGCCGCTAGCCGCGACTGTACTCGGCGAGGAGGTTCGCACTGACGACGCCGACGAGATGCAGCGGGCCGTACTGACGCGGCTGTTCGATCGCTATGCCGAGGCGCAGGGCATCGCGGTCACTGCCGCGGAAATCGACGCCTTCGTCGAGAATATGCGACGCGGCATGCGTGCCGAGGGTCCTACCGCCGAAGACGACCTGACACCCGAAGAGTCCGCCCAGGTCGCGCAGATGGGGCGCTCGATGATCCGTCAATGGAAGCTCAACCGCGCACTCCACCGGCAGTACGGCGGCCGGATCATTTTCCAGCAGCTCGGCCCCGAGCCGCTCGATGCCTACCGTCAGTTCCTCGGGGAACGGCAGGCTGCCGGTAACTTCACGATTCACCGCAAAGACTTCGAGGACACGTTTTGGCGTTATTTCAGAGACGACTCGTCGCACGACTTCTACGAACCGGGCAGCACCGAGGAGGCCCAGGCATTCAACACTCCGCCTTGGGAGCGCGCGGGCGTGGAGACACGGAAGCAACCGGCGTCACCGGCCGCACCCGGGGTAGCGGAGACCGCCGGCATGGTCGCCGGGGAAACCACGGGCCCACTCGCGGGTACCAGCTGGCGCCTCGTGCGCTTCCAGTCGATGGACGACGCGATTGGCGAGATCGTGCCTGGGGACCCGTCGGCCTACACCATGACGCTCAGTGCCGATGGCTCCGTTCAGATGCAACTGAACTGCAATCGGGCGATGGGTACGTGGTCCGTCGAACCGGCCAGTGACGGCATCAGCGGGGCCTTCACCTTCGGACCGCTAGCGACCACCAGGGCGCTGTGCCCGCCGCCCAGCATGGACGACCGGATCGCCCGGGACGCACAGTGGGTTCGCGGCTTTCTGCTGAGGGACGGACAGCTCCACCTGAGCCTGATGGCCGACGGCGGCATCTACTCCTGGGAATCCGCACCCGGGGATGCCGGCGACGTTCCATTCGCGGCGGAGCCCGACCCGGAGCTCGAGGACGCCCTGCGGGCCGTAGGGTCCGACTAACCACGCGAAGCCGTCGACATCAACGGCGAGGATTTGCGGGGCACATCCCTGTGCATGGCGCATTGTTAACTATCACCAGAATACCGATACTTAACCAGTCTTGCTCAAAACGTCCGCACTCCCTACCCTGCTCCGCCATGAAGGATCTGCTGATTCTCCTTGCCCAT
>JAHEIO010000073.1:0-13006 GCA_024639325.1 Gammaproteobacteria bacterium
CATGTCGTCAAGAGCCTGAGTCTGAACGTCGAACGGTGGAGTGTCTAACCATGCCGGGCCCCTCGGACCTCGAAATGACAACACCGCTGCCGGAGTTAATCACCCTGCACAATGGAGAAAAAGTTTCAGGCACCTTTACGCGTGGGGAAATGGACAATCGGGTGTCGCGACTGCGCTCATTGATGCAGAAAAACGATATCGATGCCGTCCTGTTTACGTCTTACCACAACATCAACTATTTCAGCGACTTTCTTTACTGTGCTTTCGGACGTTCATATGGACTGGTGGTGACAAATAGTGATCACACGACGATTTCTGCCAATATAGACGGAGGCCAGCCTTGGCGCCGTAGCTACGGTGACAACGTCACTTACACCGATTGGCAGAAAGACAATTTTTTCCGAGCAGTCAAGAAACTCATCGAGGACGGCGCCACCGTCGGCATCGAATACGATCACATCACGATTCAGAACAGGCAGAAACTCGAGACGGCATTGCCGGGCAGCCGGTTCGTCGACATCTCCGAGTCGACCATGCGTTCACGCATGATCAAATCGCAGGAAGAGATCCGTCATATCACCTCTCTAGCCGCTATCGCGGATATCGGCGGCGCCGCATGCGTGGAGGCGATGTCGGTGGGGACGCCCGAGCACGAGGTCGCGCTGCATTCCACCGGGGCCATGGTGCGCGAGATCGCGAAACGCTTTCCGCATGCCGAGCTGTTGGACACATGGACCTGGTTCCAGTCCGGGATAAATACGGACGGCGCCCACAACCCCGTCACCTCCCGGCGCGTCGATTCGGGAGATATTCTGAGCTTGAATTGTTTTCCCATGGTGGCCGGCTACTACGTGGCGCTGGAGCGCACCCTGTTCGCGGAGTACTGTCCGGACGAGCATCTACGCCTGTGGCGCATCAACTGCGAGGTGCACGAAAAAGGCGCCAGCCTGATCAAACCCGGGGTACGCTGCTGCGATATCGCCCATAGGCTCAATGAGATGTATTCGGAACACGGCCTGCTGGAATACCGGACTTTTGGTTACGGACATTCCTTCGGCGTGCTGTGTCACTACTACGGTCGTGAGGGGGGGCTCGAGCTTCGAGAAGACGTGGAAACGGTGCTGGAACCTGACATGGTGGTATCGATGGAGCCGATGATCATGCTGCCGGAAGGCAGACCCGGGGCCGGGGGCTACAGGGAGCATGATATCCTGGTGGTGACGGAGGACGGGAACCGGAACATTACCGGTTTTCCGTACGGTCCCGAGCACAATATCATCTGAATCCGGATCCCCTGCACCACGGTGACACGTCATGCTGGGCGCGAATGAATGTCAATATGTCGCCATGCGCAAAGGTTGCCCCGGCGCTCTCGGCTACAGTGAGCCGCCGACACGGAAACCCTATTGGCGGTCTCCATCGGGTTGCTGGGTCGCCCGGTCGTTACATGGCGTTGATTAGATGAAATACTCGATTTTTAGTTTACTGCGGAATTCGCTCAACCATCACCAGGGCTGGCAGCTGGCATGGCGAAGCCCGGACCCCAAACCCCGCTACGATGTACTCATCGTGGGCGGAGGCGGGCACGGTCTGGCAACGGCCTACTATCTGGCAAAGGAATGCGGCATACGCAGTGTGGCGGTTCTAGAAAAAGGCTGGCTGGGGGGCGGTAATACCGGGCGCAATACCACCATCGTTCGCTCAAACTACCTGTGGGACGAATCCGCCGCGCTCTATGACCACGCCGTGGATCTGTGGCACGGCCTCAGTCAGGAACTCAACTACAATGTCATGTACTCGCCGCGGGGTTTGCTGCACCTTGCACACAGTGTGCACGACATGCAGGAGATCAGCAGACGCGGCAATTCCAACCATCTGAACGGCATCGATGCGGAGTTTCTCGATCCCCGTCAGGTTAAGGAGATGGTCCCGTTTATCAACCTCAACTGCCGCTACCCGGTCATGGGCGCCCTGTTGCAGCGCCGGGGCGGCACCGCCAGACACGATGCAGTTGCCTGGGGTTATGCACGCGCCGCAGACGAGATGGGAGTGGACATCATCCAGAATTGTGAAGTTACGGGGTTCAGGATCGACAACGGAACGGTCCGGGGCGTTGAAACCTCGAGAGGATTCATTGGCGCGAACAAGGTGGGCTGCGTGGCAGCCGGCCATTCGAGCGTGCTGGCCGGGATGGCCGGCCTCAGATTGCCGCTGGAGTCTTTTCCGCTGCAGGCGCTGGTGTCGGAGCCCGTCAAGCCGGTCATCGACTGCGTTGTCATGTCCAATGGTGTTCATGCCTATATCAGCCAGTCCGACAAGGGCGAACTCGTCATCGGCGCGAGCTCCGATGACTACAATTCCTACACGCAGCGCGGCGGATTCAATGTAATCGAGGATACGATTGGGGCGATAGTCGAGCTCTATCCGATCTTTTCACGCATGCGTATACTGCGGCAGTGGGGCGGGGTCGTCGATGTGACGGTCGATCGATCGCCGCTGATATCCAGAACTTCCGTAAGGAATCTCTTTTTCAATTGCGGTTGGGGCACCGGCGGCTTCAAGGCAACGCCGGCCTCCGGGCGCGTGTTCGCACACTCGATCGCGGGAGAGGAGATGCATTCCATAGCGGCGCCGTTTTCAATCGACAGATTTCATTCCGGCGCGCTCGTGGACGAGGGCGCGGCCGCGGCGGTTGCGCACTGATGAAATTGATCGACAAGGTGATCGGCAAATGTTCTTGATTGACTGTCCGTGGTGCGGGGTGCGCGATCAGCAGGAGTTCTCCTGCCACGGCCAGGCACATATTGCGCGTCCGGAAAATCCGGACCAGCTGAGCGACGATCAGTGGGGAGACTACGTGTTCTTCCGTGACAACCCCAGCGGCATTCACTACGAACGGTGGGTGCACAGCTTTGGGTGCCGACGCTGGTTCAACGCCGTGCGCGACACCTCCAGCGACGAGTTTCTGGGTACGTACAAACCTGGCGAACCTCCTCCGGTCATCGCCGAGAAGAAAGGGACAGGACACTAGGCCGTGGCGAGGTATCAGCAGAATCGTCTTCCGACCGGCGGCCGCATCGACCGCGGTCGACGGATGAGCTTCACCTTCGATGGTGAGGAGATGCACGGTTACGCCGGAGACACCCTGGCATCAGCGCTGCTTGCCAATGATGTCCGAATGGTGGGCCGCAGCTTCAAGTACCATCGGCCGCGCGGCATTTTCAGCGCCGGTGCCGAAGAGCCCAACGCCCTGGTGCAGCTGGGTGAGGGTGCCTACAGCGAACCCAACATGAAGGCCACGCAGGTCGAGCTGTATGAGGGGCTGAAATCCGAAAGTCAGAACCGGTGGCCCAATCTGCGCTTCGACATCGCTTCGATCAATTCCGCGGCATCCAGACTCATCCCGGCCGGGTTCTACTACAAGACCTTCATGTGGCCTGCATCGATGTGGATGACCTATGAAAAATGGATACGCAAGTCGGCAGGCCTGGGCAAGGCGCCGACCCATGCGGATCCGGACCGCTACGAGCATCGATACGCGCACTGTGACGTGCTCATCGTCGGTGCCGGTCCCGCGGGATTGGCCGCGGCGCTAACGGCCGGCCGCAGCGGGGCGCGCGTGATCGTGGTCGATGAGCAATCGGAATTCGGCGGCACACTGCTGTCGCACCCGGCCGAGATCGATGAAATCCCCGCCATGGAATGGGTCGGCGCCGTAACCGCCGAACTGCGCGGTCTGGACAATGTCACCCTCCTGTCACGGACCACCGTGATCGGGTACTATGACTACAACTACCTGGTCGCGTTAGAACGGGTGACCGACCACCTGCCACCGGGCACCGGCGGAAGTCTGCCGAGACAGCGGCTGTGGAAAATCAGGGCCACCCGGGTGGTGCTGGCGACGGGTGCGATCGAAAGAGGTTTGGTGTTCGCGGACAACGACAGACCCGGGGTGATGCAGGCCGGTGCAGTGCGAAGCTACATCAACCGGTATTCCGTCCTGCCCGCAAGCAATATCGTGGTGTTTACCAACAATGACAGCGCCTACCGGACGGCTATAGACGCGAGCGCCAACGGGTCGACCGTCACCGTGGTGGACATACGCTCAAGCCCCCGTGGAGAGTTGATCGACAAGGCGGAGCAGGCCAATATCATGGTGTTTCGCGGCAGCGCCGTAACCGCGGTGCAGGGAAGAACGCGAATCCGTGGCGTGGAGATCATGCGCCTCAATGCCGCCGGACACGGCGTTATACGTTCGTCAACAACAAAGGTCGACTGTGCGATCGTGGCCACATCGGGTGGTTGGACCCCCACCATTCACCTGCACAGCCAGGCCGGTTCGAAACTGATTTACGATGAAAGCATAGCCGGCTACGTGCCGGGCGACGGTGTCAACATCAATCCGCACCGCAGCGCCGGCGCCTGCAACGGCAGCTTCGATCTTGGCAAATGCCTGCAAGAAGGCTTGCGGGCCGGGCATGCCGCCGCAAGCGACGCCGGTCACGAAGGCGAGATGCCGATAGCCCCCAGGGCCTCGATGGAAGTCGAGGGACCGATGCGCGTGCTTTGGACCATCCCCTGCAAGCACCCGGTCGGCAGGGGTCCGAAAAAACACTTCCACGAACTGCAGAACGACTCGACCGTCGGGGATATTCACCTTGCCGTGCGCGAAGGGTTCAGTTCCGTAGAGCACCTGAAACGATACACGACTACCGGCATGGCGACCGATCAGGGCAAGACTTCGAACCTGATCGCGCTGGGCGTGCTATCCGGTCTCCGCCGGGAGCCGGTTCAGTCCACAGGGGTCACCACTTTTAGACCGCCTTATACGCCGCTGACCTTTGGTGCCGTCGTTGGACAGAATCGTCGAGAGCTGTTCCTGCAGGAGCGCAAGACGGCCATGCATCCATGGCATGATCGAAACGGTGCGGTTTATGAGGACGTCGGAGACTGGAAACGGCCGCGCTACTTCAGCACCGGTCAGGAAAGCATGGACAGGGCGGTGCAGCGGGAATGCCTGGCGGTGCGCAATTCGATCGGGATGATGGACGCCAGCACGCTTGGAAAGATCGATATTCAGGGCAGGGACAGCGCCTGGCTACTCGACATGATGTATACCAATGCCTGGAGCAAACTGGAAACCGGCCGCTGCCGCTACGGCCTGATGCTGAATGAACACGGCATGGTGTTCGATGACGGCGTCACGACCCGCATAGGCGAGCACCACTACCACATGACCACCACCACCGGGGGCGCCGCACGCGTCCTGACCTGGCTTGAAGAGTGGTTGCAGACGGAATGGCCCGAAAAGCAGGTGTACTGCACGAGCGTGACCGAGCAATGGGCCGTGGCCGCGATAAACGGGCCGGCCGCTCGTGATCTGCTCTCCGAACTCACCGACATGCCGCTGGACGCGGAGAGTTTCCCGTTTATGTCCATGCGGGAAGGCCGCGTCGCGGGAGTTCCGGCGCGGGTTTTCCGCATCAGCTTCAGCGGAGAATTGTCCTACGAGATCAACGTGCCCGCCCACCACGGACTGTATCTGTGGGAGCAGCTGGTGGAGCACGGCGCCCGATACGATCTTTGCCCTTACGGCACCGAGAGCATGCACGTGTTGCGCGCGGAGAAGGGCTTCATCATCGTGGGACAGGATACCGACGGTGCCGTTACGCCGGATGATCTCGGCATGGACTGGATCGTGTCGAAGAAGAAACAAGACTTTATCGGAAGACGCTCCCTCTCCCGCAGCGATACCGCACGTGCGGGGCGCAAACAGCTGGTTGGTTTGTTGGCGGAAGACCCTAAACAAGTGCTTCCCGAAGGTGCCCATATCGTCGCGGAAGTCCGGGACAAGCCGCCCATGCCGATGCTTGGCCACGTAACGTCGAGCTACATGAGTCCGAATGTGGGGCGTTCCATTGCCTTGGCCCTGCTCGAGGACGGGAGGAACAGAATGGGTGAGCAGGTCAGCCTGAAGCTGATGGACGGCCGCGTGATGAGGGCGACGGTCGTGGATCCCGTTTTCTATGACAAAGATGGAGCTCGCGCCCGTGGCTGAATCATTCGAACCGATCCGGCACTCTCCGTTGTCCGATTTAGCCGCTCCACGAGCCGGCGTGGAGATGCGTGAACGGGCTGACGTGGGAAAGATCAATTTACGAGGCGACGCAAATGATCCATCATTTCGTTCCGCGGTAGAGACCGAGTTGGGTCTGGAAATTCCGGTGACGCCCAACACGTTCGCGACAAACGACAAACGGACGATTTACTGGCTGGGCCCGGACGAGTGGCTGATGCATTGCCCCTTGGATGATCGACGCGATACCCAGGCCCGGCTGCGACAGTCCCTGACGGGAATACACTGTGCGCTAACCAATGTCAGCGACTACTATCTGGTTATCCGGCTGACCGGCGACAAGGCACGCGATGTGCTGAGCAAGGCCATACCCTTCGATGTTCACCGGAATGTTTTTACTGCGGGTGCGTGCGCCCAGACCCGTTTCAGTCACGCCGGTATTCTGCTCAGCGCGGTCGATGAGGCCCCCACGTTCGACATCCAGGTAAGGTGGAGCTTCGCCGAATATGTCTGGAAGTTCCTGGTCGAAAGCACTAGGGAGTACGACGAGTCCTGACAAGACAGCCGCGGGCTGCGGATTTGTCGCTTTCCTTATACCACGTGTCGCCAGTGTGCCAGCAGGGGGGGTATGCTACGCCTAATCTTTCCGCGGATCCCACCCTTTGACTACCAATGCGAGCGAGTTCCGGATATGGCTGACGTTGACCAAGTACCTGAAGATGGGCTGGAGGACGAAGAGGAGATAATCCTTTCCGAGCTTCCGGACGATGAACTCGTCGAGCAGATGCATGCAGATCTCTACGACGGGCTGAAGGAGGAGATCGTGGAAGGGACCAATATTCTCCTGGCGCGCGGCTGGTCCCCGGACAAGGCGCTCAATATCGCGCTGGTCGAGGGGATGCGGATCGTCGGCATCGATTTCAGGGACGGCATCTTGTTCGTGCCCGAAGTTCTGCTGGCCGCCAATGCCATGAAGGGGGGTATGGAAATTCTGCGCCCCCTGCTGGCCGAAACCGGGGCCGAACAGGTCGGCCGGATGGTGATCGGAACCGTCAAGGGAGATATCCACGATATCGGCAAGAACCTGGTGTCCATGATGATGGAGGGCGCGGGGTTCGAGGTATTCGACATCGGTATCAACAATCCCGTCGAGAACTACCTCGAGGCAATCGAGAAGCACAAGCCGGATATCCTCGGTATGTCCGCTCTGTTGACCACCACCATGCCCTACATGAAGGTGGTCATCGATACACTCAAGGAGAAGGGGATGCGCGACGACTATATCGTGCTCGTCGGAGGCGCTCCGCTGAACGAGGAGTTCGCCACGGCCATCGGTGCCGATGCCTATTGTCGTGACGCCGCCGTCGCCGTCGAAACCGCGACGGAACTGGTTTCATCAAAACGCGCAGCCCGCTAGCCCGCGTTTCTCACCAGGATCCCGAGCGATTGTGCAGGACAGGTGCCGATGAACGCCGGGCTGGAGTGAGATGCATAGCCGGTGCTATGGATCGAATGAAGCCCAAGTACATCGAGGCCTGGACCAGCCAGCGCCGGGATAGGCGTTTCCAAGACACAGTGTTTTTTAGACAAATCCATAGACCTCAATGTTTGCCATGCTTAACGAGATTCTATAGCCGCCTGGTGAGAAATGCGGGCTAGGGCAAACCAAGAAGCAAGATTAGTTTCCTTTCGGAGAACCCGTCAGTGGCCGATCTGATCACCGTGTACTGGCGCGATATCCCTGCTCAGGTGATCGCGAAGAAAGGCCGCACGACGGCAAAACGCTTGCTGTCGCAGAGATTCCAGGAAGCCGTCGACCGGGCCGCGATGCGTGCCGGCAAGGGCAGCAGTGATGCCTATCTGGACGAGTGGCGGCGACAGCGCTGTACCTGTACGGGAGATCTCGCCGCGGTGCTGGATGCCGAGGTGGAGCGCCTGGAGGGCCTGTATACGGATGACAGACTGCTGAAGTTGATTCGGGCCAAAGGTGTCGACGAAACCTCGGAGGAATCATAGTGTACGCCGCCAGGCGATGGTCGGTCAGGCATGCGAGGTTCCTGGAAAGCCTGTACGACACCTTCGAGGGGGTGATGAATGCGCTGCATCCCCTTTGGCTGAAGATCGGTTATGACCGTGTAGAAAAGCCGATCACGTTTGTCGAACGAAACGTAAAGGGATTTCTGTTCGATTGCCAGATGTGCGGCAAGTGCGTCCTCGGCGAGACGGGAATGTCCTGTCCAATGAACTGTCCGAAGCAGCTGCAGAATGGCCCCTGCGGCGGTGTGCAGACAAACGGCAACTGCGAAGTCATACCGGATATGCCCTGCGTATGGGTCGAGGCGGAAAGGGGCAGTCGGCTGATGCGGCATGGATCCGGCATCAACAACGTGCGGCTGCCCGTGGATAATAGGCTCAAGGGTTCGTCATCGTGGCTGCGGGTGGTGCGTGAAAAGCGTGACCAGCAGTTCTACGGTGCGGACTAGACTGCGAATGGAAGACAGGCATGGACCCGCGCACGAATCTACCGGATCGTCGAGGCTGAAGCGGTGATTTTCGAAGACGAACCGGTACCGGGATTCAGCCTGCCGATACTGCCCGGACACGTCTCTCCGGGTCGGCTGGAACGCGTGCTGCGCGCCGGCAATTTTGCGGTAACCGCGGAAATCGCGCCGCCGGATTCAGCGGATGCGGACGAGGTCTATGCGCGTGCAAAAATTTTCGATGGTTATGTCGATGCCATCAACGCGACCGATGGGTCCGGGGCAAACTGCCACATGTCCAGTGTTGGAGTCTGTTCGCTTCTCACGCGGCTGGGTTACGCCATGGTCATGCAGGCGTCGTGTCGCGACAAGAATCGAATCGCCATTCAAGGCGACATTCTGGGTGCCGCCGCAATGGGGGTGGCGAATATATTGTGTCTGACCGGAGACGGAGTACAGGCGGGAGACCAGCCGCAGGCCAAGCCCGTATTCGATCTCGACGCGGTATCTCTGGCATCGACGGTTCGAATCATGCGCGACGAATCCCGTTTTCTGAGCGGCCGGGCGCTGTCATGCCCGCCGCATGTGCTGATAGGCGGCGCGGCCAATCCATTTGTCCCGCCATACGACTATCGGGCGCAGCGGCTCAAAAAGAAGATCGAGGCAGGGGTTCAGTTCGTGCAAACTCAATACTGTTTCGATGTCCCGCGATTGAGGGAATTCATGAAGCAGATCTGTGACATGGGGTTGCACGAAAAAGCCTTTGTGCTGATTGGTGTAGGACCGCTGGCGTCGGCGCGCGCCGCCGCATGGATACGCGACTACGTTCCGGGCATCCACATCCCGGACGAAGTGATCACCCGCCTGAGGGGGGCCGCAAGCCAGAAGGCCGAAGGTGTCCGGCTGTGTGTCGAGCTCATCCAGGAAATCAGGGAAATAGAGGGGGTTTCCGGAGTCCACGTCATGGCCTATCGGCAGGAGGATAGTGTCGCCGAAATCGTGGAACGGTCAGGAATACTGGAGGGGCGCGTGCCGTGGTATCCGGGCAGGAGCCAGGGCGCACAGGATTCAAGAAAGGCAAACTAGGGAGACTGTAATGACAGATACAATATTGAGTTCGGCAACCCGCGAGGTGGTCATTGGGTTCAACAGGCCGTTCGTGATCATCGGCGAGCGGATCAATCCCACCGGCCGCAAGATACTCGCCGAGGAAATGAAAAACGGAGACTTCAGCCGGGTCGAAGCGGACGCGTTGGCCCAGGTGGGCTGCGGCGCCCACATGCTCGATGTCAACGCCGGGATTCCACTCGCTGACGAGCCGGCCCTGCTGGCGCGCGCGGTACAACTGGTGCAGTCGATCACCGATGTTCCCATTTCCATCGACTCTTCCATAGTCGATGCGCTGAAGGCGGGGCTGGAGGTGTATCAGGGCAAGCCGCTGGTCAATTCCGTGACCGGAGAGGAAGACCGCCTGGAGTCGGTGCTGCCCCTTGTCGCCAAACACGGCGCCGCGGTGGTCGCGATCTGCAACGACGAAACCGGGATTTCCGAGGATCCGGACGTACGCTTCGAAGTCGCTCGAACCATAGTCAACCGCGCGGCGGACCATGGTATCGGTCCGGAGGACGTCGTCATCGATCCACTCGTCATGCCGATTGGAGCGATCGGTCAGGCAGGACGGCAGGTGTTTGCCCTGGTGTATCGAATACGGGAGGAGTTGAAGTGCAACACCACATGCGGTGCGTCCAACGTCAGTTTCGGACTGCCCAACCGCAACGGGATCAACAGCGCCTTTCTGTGCATGGCGATTGGGGCGGGCATGACTTCCGCCATCACTAATCCCCTGCACGGCGAAGTCGTTCAGGCGGTGATGGGCGCGGACGTGGTCAACGGGCAAGACGAGAATTGCACTCGCTGGATTCGGAAGTATCGGGAGCCCGCCGCGGCGGGTGTGGGCTCCTCGGCACCTTCACGTCTGCGGAGCCGACGCCGTGCCGGACACCGGTAGTTGTCTTTGCGGTGGGATTGGTGTGGAGGTCGATGGTCCTCTTCGCGCCGTCATCAATTGTCACTGCCGACAGTGCCGAAAGTGGACGGGGCACCACGTGGCCGCCACCGCGGCCCGGAAGCAGCAGGTGAATCTCAGTGACCCGGAAAATTTATTGCGCTGGTATCGCTCC
This sequence comes from Gammaproteobacteria bacterium, assembly GCA_024639325.1. Lineage (GTDB taxonomy): Bacteria > Pseudomonadota > Gammaproteobacteria > Arenicellales > JAANXG01 > JAHEKE01. The sequence goes on from JAHEIO010000073.1 coordinate 10,737, forward strand.
TCGGAATCGGCGCAACGGGGTTTTTGCAGCCGCTGCGGATCGAGCCTATTCTGGCAACGGGACGGTGCCGAGACACTCACCATCCTGGCCGGAATCTTCGATGGGCCGACCGGCCTCGAAACGGAGGCCGAGATCTACGTGAAGGACAAGGGCGACTACTACACGCTGCGGCACCCGCCGCTGGTTCAGTACGAAGAAAGCGGACACAACGTCAGCCTCTAGATGAACCCGTCAACGGAATCCGATTGCAAGGCGGTCTTTTTGCCGAGCGGCAAGCGCGGGACGTTTGCGCGCGACACCAGCCTGCTCCAGGCCGCCCGATCCCTTGGTGTCGACATCGATTCGGTTTGCGGCGGCCGCGCCATGTGCGGTCGTTGCCAGATCGTGTGCAGCGAGGGAGATTTCCCCAAGCAGGGGATTTCCTCACGCAGGGAGAACCTCTCGGAAACCGGTGCGGTCGAGCGCCGCTATGCGGCGGAACAGGGCTCGCTTGGAGATCGGCGGCTGGCCTGTCAGGCGCGTCTGCAGGGGGATGTCGTCATCGATGTGCCGCCTGAAAGCCAGGTACACCGCCAGGTGGTCCGCAAGGGCGCGGAAGTCATCGAGATCGAACTCGATCCGGTTGTCAGGCTCTACTATGTCGAAGTCCAGGAGCCGAATATGCACGACCCGACGGGCGACCTCGCCCGGCTCAAACTGGCGCTCGAATTCGATTGGGGGCTGACGGACCTGCAGTGCGATCTGACCTTGCTGCAGGGCATCCAGGACGCCCTTGCCGACGGCGAGTGGAAGGTCACCGTGGCGGTGCACGATGAGAAATGGCTCATCTGTGTCTGGCCGGGATTCCGGGACCGCGCCTATGGCGCGGCAATCGACGTCGGGTCCACCACCATAGCCATACACCTGTGCGACCTGGCCAGCGGAGAGGTGGTTGCGTCCGGCGGCGCGATGAACCCGCAAATTCGATTCGGTGAAGACCTGATGAGCAGGGTCTCCTACGTTATGATGCATCCCGGCGGAGATTCGGAGATGACGCTCGCGGTACGCGGCGCGATCAATCGGCTGCTGCGCGAGGTGACCGCGGAGGCGGGGGTATCCACGAACGACGTGCTGGACCTGACTTTCGTAGCCAACCCGATCATGCATCACCTGCTGCTCGGCATCGACCCGACACAGCTCGGCGGAGCCCCTTTCGCGCTGGCGACCGACGAGGCCGTGGCGATCTGGGCCAATGAGATCGACATCGAGGTGAACCGCAATGCGCGCGCCTATGTGCTGCCCTGCATTGCCGGCCACGTGGGCGCCGATGCGGCGGGCGTGCTGCTCTCTGAAAAACCCTATCTCGACGATGCCATGACGCTGCTCGTCGACGTCGGAACCAATGCCGAGATCATGCTGGGCAACAGGGATCGGATGCTGGCGTGCTCCAGTCCGACCGGACCTGCATTCGAGGGTGCCCAGATAAGCGGAGGTCAGCGTGCGGCGCCGGGCGCAATCGAACGAGTGCGCATCGACCCGGTTACCCTGGAACCACGATTCAGCGTTATTGGCAGTCCGGTGTGGTCCGACGAAGAGAACTTCGCGGAAGTGATAGGGGCATCGGGCGTCACCGGCATCTGCGGTTCCGGAATTATCGAAGTCATCGCAAGCATGTATCTTGCGGGTCTGATCCGCTCCGACGGTACCATTGACGGTGCACTAAGTGAGCGCAGCGATCGCGTCATATCCGAAGGACGGACGTTTTCCTATCTGCTCTACGACGGTGATGTCAGGATCTGTATTACGCAGAATGATGTGCGACAGATCCAACTGGCAAAGGCCGCCCTGTATGCGGGTATCAAGTTGCTGATGGACCACATGCAGGTCGATAAAATTGACCGGATCGGGCTGGCCGGGGCCTTTGGCAGCCATATCGACCCCAAGTACGCCATGATCCTCGGTTTGATTCCCGATTGTCCGCTGGAGAATGTGGCGTCGGTGGGTAATGCGGCGGGGAACGGTGCGCGCATCGCGTTGCTGGATCGCGATGCGCGTCATGATATCGAGCAGGTCGTGCGGCGCGTACAGAAGGTTGAGACCGCAGTCGAACCGCGTTTTCAGGAACATTTCGTCGAAGCCATGGCAATTCCCCACCGCATCGATCCGTTCCCCGAGCTTGCCAAGGCCGTCGATATGCCGCAGCCGGCCGCCGCGGAAACCACGGCATCCGGTACGGGGCGCAGGCGCCGCGGCCGCCGCCTGGTTTTGTAGGAGCGGCGCCCCCGCCGCGA
>JAHEIO010000073.1:13106-17667 GCA_024639325.1 Gammaproteobacteria bacterium
GCCCCCGCCGCGATCCGCCGTCTTAATTCAAATGCTGTCCGGTTGCCGCCCGCCGGCGTTCCTCTCTCGGCGGCACCCCGAAGACGAGCCGGTAGCACTTGCTGAAATGCGGCGCCGATATGAATCCGCATGCCAGTGCGGTGTCGACGATCGGCATGCTGGTTTGCAGCAGAAGCTGGCGTGCCCGCTCGAGACGGATCTGAAGGTAGTATCGGGTCGGCACGCAATTCAGGTATTTTTTGAACAGGCGTTCCAGTTGTCTTCGCGATAACCCAATGTGCTGGGACAATTCGTCCAGCGCCATGGGTTCTTCGATGTTGGCTTCCATCAGGGAAACCGCTTCCATGAGTTTTGGCTGACTGGTTCCAATGCGGTGCCGCAGGGGAATCCTCTGGCGGTCATGGTTGTCACGGATGCGGTCGCAAATGAATTGTTCGGATACCGCGGTCGCCAGATCGGAACCGTGCTGGCGGCGGATCAGGTGAAGCATCATATCCATTGGTGCAATGCCGCCCGCGCACGTGTAGCGGTCACGGTCTATTTCGAAAAGTTCCTGGGAAATGACGAGGTCCGGATGGCGCTCACGAATTCCGGCAAAGTTTTCCCAGTGGATCGTGCACCGGTATCCTTTGAGCAGTTTCGCTTCGGCCAGAACGTAACTGCCGGTGCATAGCGCCCCGAGAATGACCTTCCGGTTCGCGAGTTTGCGGAGCCATGGGAGGGTTTTCGGGTCGAACAATTTCTGCACGTCGATCCCGCCGCAGACGAATATCGCGGTGGCATTCAACTCGTCGTTGATGGATGAATCCGCCGGAATGCAAACCCCGCTGCTGGATGTGACCGGTTCTCCGTCGCTGCTGATCGTGCGCCACCGATACAGTTCCTGATTGCTCAGCTGGTTGGCCATGCGCAGCGGGTCGATCGCCGAAGAGAAAGCCAGCAAGGTAAAATGCGGTACGAGGAAAAAACTGTAGTTTCTCGTCGCGACGTCGCCATGTCGATCTGACATCGGTAAGCCCCCGGGTGGTAATGCCGTGTATCCTCGGCACAATATTTATATTCATAATGCGACATCAATGTCGCAACTGGAAATATTAGGTGACAAGTGGGTGTCGTTTCAAGAAAAATATGCACGATTAATGCACGTGTATCGATTTATTTCCTATGTCTGCCAACACTATCGCCGCCAACCGGTCCCTGCGAAGGTTTTACGAGCACGAATCGATATGGTTGTTCGGATATGGATCATTGATTTTCAAAGCGGATTTTCCCTATCTTGATCGACGCCCGGCCAGCATTGACCACTGGGTCAGAAGATTCTGGCAGGGGTCCCATGATCATCGCGGAACGCCGTCAGCGCCGGGTAGAGTGGTTACCCTGATTCCCCAAAAGCAGGCGGTGTGTGTGGGTGTCGCATACCTGATAGAGCTCGAGGTGTTCGATCACCTCGATTTTCGCGAGAAAAACGGCTACCTGCGATTCGTCGCCAATATGGCGTTCAGGGACAAAAGCGTTGTCCAGGGGACCGTATATATCGCCACGGAAGAAAACGCCGCTTTCCTGGGGGAAGCGCCCGAATCCGACATCGCAAGGCATATTGCCGGATCGGCGGGGCCAAGCGGACACAATGCCGAGTACGTGTTCAACCTGGCCCAGGCACTGAGAGCACTGTCAGCCGATGATCCGCACGTTTTTTCCGTAGAGCAGCACCTGCTCAATCTCAATCAAGGCTAGCCCGCATTTATCACCAGGCGGCTAGTCATTCAGTCTCTCGATCTTTTGCAGGAAGGCCCGGATTTCCCGCTCCGTTTGCTTGTCCCCTTTTCGCGCGGCTACCGGCAGGCCGGATTCGAATATCGATTTTGCTTCGCTTTCCCGTCCGGTTTTGAAAAGCGCTTTACCCAGCAATTTGAAGGCGGCGGCATACTCAGGTTCGTGGTCTATGCACGCCTCGAGATGGGGTATGGCCTTGTCGAACTGTTTTTCGTTGAACAGGGCGCTGCCCAGGCCGAACCTTAGCAGGGCGTCATCGCGCCCCGCGGCCAGCAGTCGTTCCAGGTTTTCAATGATGCTCATCGCGGTCCAGTATACCTTGAGGATATAATCGATATGAGTTGATTCCTGTCAAGATACGCGCCCGGGATAAGCTTTATGTTCGGAGAAACACCATGGATTCGATTTCGATAATCAAGCGTGAACACCGCAACCTGAATGCGGTGTTGTTTACCCTCGAGGGGTTGGTCAACGAGATCGAAAAACACGGCAAATCCGTGGATTTCAACGTGTTTCACGGCATCGCGTATTACCTCGACTCATTCCTGGATCGTTATCACCATCCCAAAGAAACGGAATATCTTTTTCCCGCCGTCCGCACCCATTGCCCCGACGCCGGTCCGATCCTGGATGAACTCGGCAGGCAGCACGCGCAGGGCGAACGGCTGCTGCTCAAACTCCTGAAAACCCTTTCAGCATACGAATTTATGGGCGACGCCGCTTTTGAAGCGTTCCGGGACGCGGTGATCGAATACGTCGAATTCGAGCGAAAACACGCCCGCACCGAGGAGCAGGAAGTGCTGCCTCTGGCCGCGGCGAACCTCACGAATTCGGACTGGTCGCGCATCGATGCCGCCTTTGCCGACAACCAGGACCCGTTGTTTGGCACCGAGCCGGAAGCGGAATTCAGGGAACTGTTCAGGACGCTCAGCGATCTCGTTCCAGCGCCCTATGGCTTGGGGCCGCCTCTGAAAGACCGCGATTAGTCATCATATTCGCTCTGCAAACCGATCGTGGAGGGCCCAGATCATACTCAGCGTCAGCAGCGACATCACAAGCAGGACCACGAAGGCACGATCGTAGGATCCGAGCGTATATCCTCGATCGGCCGCGGCGGTCAATTGAAACTGGTTCCATGCCTTTTTATAGTGTCTGACCTGTGATATGCAGTGTGGACAATCCAACACCCAATGATTGAAAAATGCCATCATCACCAAAATCATCTCCCGACAAGGAGCTCGTAAAAATCTTCGAGGCGGCAGGTGTCGTGGAATATCTGCAGTATCTGCAGTCGAGCAAAAGCATCATGTGGACCAACTTCAAGGCAGGGATCGCCAGGGGGTTCGGCATCACTATTGGTATGACCGTCGTCCTGGGTGTATTCATCTGGGTCCTGACCAAGCTCGTAAGCCTCCCCATCATCGGAGAATATTTCGAGCAGGCCGAAAGCTACGTTCTTGAATACGCCGAGAACACGAATTATTCGGACGAGTTCGAGGAAATGAACGGCTTGCTGCGGGAGATCAGGGAAAATACCAAGCAAGAGTAAACCGTCCCGTCGAATGACGGGGATCGTTGCGTGTATCTCCGCAACATCCACCATGACCATCACACTGGGGCTGACCTGGCCGCTGCTCGCGATCGTGCTCGAGCGGCAGGGGGTGCCGGGCTGGCTCAACGGGCTCAGCGCGTCGTCCCAAATGCTTGCAATACTGGCCATCGCCCCACTCGGTCCCCGCCTGATCGGTAGATTCGGCACGGTACGGGTGATGGCGCTCGGGATCGCAGGTATGGTGATAGGGCTGTTGCTGCTGCCGGTTTACCCCAATGTATGGGCATGGTTTCCGATACGTTTCATCATCGGGTTGTCCGCCGAGCTGATATTCGTTGGTGGCGATATCTGGATCAATCAGATCGCACGCGACGAAACTCGTGGCAAATTGATCGGTGTGTACGGGACATTCCTGCACGCCGGATTCGCGGTTGGCCCGGCAACGATAGTGATCGTGGGCAGCGACAGCTGGACCGCATTGTATCTCGGTGTCGCCGTCGTCACCTGTGGTCTCGTTCCGTTGGCATGGGGCCGGAACCTGGCGCCCGCAGTGGAAGGCAAACCACGCTCCCGAATGCTGTATTTTTTGCGAATAGTACCTACGTTGATGGTCGCGGCGCTGATGTTCGGACTGATTGACAGTACGGTGCTTGCGCTGCTACCCGTATATGGTATGCAAAAGGGCTTGAATGCCGAAACGGCGTCTATGCTGCTGACAATGTTCGTACTGGGCGGGGTGGTTGGCCAGATACCGATCGGCATGCTCGCGGATAAAATGGATCGAGGTCGATTGCTCGCGTGGGCTACCCTTATTGCCATGTTCAGCATTGCTGCGCTGCCGTTCGTTATCGGTCACACCGCCATGACGTGGATTGCAATGATGATCATGGGCGTCACGGTGGGGAGTTTCTACGTGATAGCGATGGCAATGATCGGTGCCCGCTTCAAGCATGCGGATCTGGTGAGTATCAACGCGAGTTTCGTATTTCTGTGGGGATTGGGAGACGTTGTGGGTCCTTCCATCAGCGGTGCCGCCATCGATATCTGGGGCCCCGATGGACTGCCCGCAACGGGGGCGGTGATCTGTGCGTTGTTTCTCGTATTCATCGTCTGGCAGCGCCGCCGTGGTGCGGGGCCCTACCCGGTCTGACTGATTGACTGACCACCGGGGACACCGCCCGCGCGTTTCTCGGTTTCCCATTTTCCGTGGATTTCGATCGCCTGGATGCGGGCTAG
>JAHEIO010000184.1 GCA_024639325.1 Gammaproteobacteria bacterium
CGCCTCCTACAATATAATCGAGTGTAATAATAAGTCTGTATGAATGATTTGACGGGTTCCCGAGCGGCCGGCATGGAAAAACGAAACGAAAATGATAACGCGGTTTACGTAAAGCGGATCGTACTGGACGTATTGAAACCTCACCTGCCCAACGCACTGGAGTTTTCACGGACCATCGCCGGGCTTGGTGGCGATTACCGGGTTCGCCTCACCGTTATCGAGGTGGACGAGCAGACGGAAACGCTCCAGGTGGTCGTGGACGGAAGCGCCATCGATTTCGATGCAGTTCAGACCAGCATCAACAGCATGGGGGGCTCGATTCACAGCATAGACGAGGTGGAAGTACAGAGCGAGGTTGACGCCGGTCGAGGATAGGTGAGTCTTTTAAGCCGGGTAATATTTCTGCTGCACATCACCCGTACCCACGGAATCGCCCGTCGTTATTTCGTGGTCAACGGATTCGACGGCGCGCTCACCATGCTGGGCATCATCGTCGGATTTACCGTCAGCGCGTCGACCGACCTGGTGCTGATCATCAATGCCTGTCTGGGTGCGGCCATTGCCCTGGCCGTCAGCGGCGTAAGCAGCGCTTACGTGAGTGAGACGGCTGAACGGCGGCGGGAATTGACCGCACTCGAGAGCTCGATGATCGCCGATCTCGAAGAGAGTCTTCACGGCGAGGCGGTGCGTTGGGTGCCTCTGCTGATTGGCCTGGTCAACGGCTCGGCGCCCCTGATCATATCTATTGTGATTCTGGTCCCGCTCTGGCTGGCAAGCGCCGGCGTATCTCTGCCGATGCCCCCCCTGTATGCCGCCATACTGGTGGCATTGTTGTCCACTTTCTTGCTGGGTGTGTTTCTGGGCCGGATCGGCGGCACCTCGTGGCTGCGAAGCGGTGTGCGCACGTTGTCGATCGCGCTATTGACCGCGGCGCTTATCTACGTATTTGCCGGATCCTGAGATGAAGTCGGTCGACTGGCATTGTCTCGAGGTGGATGAAGCTCTGCTGCGTCTGGATGCATCGCGGGATGGGCTGAAAGACGCACAGGCAAAGGAGCGACTGCTCGATCACGGCCCCAACGCCATCGCCGAAAAACCGCAGCGTTCCATCGTGGTTTTGCTTGCGAGCCAGTTCTCCGACTTCATGATCGTCGTACTGATAATCGCGGCGGTGATATCCGGATTCATCGGCGAACTCCAGGACACGATTGCCATCATCGTGATTGTCGTGCTCAACGCGGTCATCGGTGCGGTGCAGGAGTTTCGCGCGGAGCGTGCCGTGGCGGCGCTGCGGAAAATGGCCGCCCCGGAGGCGTCGTTGCTTCGGGGCGGCGAAGTCGTCACGCTCCCCGCGGTAGAGGTCGTTCCCGGAGACGTGGTCTTGCTCGAAACCGGAAACATGGTCCCCGCGGACATGCGGCTCATCGAAGTCGAAGAGATGGAAGCCGACGAATCGGCGCTGACCGGGGAATCCGAGCCAGTCGGAAAAACGGAGGCCTGTCTGGCAGAGGCGGACCTGCCGTTGGGGGACCGCCGGAACCTGGTTTTCAAAGGCAGCACGATTACGCGGGGGCGGGGACGGGCGTTGGTATCCGCCACCGGCATGGATACCGAAATCGGCCGCATCGCGGGAATGCTGGGCGGGGAAGAGGGCGGCAAGACGCCGCTGCAGATACGGCTTGCCCGCTTCGGCCGGTATCTTGCGCTGGCCGTGTTGGCGATCTGCGCCGTGGTATTCACCGCCGGACTGTTTCAAGGCCAGCCCATCATGCTGATGTTCCTCACCGCGGTGAGCCTGGCCGTCGCCGCGATACCGGAGGCGTTGCCGGCTGTCGTCACCATTTCGCTGGCCTTCGGAGCGCGCACTCTGAGCCGACACAAGGCTCTGGTGCGCAACCTGCCCGCCGTGGAGACCCTCGGCTCGGTAACCTATATTTGCGCCGATAAAACGGGCACGTTGACCGAGAACCGCATGACCGCGGAACGCTTTTTCACTCGTGGTGAGTGGCACCCATCCCAGCCCAGAGCGGAGGCCGGGGCGCCGTGGTCGGAGCTGTGCCGGGCCATGGCCCTGAGCAACGACGTGGCGCAGATGGACGGCAAGCCGAACGGGGAGCCAACTGAACTGGCTCTGTACGAAGCGGCCGTGAGCGCCGGTTTTGAGAAAGACAGGCTGGAAGGGGAATTGCCGCGCGTGGGAAATCTGCCTTTCGACAGCGAGCGAAAGCAGATGACCACGCTCCATCGAGCGGCGGAAGGCGGTGTACTGGCTTACGCCAAAGGCGCGCCCGAACGAATTCTGGGCCAGTGCGTGGACGCACTGGGCAGCGACGGACCGGATGCGTTCGAGCCCGAGAAAGTGCTGGCCGAAGCGACCCGGATGGCATCGCAGGGGTATCGGGTACTGGGTGTGGCCCGACGAGCATTCGACGATATGCCGGATGTATCCGATGCGAAAGCCGTCGAACGGCAATTGACCTTTCTGGGGCTCGTCGCGCTGATCGATCCGCCGCGGCCGGAAGTGCCGGAGGCCGTGGCCAGCTGCCGAACGGCGGGCATCACGCCGGTGATGATCACCGGGGACCATCCGGGAACCGCGGCCGCGATTGCCACGCGGCTCGGGATCATGGCGAAAAAAGACGCCGTGTTGACCGGTCGCCAGCTGGAATCCATGCCGGATGAGCATTTCGACGGCGTTGTGGCCTCGGTGAAGGCATACGCGCGGGTCACTCCCGAACAGAAGCTGCGTATCGTCAAAGCCCTTCAGGCCAGGGGAGAGTTCGTCGCCATGACCGGTGACGGGGTAAACGACACGCCGGCGCTGAAGCGCGCCAATATCGGCGTGGCCATGGGGCTGAAAGGCACCGACGTGGCGCGTGAGGCGTCGGATATGGTGCTGCTGGACGATGATTTCGCCACCATCGTCAGGGCGATCCGGGTCGGGCGGAGAATTTTCGACAACATACGCAAGTTCATCAAGTACACCATGAGTTCCAATTCGGGCGAAATCTGGACGCTTTTTCTGGCGCCCTTTCTCGGGTTGCCGATACCGCTGTTACCCATCCACATCCTGTGGATCAATCTCGTTACCGATGGCCTGCCGGGACTAGCCTTCAGCGCAGAGCGGGCCGAGCCGGGCATCATGGATCGCCCGCCGCGGCCTCCACAGGAGAGCATCTTTGCTCATGGCATGTGGCAGCACATCGTCTGGGTCGGGCTGTTCGTGGGCGGCATATCGATCATGACCCAGGCTTGGGCGATCTCCCGCAATGTCGAGTACTGGCAGACCATGGTGTTCACCGTGCTGACCATGTCGCAACTGTTCCATGCGCTGGCCGTGCGCACCGAGAAGGCATCGCTGTTCGCGATTGGCCTGTTCAGCAACCTGCCGATGCTCGGCGCGGTGTTAATTACATTTATTCTTCAAGCGGCGGTGATTTACGTGCCTGCATTCAACGACATATTTCACACCCAGCCGCTGCCCCTGTTCGATCTTAGCGTTTGTCTGGCGCTGTCTTCGTTGATTCTGTTCGCGGTGGAAATCGAGAAATGGCTGGTGCGCCGCGGGCTGATATACTCTCCCGGCAGATAGCGGCTTCATTGCCGATCTTTTTCCAAACCCAGCGTCGCAATCAATTCACCGTGTGGACGGTATCCGGGAATCATGGTGCCGTCGGGAAGCACGATAGCGGGCGTCCCTCTTACACCCAGCGCTACGCCCAGCTGGTAACCGGCTGTAACAGCACTTGCCGCATCGCAGGTCCCGTCATTATCCGGGATAACGGATTGCGTCTTCGCCAAATGCATACCTTGCACGGGATCAGCTGCGCACCAGACCGCGCGTAATTCACGATCGCCCTGGCTGTTTTGACCTCCCCGGGGGAAGGCGAGGTAGCGGACAGTGATGCCCGCGGCCTGGAGCTGGGCGACTTCCGCGTGCAACTTGCGGCAGTAGGGGCACGTGGTATCCGTAAAAACATCGATGTATGCCCGCTGCTCGCCGTTAGCGACAAAAACGACTTTATCGTCATCTGGAAAAGAAGTGATTTCCGCCGCGCGCTCGATTGCGCGTTTGGCCTCGGTCAGGCTTTCACCGGTAGCAAGATCGATCAGGTTGCCTACGAAACCGTATTGGCCGGTGCTATCGATGTAAATGAACTGACTGCCCGCCTTGACCTGATAGATTCCGTTTACGGGAGTCGCCTGAGGATCGCTGATCGTCGTCTGCGGAGGCAGCAGTTTGGCGAGCCGTCCGGTAATTCCATTTTCGGCAACGTTGCCGGACGTGACCGGGCGGAGGTCCGCCACGGCATCGTCGGGATTGGCCTTGGCCCAGGTGGCATAGATTTCTTCCGGCCAAAGGGACTGCACATAGGCGAGGACTGCGTCGACGTCCTGCGTCGTCAACACATCTCCGAATGCGGGCATCGAACCACCGACCTTGCCGCCGCCCTGTTTGACCGTGCGCCGTAAAATATCCATGGAGTGATGCCAGGTGTGTGCCGTTCCATTGAGAGGCGGTGCCGGATACTTGCCCTGATCGTCCGGCTTGCGCCAGTCCGGCGTGGCCTCGCCCCGTTGCCCATGGCAGGCGGCACAGTTTGCGGTATACAGATCCTTGCCGTGAGTGACGTTTTCCGCTGAGTACCATCGGCTTTGTTCAGCAAAAACCAGATCGGCTGGCAGGAAGAGCGCTGCCAGAACAAATAGT
>JAHEIO010000074.1 GCA_024639325.1 Gammaproteobacteria bacterium
GGTTACCAATAATTCAGCGGTTCCTTAAAAGCCTGAAGTTCTCTTTTTGTCGTTTTAGCCCGCATTTCTCACCAGGATCCCGAGCGATTGCGCAGGACGGGTGCCGATGAACGCCGGGCTGAAAAAATCGCCGGGAGCGATTTTTCGCGGTAGCCCCGAAGGGATGAGGCGCTTAGGATGCGTCGAACCAGTGAGATGCATAGCCGGTGCTATGGATCGAATGAAGCCCAAGTACATCGGGGCCTGGACCAGCCAGCGCCGGGATAGGCGTTTCCAAGACACACTGCTTTTTGGATAAATCCTTAGACCTCAATGTTTGCCCTGCTTGACGAGATTCTATAGCCGCCTGGTGAGAAATGCGGGTTAGTAGTTCGTTCGTGCCGCGAGAGGTAACCGAAAAGGTGTGCTAAAGCTAAAACTAAATCGCAAATGGGTCGACTGCCGTACAAGCGCCCTGTCCGACTGACGCGACAGGTCCCGGATTGTCGTCAGCTTACTGCGCCCCACGGGAGGCGGCAGAGTGTAGCTTGGCCTGCGGGCTGGAAATGAAGCTTCGGACTGGGGATAAGCCCAGGAAACAGACCAGCAGGCGCGCCGGAATCGGGCAAGCATCCGCTTCAACCAGGACGAAAAACGGTTTAAACGGTTCCTCTATGAATGCCCACTTCAAAAAAAGGGGCTTTTATTCGGTTTATACTCTATCAGCCGAATTTATGGGCAAGAAGAATTCAGTGATTTGTCTTGCCTATGTGCGCGCTTTAGTATGGAGTTGCGATAAAATGGCAGTGCACGCCGCTATGCGGCCTAAATTACGTGATACCAGCCGGGTCATCGAACTGCGTGCAAACGTGGCCGAGGTCCGTTTCCAAACAAAGCATCCAAGTGGCTGAAATTGGCCCGTCTTGCAATAAGCAACGCCGGAGGAAAACAGCTTAATGCTTACAAACAATCCCTTTGCCGAGCTTTCGGCATTCGTATCACCGGCGGTGATGCAGTGGTATGTGGTCCTGATGATAATCCTGGTCGTCGTCGGCACCATTCTCGATATGATGCACAAACAGAGCGCGAAGTACTTCTTCGAAAACGCCAAGCGGGCTGAAAAGGACGCCAAGCGCCAACTGAGCGGTGGTGAGAAAGCCGGCCTCGCCATTCACACGGTCACCAACGAAATACTGACGTCCTCCGAGTTCAACAACACCCACCGTCGGATCTCGCACCTTTTCACCATGTACGGCTTCATAATTTTCGTCGTCATGAGTGCGGTGCTGATCTTCTCCTATCCGACTCCGGACGTGACAGCGCCCGCCTTGGTCACTTTGCTTTGGCATCTCGGAGCTGCGATGCTGTGCTTCGGAGGCTACTGGTTCTGGTTCGATATCCGCGTTGACGTCGCAGCCGAAGGTGTCAAGTGGTATAGATTCAACGGGCGTGGGGACCTTTTCATAGTCGGGCTGCTCGCAATGGCAACATTCGCACTGCTGTGGTCGTTTACGCAGCGGACCGGCGCAGGCTGGCTGTTTTTCGTTCTGTTCGTAACAAGTTCGACCGTGTTGTTTGGCTCTGTCTACTGGTCCAAATTCGCGCACATGTTCTTCAAGCCCGCCGCGGCATACCAGAAAAAGACCACCATCGAAGATGGTTCGAGAGAGAACCTGCCCGATGACTACGATCTGACGGACCCTGCCGTGCAGGCGAAATTCCCCGATATTCCGGAATACATGGGTACCAATCCTCCTTATATGGGGCTCGGTATCAGCCGTGAACCCCCTCGTCACTACTGATTGACTTTCACGAGTCTGGAGAATTCACAATGCCAACATTTGTATATATGACACGTTGTGACGGGTGCGGCGCATGCGTCGATATATGCCCGTCGGACATCATGCACATCGACACGGTCACCAGGCGCGCCTACAACATCGAACCCAGCATGTGCTGGGAGTGCTACTCATGCGTGAAAGCGTGCCCGCATCAGGCGATCGACGTTCGGGGTTACGCGGACTTCGCACCGCTCGGACACTCGGTTCGAGTGAAGCGTGACGAGGAGAAAGGCGTTATCGCCTGGCGCATAAAGTTCCGCAACGGAAAGAAAGATATGGAACTGCTGGCGCCGATCACCACCAAACCCTGGGGTAGCGGCACACCCCAGTTGCGCGACGTTGAAGCTCCTACACAGGAGCAACGCGACAGTCAGCAGTTGTTCAACGAACCCAAATACATCCGCTTCGATGAGGGCGGCGTCCACACCCTCGAATCCAACGGCCTGAAGATGAAGGAAGGGGTGTACTACTGATGAAGTATAAAACGGTTGTAGAAGACAACATCGACATCCTGGTCTGCGGCGCCGGCCTCGGTGGTACAGGTGCGGCTTTCGAGGCCAGGTACTGGGGCCAGGACAAAAAAATCGTCATCGCCGAGAAAGCGAACATCGACCGTTCCGGCGCGGTGGCGCAGGGTCTGTACGCGATCAACTGCTACATGGGCACCCGTTTCGGGGAGAACAACCCGGAAGACCACGTACGCTATGCACGAATCGACCTGATGGGCATGGTCCGCGAAGACTTGCTTTTCGATATGGCGCGTCATGTCGATTCCGCCGTGCACCAGTTCGAAGAATGGGGTCTGCCACTGATGCGCGACCCGAAGACCGGCACCTACCAGCGTGAAGGTCGCTGGCAGATTATGATCCACGGTGAGTCCTACAAGCCGATCGTCGCGGAGGCCGCGAAGAAGTCGGCTGACAAGGTATTCAACCGAATCTGCGTCACCCATCTGCTGATGGACGATGCCAAAGAGAATCGCGTCGCCGGTGCTGTGGGATTCAACGTGCGTACAGGCGACTACCATGTATTCAAGTCCAAGACGGTTATTGTGTCCGCTGGCGGCGCGTCGAACATATTCAAGCCACGCTCCGTCGGCGAAGGTGCTGGTCGCGTCTGGTATGCGCCGTGGTCGTCGGGTTCGGCCTATGGTCTGCTGATTGGGGCCGGCGCCAAGATGACCCAGATGGAAAACCGCATCGTGCTTGCCCGATTCAAGGACGGTTACGGTCCCGTGGGCGCCTACTTCCTGCATCTGAAGACCTATACCCAGAACGGCGTCGGCGAAGAGTACGAATCAAAATGGTGGCCGTCGCTGCAGGAGATAGTCGGTAAGGAGTATCTGGACCCTGAGCTTTCGCATAGTACCCATCGGCCGATCCCGACCTGTCTGCGTAACCATGCCATGATCCAGGAGGTTCTCGCCGGACGCGGTCCGATCCATATGGTCACCATGGAGGCGTTTCAGGATCCCCACCTCGAAGAAATCGGCTGGCACAACTTCCTCGGCATGACCGTCGGTCAGGCTGTGTTGTGGGCGGCCACCGATGTAGACCCGAAGTACGAGAACCCGGAACTGACCACCTCCGAACCCTATGTCATGGGTTCGCACGCTACCGGATGCGGCGCCTGGTGTTCCGGCCCGGAAGACGTTTCTCCGCCCGAGTACTACTGGGGCTACAACCGTATGACCACCGTCGAGGGCCTGTTCGGCGCTGGTGATGCCGTAGGGGGTACACCGCACGCCTTCTCGTCCGGTTCCTTCACCGAAGGCCGTATCGCGGCAAAATCGGCCTGCAGGTACATCGATGACGGCAAGGCCGATGGTATCAGTGTGTCTGAGCAGCAAGTCGAACGCCGCAGAGAAGAAATCTACAAGCCGCTTGAAACCTACACGGTTTATCGCAACGAGATAACCGCGGGCTCGGTCAACCCGAACTACATCAATCCACGTCAGGCGCTGGATCGCCTCCAGAAGCTGATGGACGAGTACGCCGGGGGCGTCACAGTCAGCTATATGACCAATGAGAAGTTGCTAAACATTGGTCTGAAGAAGATGAAGCTTCTGGAAGAAGATCTCGAAAAGGTCGCAGCGGAAAACATTCACGAACTGCTGCGTGCCTGGGAAATAAAACATCGCCAGATGGCCTCCGAAGCCGTCATTCAACACACTCTGTTCCGCAAAGAAACCCGTTGGCCCGGTTACTACTACCGTGGCGACTATATGAAGGTCGACGACGCGAACTGGCATGTACTTACCGTTTCACGGCGTGATCCGGAGACCGGCGAGTACACCATGGAGAAAGCGCCCTGCTATCACCTGGTCTCGATGGATGAGGAAGAAGCGGCCTGATTATTTTCGCTAGCGAACGGGAGCTTCTGCCGGGTGCCGAAGCTCCCGGGATCGCACCGGTTTTTGCAACGCAAAGATCAACAGATAGCCCTGTTGATCTTTTTTTATTCGGCGCCGGTGAGAACCCGATTGCCTGCACAGAGGCACCAATGAACATTATCGACAAATCAGAAGACGAGATTCTCGCGATCGCCCATCCGATGTGGGAGGATCTGATCAAGTACTCCAACGAAGGTGAATACGGAAAATTCATCCGGCACTTTTCTTATGATCTGCTGTTCGGGCTCAACGAGGTGGAGATCGGCAAGCAATTTGCAAAAAGCGAATTGACCAGGAGTCTCGATCCCGATTACGACTATCTTGGCCTGATTCGTCGCAATAAACACGTGACGGTCCTGTACCGGATGCGCAGCACCAGGAAAGAGGGAGAATGGCTTGGGCGGATGGTCCTGGGCTATAACCAGGACGATGAAGTCAAGATTTTCGGCGCTTCGATCTTCTAGCGATCGCGATCTGCTACTGCAATGTCGTCCGTGCGTCAACTTCAGACCATTAATCGCGGTATTCGTGTATGAGCGAAATGTCGATGGAAGAACCAGTCGGTACCGGAAAATTTGTGGAGTTGACCTACAAGGTCATCGATGCGAAAACCAGTAGCGTCCTGACCGAAGTCGAATTCCCCATCGGTTACGTGCACGGGGTCAATGAGATCCTGGCGCCACAGGTGACCGCCGAGCTCGAGGGAAGGCTGCCGGGAGACGTCATCGAAGTCCCGATCGACTGCAACAAGCTGTTCGGCCCCCGGGACGAATCACTGGTCGTCACCGACCTGATCGAAAACGTGCCCGACGAGTACCATGAAGTCGGCATGTCCATCCTGATGGAGAATGCGCAGGGCAAGACCAGGTCCTTCGTCGTTACCCGCGTCGACGACAAAACCGTAACGATCGATGGCAATAACCCGCTGTGCGGTCGAGAAGTGATTTTCCGGCTGGAGATACTCGGTGTTCGCGATGCGACAGAAGAGGAGATTAGCCATGGCGGAACGGTTGCCGCGGAACCTGATCTCAGCGACGTCGTCGGTCCCGGCCAGAAGGTCAAGAGCATTCTCGATTAGATTTGCTCTGAGCGCGGAGAGTCGGATTATCTGGATATGGCCGGAACCACTGTGGTCGAGTTCGACAAGATCGCCAGGCTGTTCGACGACACGGACTATGCCGGCTATCGAAAAGCGGCCCTGGCGCGGAAGCGGAGAGCGCAGAAACTTGTGGATTCATTGCAGGTGTGAGCAGGTGAAGTCAGCAAATTGGGCCGGTATCCAGGTGACTCGATATTGCTTTCCCGGACGCTCCTACAGAGATGCAGTACCCGAAAACGTCGTCGCGTTCGGCATTTCTATTTCACCGAAGAAGATGGCAAAATCGCACTATCGTGATGGTTAGTGTTCCTGCTAACTATGGTGACAGTTCCGAAATCATTTAACAGATAATGACGGTGATTCTATGAGCGAGCCAACTAAGACCCGCCCCAAGGTGCCAGAGGGCGAATCCGAGTATGTCAAAACCCGGCAGATGGAACCGAATGAAAAGGGATTTGTAGGATACGAAACAGTCTGGAAATCGTTTCAAAAAGAAGTCCAGTACGAAACCCCGAAAAAGCCGTAAAGCACCTGGCCGGAGGCACTTTCTTGGGGCCGAAGACCTGCACCAGCTTTAACGGGCATCGGAGCTTCAAAACCGGCTGCTGGCCTCGGAGTCCGTGACCCACCACACTATGTTCCGGGCAGAAAACCGCTGACCGGGTTACTACTGCCGGGCGGATCACCCAAAGCTGGACGATCAGGACTGGCATTGCTTCACCTTGTCGCGTTACGACCGGAAGTCCGGCGAGTGGGAGATGGAGAAGGCTCCGATTTACCACATCGTCGACTAGACGACGATGTTCAACGACTGTAGGTCCCTTGCGTACTATCCTATTGTGTACTTGACTGAGAGCCGCGGCCACGTAACAGAAACTGAGCTGTAATCAACAACGTTAGCGATACCGTTAATACCATTGTTCCTATCGCATTGATTTCCGGAGTTACGCCGCGTCGTATTGATGAAAATACGTAAAGCGGCAAGGTAGTCTCGGTCCCGGCAACGAAGAACGCGATGATGAAATCATCAAAGCTGAAGGTAAAGCTGAGTAAAAATCCGGCCAGAATGGCTGGAAATATCTGCGGCAGTGTCACCTGCCAGAAAGTCCGCCAAGGTGTCGCGTAGAGATCCGCCGAGGCTTCGATCAGAGCTCGATCCATACCGCTGATTCGAGCCCGGACTATCACGATAACAAGTGCCATGGTGAACATCGTGTGGGACGCAATCACTGACGCGTAGCCCATATTTAGGTGCGGCGCATCGCCCAGGAACCCTGGCCAAAAATTCTCCAGCACCGGGTTCAGAAATTTAAACGCCGTGACCAGCGCGATCAACGTAGCGATGCCGATGACAATTCCGGGGATCATTATCGCGATATAGATCGCCGCGTCATAAATAGCACGGATACGTCCCTTGACTTTCTGCAACGCAAGGGCAGCCATGGTTCCAAAAATACTTGCCAGTACCGCAGTGGTTGACGCAACGATCAGGCTTGTCGCAAGGGCTTCCATAGCAAATGGGTTTGCTAAAACCGTTCCATACCACTTTATGGAAAATCCGTGAAAGTCGCTCGCATGCCTTCCTGCATTGAAACTGAACAGTACTATGATCCCAATTGGAATATATAGAAATAAATAGACCGCTAGCGTATAGATTCTCATAACGACTTTAATCTAAAACAATGATCTATTGCTGGTTCCGCACGACAAGTTTCATATATATGCTTACCGTAACTAACATGATAATTACCAGGGTCGCCGCAACTGCAGATCCATATGCCCAATTGCGCGATTGCAGAAAAAGATCGACGAGCGCGTTGCCGATGAAAAATACTTTACCTCCGCCTAGTAAAGCCGGAATCAGAAACTCTCCCATAAGCAGGATAAATACGAGCATGCAACCTGTAGCCACACCAGGGATTGAAAGAGGCAGCGTAACGTTTCGGAATGCTTCGATTGGTGAGGAACCAAGATCAGAAGCTGCCTCGAGCAGGCGTTTATCGAGTTTTTCCAAGCTCACATAGACTGGAAAAACCATTAAGGGCAGGTAAGCATACACTATACCGATTAGTACTGCCGTGGGCGTATTAATCAAACGCACCCCTTCGATGCCAAGAAACCCCAATACTTTGGGTAATCCTTGTCCACCCAAAATGAAGATCCATGCGTAGGTTCGTATGAGAATACTTGTCCAGAAAGGAACTATGATCATAACCAAAAGCAGAGTCTTCCACTTTGGGTGAACTTTTACTGCCAAAAAATAGGCCAATGGGTAGGCGACAAGCAAACACAAAAACGTGCCCGTAGGGGCAAGCAGTAGAGTATTTTTGAATGCGGTAAAACGTGCAGACAGATTCGCATACTGTTCCAGGGTGAACGCTGGCACGTAGCCTCCGGCCGTACCCCGCTCTCCAAAACTGAAAATGATAACCACCAGCAGCGGCAAGACCAGCATTACCAACAACCATACGGTTGCCGGGACCAACAGCAATCTGTTGGCCCAGGAACCGTACATATCGGGAATCCTTACCGCCTAGTGGATTGCACTAAGCAGATTTAAACCGCGCGAGTAACTCAGCCCGATTAGGATCAGTGAGTGTTGCTGCTGCGCCAAACTCCAGAGCGTCCAGCAATTCCTGCGCCGGATAGAGGATTGGATCTTCCAACAGTTCCTTTGGCAGCAGTTCATTCGTGCGGCTATCTGCTACCGGGTATCCGTGAGCGAGCACCTCCTTCGCATTAACCGCTGGATCAAGCAAGAAGTCAATCAGTGCATAGCCTGCGTCTCTATGAGGTGCGCTCTTCGGCACTGCGTAGTAGTCGCTCCAAATCTCGCCACCTTCCTTACCAAGAACATACTGCATTTCTGGCATGTCCGTATTGAGCTGCTTACCATCCCCTGTCCAACACATTGACATCCAGGCATCGCCATTGCGCAATGGTGGCTGGTAATCGCTGTTGATAGCATATAGGTGCGGCTTGACCTCTATTAGAAGTTTTTCAGCATCAGCCAGTTCGTTTGGATCGACCGAATTAAAGGAATAGCCGAAATACTTCAATGCATTGCCAATCGTTGTCAATTGGTAGTCGTGGACCATGGTACGGCCGGTAAAATCGGTCTTTGTAATGTCCCAGAATTCCTTCCATGTGGTCAGCTGCTTACCACCCGTATGTTTAGTGTTTACTACGTATCCCGTGGTTCCCCAGTTTTTGGGTACCGCATACACGGTGCCGTTAACTGTACCCGCGTCTGAGAAACGGGGATCGAAAGCACTTGCTTCAAAATTGTTAATCTTGGAAAGCTCTAGCGGCTCGATTAAATCTTCCCCAACATAGGTGGTAATCGTGTAGTTTGTTGGAACAAAAACGTCCCATCCACTGCCACCAGCCTGAAGCTTGGCAAGCATTTCTTCGTTGGATCCAAACACATTCACCTGTACGTGCGCTCCAGTCATTTCGGTGAATTTTTCAAAATTTGCCGGATCATGGTAGTTTGGCCACGTTGCCAAGATCACACGGTCGCCAATGTCAGTTGCCGCCCAGGATTTCCGGGGAAGCAAGCCAGGCACGGCGGCACCCATAACGGCTGTAGCGACACCGAGACCGGTTACACCAAGAAAGTGTCGACGTGTTACCGATCCACGTTCATAGCGCCTTAGTTCCTGCATGAATTTTTTACGTGAAATCGGTTGATCATTTTTTTTGGACATGCTCTGCTCCTATCGATTAAGTCAACTAATTGAAAGATTTCCACTTATTATTCACTACTGAGAACCAGTGCGGTATCTCGGCTCCATGCTGCAAGTACAACCTCATCCTTATCGAAGGGCCGCTCGCTGCGTTCGTTTTGTCGAGGGGATAGAACCAAGAACTCGCCAAGTTTTTCATCCCTCAGCAAATACTCTGTATGCTCACCCAGAAAAATTCGATTCATCACGCGTGCTTTTATCTTTACGCCGCAATCGGCCGGAAGCTGCTCCTCTTTTCGGGCAAGTATAACCTGTTCTGGACGAACGCTGATGCAAACGGGGTCGCCTGATTCAAAGGATTCAAGGTCAGGTCCAGTGTTTGCTTTAATCATAAGACCGCAATCAAGTTTCACATTCACAGCCGTGGTGTCAATACGATCGATAGCGCCATCGAAAAAATTTGACTTGCCCACAAAATCCGCCACGTATCTATTAATTGGCCGATCGTATAAATCTAGTGGGCTGCCTATCTGAACGATCTTGCCCTCCCGCATGATACATACTCGATCGCTCATCGACAGCGCCTCTTCCTGGTCATGGGTTACCAAAACAAAAGTGATTCCCACATTGCGCTGGAGGTTTTGCAGTTCGATCTGCATTTCACGGCGCAACTTCCGATCGAGCGCTGCCAACGGCTCATCCAGCAATAACACTTTAGGCTTGTTGATCAATGCTCGAGCAAGAGCCACACGCTGTTGCTGGCCACCCGACATCTCCCAGATACGACGCTTATTGAAGCCGGACAACTGTACCAATTCCAGCATTTCACCTACTCGCATTTCAATTTCCTTGGACGGTGGTTTCGGTGCGCGCTGCTTCAGTCCATAAGCCACATTTTCTTCAATGTTGAGATGTGGAAACAACGCGTAATGTTGAAACACCATATTTACCGGTCGACGGTAAGCCGGTACACCATTTACTCGTTGCCCCTCGAGAAACACTTCCCCTTCGCTAGGCTGATCAAAGCCAGCAATCATTCGAAGGGAAGTCGTTTTACCGCATCCGGATGGTCCAAGAAATGACAAAAACTCGCCCGCTGTAACATCCAGATCGAGGTGAGCCGCCGCAGTTACGTCACCATATCTTTTGGTAACGTTGCGGAATGAGACAACTGCGTCAGTGTCAGCGGACAGCACTTTAATCCTCCAAAGTATGGTTTTGGACCGTTAAGGGATACTACATGGTATACCCTTTATTTTGAGAATTGATACCCCGTCAATGAGAATGCAACTCCACGCCCAATCGCGATAACGATGCTCTCAGCTCTTGGATTTGTCCGCGTCTGTATATTACAGTGTTCACCCCCATCGCCTGTGCCGGAGCCGCGGAGGATATTTGGTCGTCGATGTAGACAATCTCATTGGGCCTACAGTCCGCCTTCTCTAGCATCACGTCCACAAATGCCTTGTCCGGTTTATTCAGGCCGTGATCGAATGAATAAATCTCCTCGTCAAAATACTTCCGGAAATCGTACTTTCCGTCCAGATAGTCAACGCGACTCTTGATGTTTCCGGAGAATACAAGGAGCGTGTACCGGGGCTTGAGCCCCCGTATGAGTTCCAGTACGTCTTGATCGAGCAGATACCCATCGTACCATGCCTGCTGAATAGTCCGAGCGTCATAACGTTCCGGCAAGCTGCGTTGTGCCCAGCACCAGAACTCTTCATCTGAGATCAGCCCTTTTCTAAGAGCAATACTCTCGGGGGAATGGAAAACACCGAGGACCACGTTTTTGTCATATCCATACACGCGAGACAGTACGTCGGCCGCCTCGGAACTGCCTTCGGCAAACAGCACGCCACCCAGGTCCACCGCGATTGCCTTGACCGCCTCCTTCGGGAGTCGCGCGGTTGCTTTGTCCTGGTCGTGGGATCGCTCCATCTCTTTCATGCCCTCCGGTTTCGCGACGCGTCGAGTCTTCTTTCTCGCCGGTTAGTCGACCGTAACTTGCACTATCTGCATACAGGTCTGTGAGCTTTAGATTATCGCAAGTGGCAGTCCCAAGAAAGAGAGCAAGGATGTCAGTGGCCTGTGGACTACACCCCGCCTTTGAGTCTAGGAAGCCGAGCATGATAGGCTATCAAGGCAAATTAATGGCTGGCAGGCGCCCTTACGTCCGGCGCGAAAAAACAAAGCGACTAGCAAGAACAAGACCCAATGGAAATTCTATCCGTGCTCGTGTATGCGGCCGTGGTGGTCGTTCTGATATTCGACTATACGAATGGATTCCACGACGCCTCCAATATCATCGCCACGCCGATCGCTTCCAGGGCGCTGACACCGGTTCAGGCGGTGGTGATCGTCGCCACCTTCGAGTTTCTCGGACCGGTCCTCGGGGGCACGGCGGTGGCCAACACGATCGGAAAATTCGTGAACCTCGATGACATCGCAGCCGTGCTCTCGGTCACGATTATCCTGTGCGGCTTGAGCGGGGCCATCTTCTGGAACCTGATTACCTGGTGGTTCGGTATCCCCTCTTCGTCATCCCACGCTCTCGTCGGGGGCTTGACCGGGGCCGTGGTGGTCGCCGTGGGCACGGACCACGTGCTCTGGGGTTTCTATGAGCTTGCCCAGGGGCACTTTAGCGGTGTGACCAAGGTGCTGCTGGCACTGGTGTTATCGCCGGTCATCGGGTTCTGGGCCGGATTCATGATTCACCGCCTGGTCTACTTTCTGATGCGCGCGGCGAGGCCGACCGTGAACAAATTCTTCAAGCGCATTCAGATCTTCTCCTGCGCCGGTCTGGCCTTTTCTCACGGCGCCAACGATGCCCAGAAAAGCATGGGAATCATCACACTGGTGCTGCTAAACGGCGGCTTCATCGCGGAATTTCATGTTCCCTTCTGGGTCATCCTGTCCTGTGCCTCGGCGATCACCCTGGGTATCCTGTCCGGCGGTTGGCGCATCGTACGCACCGTCGGGTTCGGCATCTTCAAAGTACGACCCATCCATGCTTTCGACGCCCAACTCACTTCGGCGGCGGTTATTTTCAGCGCATCGGTAGCCGGTGCGCCGGTGTCGACAACGCACGTCGTGAGCTCATCGCTGATGGGCATCGGTGCCTCGGAGCGCCCGAAGGCGGTGCGTTGGGCAAAGGCAAAAGAGATCGTCAGCACCTGGCTCATCACCATCCCTTGCGCCGGCACGGTATCGGTGCTGACCTACCTTGTGGTAAACACCCTCATTGGCCTGAATTGAGCGCCACGAGCGATTCAACAATTTGCACGTTATCTGAGTACTTCAAGAGGAATAAGCTATGAGCGGCAGCTCCGACTCTGTTGTCACCAAACTCGTCGACCGCGTGTTTCCCCGCATGCCGGACTTCTACGGCCTGATCAACCAACAATGCGATCTGGTCGTCAAGTCGATGGACGTGTTCGTGACGTTCATGGAGACCGGCGATATAGAGTTCGCCAACCAGGTGCGGGCCCTGGAGAAGGAGGGCGACGATCTCAAGTCGCGGAATATGGCGATCCTGAACCGCGCCTTCGCCACGCCCATGGACCGCGAGGACATCTACCGTGCGATCGTGACCATTGACGAGATCGTCAACTACGCGAAGAGTACGGTGCGCGAGGTGGAGGTCTTGGAGATCAAGCCCAACGAGCATATGGCCGAGATGGCGCGCTTGATCCGCGACGGCAGCGAAGCGCTGCGCGACGGCTACGCGAAGCTGTCCACCAAGCCCATGGATGCAGAGGCGTATGCCGCGAGGGCGCGCAAGGCAGAGCGAAACACGGAGAAAATATATCGGTCGGCCCTGGCCGAGCTTTTCAACGCTGACAAGCATCTCGAGGCCCTGAGCCGGAAGTCCGAGGGCGCCGAGGTGAATGCGATGAGGCACGTCATCGAGATGTTCAAATCTCGTGAGGTCTACCGCCATCTCTCCAACGCCGCGGACCGCTTGGAACACGCCGGCGGCATTCTGCGCGATATCGTCGTGCAGATCGCCTGATGCGATTAAGCCGTCATTCTTTGCCGATTTTTCCGTAACATCGTCCCAATACAGTGCCGGCAGGTTTGCATGTCGATTAGGAACAGCCGTTTCAAAGGCTTGTACCCGCGTCATGGCCGTGTGACACTGTGACGGTGTCTTGTTTTCAACCCACTAATGTAGAAAAACGCGCCCGGCGCACCACCCATGACAACAACAGGAAGCAACCATGAAAATCGAATTCGATCAGATCGAGGAGTCATTTGACGACACCACAAACCTTCGCACAATCACCGAGCAGGCGGTTGTACCGGGCCGTGGCCTACTATTGAGGACCACCATCTATTCGCCCAATCAGTTAGCCGCGTCCGTGGTGTTTGTGCCCGGTCAAGGTACGGCAGACGAGGCCTTTGATTCGCTGAGCGGTTAATGCTCGTACCCTGTACGTCCGATGCATGCTTCATTATGAACCTCAGTGCAGATTCCTTTGGAATGTTGTCCAGCGCAACCCAACCGTTGACTGCGTTGGTACCGCCAACCGGATAATAGCAGTGATCCTGGTGCCACGGCGCGGCGGCGTCGTCGCTACGCGGTTCCTTGATGAGCAGAAAGTCGTAGGACAAAACCAGCTGCGTGGTTTCCAGCAGGACTCGGGATTCCCTTCGACTAGGACTCGCCTGGCCTCTTTTAAGATATCGGTCCGTTTGATGCCCATGGCGTTGCACGCTATTCTTAGCTTCGTGCGACAGTGCCGTGCCACTGGTCGTCGAATTCTTGATTGAACACCGCAGGCTCGGTTGCTACAGTCTGAATGGCGGCTTCGGACCCGGACTAATCCCATCGCGGAGTGGGTATTTGTAAAGTCGTGGATCTACATACAAAGAATGATGAAACCAACGTTCCACTTCGCACACCTCTGTTTCGCGGCGATCGGCGCTTGCGCATCGCGCTCGTCGGTATGCCCAACAGCGGCAAAAGTACCCTGTTCAAGGCGGTATCGAGCACATCGATCAATACCGGGCAGCTGACCGGAACACAACGCGCTTATGGAGAGTGTGCGGTTCAGATCGGCTTTGACGAGGCGCGCCTGGTCGATCTGCCGAGCATCCATTCCCTGAACAACATTCAGCGTGATGATCTGGTCGCCCTGCAGTATCTGCTGTGGGGTGACGAGCTGCCGATGGTTTCGGTGCACGAGCCGGGTGATCCACCCGCCCCCTTTACCCCTCCCGACGTCATCATCCAGGTGATCGATGCGACGGCGCTAGAGCGCCACCTGGAGCTCAACCTAGAACTTAGCCAGTTGGGGAGGCCCATGGTTATCGCGTTGAACATGATGGATGAGGCTTGGAAAAAGGGACGGTACATCAACACGAATACACTCAGTAGATTACTGGGAGTACCGGTGGTACCCACCGTAGCGCTGATGGGGCAGGGTATCTCGGATTTATTCGCGGCAGCGGTAGACGCCGTGCGCGAGGGGGAATATCCACTGCCGCAACGCGCCAGCGAGCACATCTGTGACAGCCTGCATCCCTTGAGTAAAGCCTTGACCCGCCCCGAGCTGCAAAGGGCGTTCCGCGTTCCACACTCATTTCTGCTCATGCAAATAGCAGCGGGCGACCAGTACTTTTTGGATGAAATGCATCAACACTTCCCTGAGATGCTGCCGGAGTTGTTGCGTTTGCGGACCGAGGCCGAGCAAAAACTACCCCGGCCGCTCGAAGAGGAGCTGCATGCCGACCGGCATCACCGCGCAGCCAAATTATATGAGGCAGTCACCCGTGTGGGTTCCCCGCACGAAGGAAGAGGTTGGCGCTACTGGCTGGACGAGTTATTTCTGCACCCCCAGTGGGGTTTGCTCGGCAGCCTGGTGGTGTTCGCGGTTGTGCTATTCGTTGTCGTTGAGGTAAGCACTTGGCTCGACGGGATGACAGCGGCACCGCTGATCGATTGGGTGTCTGGCTGGCATCCACGAACGACCGGTGGCGTCATCGGACGCGCGGTCGTGGATGGATTGATTGGCCTGGTCGGAATTGTCGTACCGTACATGATTCCACTCGTGTTGTTGTTGGTAACGCTGGAGGAGGCGGGTGTCATGCAACGAATCGCCTTTGTCGTCGACCGCGGTTTTCACAAAATCGGTTTACATGGCGGAGTCGCCGTGCCTTTCCTGCTCGGGCTGGGTTGTAATGTGCCGGCGATTTCCAGTGCCGCCGTCGCCGCCCGCGGACGCGATCGCGTCGTCGCTTCGCTACTGATCACTTTCGTCCCCTGTTCGGCGCGTTCCGCCATTATATTAGCCTTGGGCGGCAAGTATCTGGGGGGTCTTGGGGTTCTTGCGATTTTCATGCTGACTATCAGCGTAATTGCGGTGTTGGGACGCCTGCTTACACTCCGCTATCCCGAAACCGGCCCGGGACAGGTACTGGAGATCCCACCCTACGCCCTGCCAACCTGCCGCGCTCTGCTTTATAACACCTGGGCGCGCACGCGCGACATATTAACCATCGTCACACCTTTATTGGTAGGTGGCAGCGTCGTGCTGGCGTTGCTCAGTCACGCCGGTGCGGACAATATCATCAACACGATGTTTACACCGGTTACCTCCTGGTGGTTGGGCCTGCCGCTGGTCCTAGGCGTGCCAATTCTGTTCGGCATTCTGCGCAAGGAATTGTCATTATTGATGATTTATCAGGCACTGGGTACATTCGACGTTGGCGCTTACTTGGATTGGGTGCAGATCTTGACCTTTCTGCTTTTTCTGACTTTCTACATCCCGTGCATATCGACGTTTGCGGTGATGCTACAAACCATTGGCCGTAGGGAAGCACTGTTCTCGATCTCTCTATCCGTGGGTGTGGCACTGGTGATAAGCGGGATTGTGCGATTACTGCTGGAAAGTGTGCGACACTTTGCCGTTTGATATAAGTGCGAAGAACTTCTCTACCCGGTACAAGAAAAAATCGGATTCTGAAGTTGAATTTTGTCAATCCCCACGACGTCATTTTCTACAGGTAATGCCCTCGATGAGACTCGATCCATTCAGGCTTGAACGCTATTTCGCCAAACATGAGTTTTCGGCGCCCTATTTGCTGTGTTCATCGGATTGCGAGAGCATGGAGTTACGAGAGCTGCTTGCACTCGAACCGGGGGCATCAGATCGATTCGCCTCGCTTTGGCTCGGCTACACGGATTCCCTCGGCGATCCTGAACTCCGGCAAGCCATCACGACGCAGTACGAGCACATCGAGGCCGATCAGGTTCTAGTGCACTCAGGAGCCGAGGAGGCGATCTACAATTTCATGAATGTCGCTATCGGTCCAGGCGATCACGTCGTCGTGCAAGCCCCCTACTACCAGTCTCTCGGAGAGGTCGCTCGAAGTATCGGTGCCGACGTATCCGAGTGGTCAGGCGACCCGGGGCGAGCATGGGAACTCGACCTTGGCTCCCTGGTGTCCACCCTCACTCGTCGCACAAAGGTAGTGGTGGTAAATTTTCCGCACAATCCGACCGGGTTTTTGCCCACGTCGACGTTTATACGAGAACTGTCACAACTCTCTGACCAGCATGGGTTCATCATCTTCTCTGACGAAGTGTACCGCGGACTGGAGATCGATCCGTCAGATCGCCTCCCCGCCTTTGCCGATGTGAACGACCGAGCGATATCGCTCGGTGTAATGTCTAAGGCCTTCGGCCTCGCCGGACTGCGAATCGGCTGGATCGCAACCCACGACGAGGGTCTCTTCCGAGAGCTTGCGGCGTTCAAGGACTACACGACTATCTGCAACAGTGCGCCGAGTGAATTCCTGGCGACTATTGCACTGCGGCATACCGGTGTGATCGTTGATCGAAACCTGCGGATCATTCGCGACAACCTCGATCGCCTCGATGTTTTCTTCGGCTCCCACGCCGATAAATTCGGCTGGTATCGCCCCAAGGCGGGGTCCGTGGCGTTTCCCGCGCTGCTGCTGGGCGACGTTGATGAGTTCTGCACCGATCTGGTCGACAAAGCGGGAGTCCTGCTGCTGCCTGGCACCCTCTTTGGCGAAAAGTCCAACTCGTTCCGTATCGGCTTCGGTCGCAAGAATGTTCCCGAATCGCTCAATAAATTCGAGGAGTACATTCGTGTAGATCGGAAGGGAAGCGAATCAACCTGACTCGATTCGCGTGCAGACTTCCGCCCGATTCGTGGTATCGCCGGGTGTGTCGCTTGATGCGATAAAGCGGGCGTGACTACGAAACAAATTAAGGCGTTCATGTCCGTTACCCTGCCCCGAAATCGTGTCTCGATTGTGACCTCAGCGCTCCTCTCCTTTCTGACATCGTTCGACGAGGTCACCGTCGAAAATGCAGGTTACCGAATCACGGTTCCGGCAATACCGCTTGCGTTAAGCAGTTGAACCATTCATCATTATGAAGATCTCAAGTATTGTCTTGGTGGGTAGTATCATTTCAGCGTCGAAACGGTCAGGAAACACAACTATGACCAAATCAACAACCAACCGGTTGCGCAGAAAACTGCTGGGCGCGGCCGGCGTCG
>JAHEIO010000185.1 GCA_024639325.1 Gammaproteobacteria bacterium
CATGCCAATATTGAGCCGCATGACTGTAGGCGGAAGAAAAAACAAATGAAGTCATTAACACGAACAAAAGTGTCTTTCGTGTCTTCCTTTTGTAGGAATTTATTTTCATAGGATATAACCTTCATTTTTAAGTTCAATTAATGCCTCTTGTGCATTGCAAATTGAGACTCTATTTCTTTGGCATGTAAGGCTCCGGCGCCGGGAAAGGCACCGGCGGTTCTTCCTGCAAAGACTTCTGAAACTTCAAGACTTCATAGGTAACCGCTGGCAGAACCCACGTTAACTGTTCGACACCAGTGGCGCTGCCCCCGGTCCCACCATAAAGGCCTCGGAGTTCCTTGGGGTCTTTTATGAGGTCATGAATCTGCGGAAAATTCATCCTTGTTGGAGAGCTGAACATGCTTTCCTGGTCAAAATAGTGCACTTTGAAGTTGCGCCACTTATAGGACTGCATGTTGTCGCCGTTATAGGCCGGGAAGCCTTCGCGAACAGATTTATCGGTTTTTCCCGTGAACAAGGGCATTTGATCGACGCCATCGATCATGCGGTCCGTAGGCACTTTGTACCCTGCCGCACTTGCAAATGTCGGCAACAGATCGGTGATATGAACGATTTCGTCACTGATGGATCCCGGTTTGATTTTTCCTGGCCAACGGATCAGGAAGGAGGTACGCAGAGATCCTTCCAGAGTGGTGAAGTAGTTGCCGCGCCAGAAACCCGCGGTCCCAGTGAAAGAAGGTGCTTCCTCCGGGCCATTATCACTCGTCCAAACGACAATCGTGTTATCGGCAATATTGAGGCGATCAAGGGTATCCAGAATCTGCCCGACATTGAAGTCCATTTCGGCTAACATATCAGCGAAGTCGCCGTTGCCGGTTTTACCATCGAAGTCAGGATGCGCCAGAACCGGAAGATGTGGCTGCGTGTATGGGATGAAGGCAAAAAAGGGTTTTTGGGCCTTTGCCTTGTCTTCAATGAATTTGATTGCATGTTCATTCAGTTCACGGTCTATTGTTCGCCGTGTCTCAAGGTTATACTCTTTTACCGGTTGGGGGGTCTCACCCCGCTTGGCTTGCACAATTTGAGGTGGCTTCACAATCTCCGGGTCATAATACGGCTGGGTTGTATACATTGATTCATCGGTCGTATTTGCGATACCGTACCACTCGTCAAACCCCTGGTCGGTGGGGTAACGACCCGGCTGGTCACCCAGGTGCCATTTACCAAACATTCCTGTGTCATAGCCTGCTTCCTTAAACAGCTCAGCCATGGTTTTTTCCCAGCCAACCAGGCCATAAGGCAGCCCCCAGACAACCTTGGTTGTGCCCGAGCGGATCGGATGCCGCCCGCTCATCAACGCCGATCGCGAAGGCGTGCACTGTGGCTCCACGTTGAAGTTCAGGAGTTTCATGCCTTCATCGGCGAGTGTGTCGATGCGGGGCGTTTCCGCACCGCGCAGAATGCCGCCGCCATAGGTGCCGACTTCACCCCAACCGAGATTGTCCATCATCATCAACACGACGTTAGGCTTGTCGGCGGCTTGCAGGCCTGGCGGCATTGAAATGACAAGCGCCAGCATCAACCCAATAATATAAGAATAGTTTCTTTTCATTTTTTTTAGCCCTCCCTTCTTTCTTTGCTAAAAATGCTCTGTCGCATGATAGTCATGCACCCGCTTGGCGATAAAATAGACATCCTGGTCCCCTGTTGGAGTACGGTAAAATCAATCCACAGCGCAGTCTGCGGCTGGTGACCGACGCGCTATCAGGGCAACACTTCGGTCAGAACAGTTCCCACCGACCCCGAAGGGGGTTTGATGCCAACATAGGCCGCAAGGGTCGCGGCGATGTCGGTCGGGGCCACCCGCCGCCCGATGATCCGGGCCGGCACACCGTTGCCCGCGAAAAAGATCGGTACAAACGTGTCGTAAGCCCAGGGGGAGCCGTGAATGGCCGCAATCGATCCGATGCCCATCTTCTCGGCCTCCTCGGTGGAGTGCAGAAACCAGTATTGCTCGGGCACCATGTGGATGTTGCCGGAGCGCGTCGGATGAAAGCTGCGGCGGATCTGGTTCTGGACCGGCGACTCGGTGATGCGGCCGGCCAAAAGATCGCTACGGATCATGGCGTAGGCGATGCCGGGGATTTTCATCAATTCGTCGGCGACAAAACGCTCCACATCGGCCAGATCCAGTCCGGCCGAAGAGATGGCCTCCAGGTCCAGGTAAAGATAGGGGTGACTGTGGCCGGCGATAAAATCCGTCCGGCCGAATTTTTTCTGCAGGGCCTCTGTCAGGGGCCCTTGGGTCTTGAACCAATCAAATGCGAACCGCCCGGTGGAAAGTCCCAGGGAGGCCATATATTCGGGTGCCTCGGGCGCCCCGTGGTCGCCTGAGAGCACGATCAGGGTCTTATCCAGGCCCACCTTCTCATCAACGAACTGAAATAGATCGGCCAGGGTCCGGTCCAGGCGCAGGATGTTGTCTTCGGTCTCCAGGCTGGACGGCCCGAACAGGTGCCCGATGTAGTCGGTGGAAGAAAAACTGATCTGGAGGTAGTCCGGCGCGCCATTTTCGTTGTGGCCCAGCTTTTCGTTTTCGATCAGGGCCTTGGCGAAATCGAGCGTGAGCATATCGCCAACGGGTGTCAGGGTTAAAAACAGGTAGAAGTATTTGGTGTCGCCGCCCAAGGGGTGGGGAAAAACGCGGCCCAGGGGCTTAAGATCGGCCTCGTAAGGCCGGTCGTCCATCCGGCCGTGAACGTAAGTGGCGCGATCGTTCAGCAATTCCCAGGATTTTTCTTTGAAGGCATCGGCGGGTTTGGCGGCATTCCATTGCTTCACCCATTGGGGGTAGTCGTTGTAATAATAGGTACTGGTCACAAATTCGCCGCTGCTTTTCGAAAACCAGAAAGCCTTGCCGGCGTGCCCGCCCGGCAGGATGGCACCCCGGTCTTTAACCGAAACACTGAACACCCGTGAACAGCCGCCGTTATGGACCACCAGCTCATCTCCAAAGGTGGAGGCCGCCAGGTTGCGCGGGGAAACGCCCTCGTGGGCTTTGGGCTCTCGCCCGATGATGTGGTGGCGCTCATCCTCCGTATTGTAGACGAAAGCACCGGTTTTTTGATTGATCCAATCGTTGGCGACAATGCCGTGCCGGGAGGGGTCTGCGCCGGTGGCCAGGGTCGCGTGCCCCACGGCGGTTTCGGTGTTGGCGTGCCGGTAATGGGCATCGATGTACCAGGTGCTCTTTTCCATCAGATAGCGAAATCCCCCGTCGCTGAGACGATCGGCGTAACGCCCGGGCAGGTCACCACGCAGTTGATCCACGGTAATTTGCAGCACCAGACGGGGCGCGGAGGGAGCCGCAGGCAGCGGCGCTGCCAATGCCAAAACCACCAACATTGCAATGAGTATTGAGGCTCTTTTTGAAAATGTCATCGTTGTGTCTCCTTGTGTTTCTGGCCGCTGACGGACCGAGTCATCCGGGTCTTAATCTGCAGAATTGGTCCACGGGTTTTTATGGGATCCGCTCAAAAACGACCTCGAATTGCTGCTGCATTGAGGCCTGGAAATAAATGCCTATGAGTCGGTCTCTCTCCACATCGTACACCAGCGTGTAAGTAGATCCGGGATAATTCGGCGCGCGCAGCTCGATAAAAACACCCAAATAGCCCTCCTGATGTTTCCAGGCCGCATGGGCTACATTGATTGGCCGGGGATTAAAATACTCGGCTTTTAAACTACCGTCCGACCCTGGATCGCTCAGTTGCAGGATGTAGCCGCCATCGGCCCGCAACCAGCGACCCACCAGTTTCGCCGGATCCGGTCCATCCGCACTGCTGGTGTCCCCGGACGCTGTGGCACCGGTTGCAAGGACAGCCATTGCGAGCAGCAGGGCTACCAGTGCCTCCAAACGCAGCTTTTTCATTTTTCGCTTCCTCCGAACCATCGGTAGTAGGCATTGCTTCCGTCACGCTCAAGCACCTGTCGCAGATCCCTATCCCGTAGTGACGGGTGACCTGCAACGCTATTCAGCGCAGCTTGATAAAAGAGTAATAAAGTATGGCGTTTTGAAGAAGTCTCCCTCGCAAAAATAGGATCCGCGCCGAGCAACGGTGGCTTGGTACGCAGCTCGATCAGATTGGGCAACACCCGGTGAATCTCATCTTCACGAACCCAATCGGCGTATTCGATCCGAGGTTGATCGTCAGTCACCGGGAGAGCTTTCCCGGCATAGGTCTCGAGTCCCGTCCGGCCCATGACCCAGGTTGCCAGCAATGCTTCAGGTGAAGCAATACCCACTTCACGCAAGGTGGCAGCAACCTCCGGTTGATTGAACCGTTCGATAATCCGCGCAACGTCAAGCGCGATCGGTTGCATAGAACCGACGAGGAGCATCTCGTGGAGTTCGGTCGTCCACAGGGAGGCCTGCGAAAAGACGTCGAGGAAACTGCGCACCAGAGATCGGGTGTCCTCGTCATTCTGGGTCGACAGTGGCAACCACTGGGCAACAATACCCTTCGGCCGCAGGCGGGCCCTGGCCAGTTCGTAAAAATCGCTTGAATAAAGATTTACGACACCCGCAGCAGAAGGTGGGGGAGGTTCGAGCGTGATCAGGTCGTATGCCTGCTCGCTGCGCAACAATTCGTGTCGGCCATCGCGCAAACGGATATCCA
>JAHEIO010000186.1 GCA_024639325.1 Gammaproteobacteria bacterium
CGTTGTTTGCTCTGCTCGACCGATGACTACTTCGCTTCATCGATCATCGTAATGGTTTTCTGCTCCACTTCCTTCGCCGTCTTGGCGAGGGAGGCGTCGTCCGACAAGGAAGCTAGCATGGCTTCAGGGCGGCCAACAAGTCTCGTTCCCACTACGAAGATCAATTCTATTTTCCGTCGATTTTCTCAAAATCGCCG
Organism: Gammaproteobacteria bacterium; assembly: GCA_024639325.1. Lineage (GTDB taxonomy): Bacteria > Pseudomonadota > Gammaproteobacteria > Arenicellales > JAANXG01 > JAHEKE01. The sequence goes on from JAHEIO010000186.1 coordinate 198, forward strand.
GGCACCCAATCTCCTGTGAAGACCGGTTCTTTGGGGCCGTAAAGGCGGATGAGCGAAAACCAGTTCACCGTGGCAGGGATATGGACATAGTTGCTGGCCGGAGCGCCTTTTGGCAATTCCGGACCAAAATACAAGGTGGTCGAACCGTCCTTGTTTTTTACCGGCTTGTCCCGATCCCCGATGGACGGGTATTTGTTTTTGGAAGGTGCACCAGCAGCCGTCTTTGCGTCATAAGCGGTCACCGACCAGAACAGCCCGGCAGGCACGTCCGCTGGCAACTTGAGTGAATAGCTGCTCTCACCGACCAGAGCGTTTCCATCAGAGTCTTTGTAGGCTCCCGCGTATTTGGCACCCGCACCAGGCTTCGGATTGGCCATGCCATCCGAAACTGAGTAATGGTTGATATACATATGCGCCTTGGCATCCACGTTGGTGTGCCCTGTTTCCGGATTGTCAAAGGAGGTCGTTGACATCGACTTGTACTGATCTCCGTCCTTGCTCATAAAGTGTGCGATCCAGTTTCTGTCTTTCCAGAATGTGGTACCACCAACGGTTTCACTGCCTTTCTGATCGAAATTAAGCGATAGTTCCTTGGCCATCTTCCAACCAGTCATGACGGCCCGGTTCAACATTTCCTTTTGGGCTTCCGACGGGTCGAATTTCACGCCCTTTTTGATGCCCATCGTCGCCAGAATGCCATTCATGTACGGGTCATAATGCATCAGGGGCTCCGCCTGAACGGTTTCATCCAACTGTTTGAAGTAGGTCCAATCCGTTGCGGCTAGGCAATCGCTTGGTTTCTCCGACACATGGAAAAATTCCATTTCCTTGGCCGGTCCGTTCAAGGGATAGACCTTTATCTTCTCTATTCGTTCGACTGCCGGTCCCGTATTGTCCAAGGTCTCGAAAAACGACCGCAAGAAGAGAAATACTTCGTAGGTTTTGGATGTGAAAATGAAATACTTTTTGGCGTCGTATTTTTCGCGAGCTTCTCCGGGGGGCAGGATCAGGTAGAGCCCGCCCTTACCCTTGTCCGGTCCGGCATTACCCATATCGCCGAAATAGTGGGTTCCGTCTTCCTTCTTTGGGCCGATCAAAGCGTCGTGCCGCATATCGTCCATCAGCGACTGCAAGGCCGGGGGGAGATCGATCACAAGCGGCCCTGTTTCTTTCATATCCAACCAGGCCATGCCATAGATCACGTCCGAGTTTGGCGTTGTGATCAATGTGTGGGCCTTCAACCGGTCCTCATAAATCGAGATTTTGTTGTAGGCCGTGCCACCCATCAGCTCGGCGTGACCTTGCTGCATTCCACGCATATTCGTAATTGGCAGCGCCCACAGATAGGCCTGTGTGGCACGTTGAAAAGCCAGCTCGTTGGCAAGGGCTTTCGCCGAATCCTCTGTTGGGTGCCCCCGATCAAATGGAAGAGTCGCCAGTGTTTCGTGATGTTTCTCGACGGTCGACAGCGCCTCCTGGGCAAAAGCGCTGGTGCTGCCAGCGATGGCAATAAGGGTCGTTGCGATTGATAATGTTGTTCTCATAATTAGATTTTCACTGGTTACTGATAACTGATAATGGGGGCAACAATGACTACCCACCCGACTGATAGGGATTTCCTTTTCCGGCCCACCCGCGTCCCGCCATCGGTTGACCCGGGTTGGTGGGGGTGCGGGGGGAGGAAGGGGCAAATCCCCGTTGATTAACTGATAGGAATTCCCTTTTCCGGCCCACCCGCGTCCCGCATCCGTGCGATCGCCGGGCGTAACAGCGGATCCGAAGCGGCTTTGCCATTAACAATAACGCGGATCCAACGCGGCTCGACGGATTCGTCGTTCATCAGAGTTCCTTTTTCGAAAATTCGGCCAATCGCCGTTGCGGTGAGTCGGATGTTCTCATGGTTGCGTTTCGTGGTTTCAGTTCGCCGGCACGTAGGGTTCCGGCGTGCCGAGTTGGATGGGCGGCTCTTCCTGGAGGGTCTTCTGGAAGGCGACCACGCGCTTGGTGATGGCGGGCAGGACCCAGGTGAGATTCTCGGCTCCCGTTTCCTTGCCGCCGCCGCTCAGGCCGCTGATTTCCTTCGGGTCACGCAGCAGGTTGTGAACCCGCGGGAAGTTGTGCCGCACCGGCTGGCCGAACATGCTGTCCTGCTGGATGAAGTGGATTTTGAAATTGCGCCACTTGTAGGCGAACATGTCATCGCCATTGTAAACGGGGAAGCCTTCTCGGGCGGACTTGTCGGTCTTGCCGGTCAGGAGCGGCAGCTGGTCAACCCCGTCGATGATGCGGTCCGAGGGCACCTCATACCCGGCGAGTCCGGAGAAGGTGGGGAGCAGGTCCGTGATGTGGACGATCTCGTCGGTGATGGTGCCGGAGGGCACCTTCCCGGGCCAGCGGACCAGGCAGGGGGTGCGCAGCGAACCCTCGAGGGCGGTGAAGTAGTGGCCGCGCCAGTATCCGGCGGTACCGAACCACTCGGGCGCTTCCTCCGGGCCGTTCTCGCTCATCCAGATCACGATGGTGTTGTCGCGGATCTCCAGGTCGTCGATGGCATCGAGAACCTGCCCGGCACGATGATCGATCTCGGTGAGGAGATCGGCCCACCGGCCATTGCCTGACTTTCCTTCGAAGTCCGGGTGGACCAGGCTTGGCAAGTGTGGCTGCGTGAAGGGCAGGTAGAGGAAGAACGGTTTCTTTGCCTTGGTCTGGCGCGTCATGTAATCGATCGCCTTGTCGGTCAGATCGCCGTCAATCGTGCGCCGGGTTTCGAGGTTGTATTCCTTCACGGATTCCGGCTTGCCGCCCTTCACAGCCTGCTGGATCTGCGGGGGGCTGACCACTTCGGGGTCAAAGCCCAACTGTACGGTGTATTCCGCTTCGTCGGTCGTATTCGCCACCCCGTACCACTCATCAAAACCTTGGTCGGTCGGGAAGCGGCCCTCGATGTCGCCAAGGTGCCACTTGCCGAACATGCCGGTCGAGTATCCGGCCTCCGAGAACAGCTCCGGCATCGTCTTCTCCCAGCCGACCAGGCCGTAGGGCAGGCCCCAGACGACCCTGGTCGTGCCGGAGCGGATCGGGTGCCGGCCGGACATGAGGGCCGAACGGCTCGGGGTGCACTGGGGCTCGACGTTGAAGTTGAGCAGGCGCATGCCTTCGGATGCCAGTTGATCGAGTCGGGGAGTGGGGGCCCCGCGGAGAATGCCGCCGCCGTAGCAACCGATTTCGCCCCATCCGAGGTTGTCCATGACCATGAGGACGACGTTGGGCTTTGTGTCCTGGGCTCCCGCCGTGGCCGCCATTCCAAGGGCGGCCATCAGGACGAGGTGTAGGTTTCGGTATTTCATTAGCATAATTGTGTTCAATTATTTCCGGCGCGCGTCAGTAAATAAACATAGGCAGATGACAATGCGCACCCGGCGAAGACCGGATGCGCATCGTTGAATCAGGATGTTAAACCAATGGAGCCCCGGCTGCGTCAGTTCCCGGGTCTTTCGATCAGGCCTTTTTCACGGATCTGTTCGAGAATTTTGAGTGCTTTCAGCGACTGGTAGTTGATGCCGGAAGCGTTGAGCGTCTGTCCTTCCCGGAACGGGTAGCCTTCCATCGATGCGATGAATTTGCGGATCTCTTCCTGGATCGGAACGAACAACCACATCTGGTCGCCCATCCAGCGCAGGTACATCGAGGACTCGTGCCACATCTCTTCCAGCGGGTCGGCCCGGAGATGGATGATCTTTGGCCAGTTCGATTCGAAGCGCACGGCGTCGGCGATGTTGCCTTCTTGGGTCGCAAAGTGGACTTTCCAGTCGTTCCAGCGCACGGCGTTCAATTCGCCATTGGCCGAGAAGTAGAAGATCTGGTCGCGTGGGCTGTCGGTCTTGCCCGAGAGATACGGGATCATGTTGTAGCCATCGAGATGCACACGGAAATCCTTGCCCATAGCCCTATGGCCTTTCAGCAGCTTCTCCTTGACGTCCGGTTCTCCTGCAGCGGCCAGAAGCGTCGGCATCCAGTCTTCATGGCTGATGATGTCGTTGAACTTGGTGCCTGGCTTGACCACCCCCGGCCAACGGATCAGTTGCGGGACGCGGAAGCCGCCTTCCCAGGTCGTGCCCTTCTCGCCGTGGAACGGCGTGATGCCGCCGTCGGGCCAGGTGAACTTCTCCGCGCCATTGTCGGTCGAATAGATGACGATGGTGTTGTCGTCGATACCAAGCTCTTCGAGCTTGTCGAGCAGCATGCCGACATGGTCGTCATGCTCCACCATGCCGTCGGGATACAGACCGATGCCCGTGCGCCCCTCAGCCCCGGGCTTGAGATGCGTCCAGACGTGCATGCGGGAGGCGTTCATCCACATGAAGAACGGCTTGTCCTGTTTCACCGACCGCTCCATGAAATCGATACCGGCGGCGAGGAACTCCTCATCGGCGGTTTCCATGCGCTTGCGAGTCATCGGTCCGGTATCCTCGATTTTGCC
>JAHEIO010000187.1 GCA_024639325.1 Gammaproteobacteria bacterium
CGGCCCTAACCTTTTCACATCCACAAACCCCGTAGCCTATGGCATCGACACCGCCTTCAATGCTCGCGCAAAACTTAATGGGATGTCGACACAACGAGATGTAGACAGGATTTATACCGAAATTCTACTTCGCCAAGTATCGGCTGACAGCTATGCCAGAAATAGGATTGCACCCGAACTTGAGCAAACAGCGTGGATAGCCCGCTGGGTGAGAGACAGTCCTAATAAATTAACACCAATGATGAGCAGGCCAGCTTATCGGGAAGCGTTACGGCATTTGTGGCTGAGAGGTGTCGACGCGATGGAAATCTTCAACCCGGTTCGAAAAGGTTACGAAGATCTTGCAGTCCAGGAAGTCGAAGATGCTTCCACTGTATTCAATGAAATGCTTGCCTATGAAGAGTTTCTATCATCTGGAACGGTACTCAACCACAGGTACACAATCAGCAATCAAAAGCCCGTTCTATGGTCGGGCATGAAACTGGAAAATCAGGCAATCATCAGAGTTGTTTCGCTCAACGGCAGAACTGCAACGGTTACCGTCGATCCATGGTCTGTTGGTGACACTACGCTACAAGCGACCGATATCGGCGCCACCTATTTCCTGTTCCGGGACCAAGGTCAGAAAATTAGAATACAAAAAATTCAATAGCCAATGTTGCAGGTGACAACATTACAAGCCAATATGAATGTATCCTGTATCCCAATCGCTTAAACAGTTACCAAGTTAAGCGATCAACCCAAAGCCGCTTTCATAAACTTCCCAATATCTGCCGGATTCTTGGTGACCTTTACCCCCGCATCCTCCATCGCCGCAATCTTTTCCGCCGCGGTTCCCTTGCCGCCGGAAATGATCGCCCCGGCGTGGCCCATACGCTTGCCTGGGGGTGCGGTCACACCCGCGATGAACCCGACCACCGGCTTTCGCATATAGTCCTTGATCCAGGCCGCGCAGTCCTCTTCATCGGTGCCACCGATCTCGCCACAGATCACGACACCCTCGGTCTCCGGATCATCGTTGAACATCTTCACGACATCCAGGTGCTTCATGCCATTGACCGGATCGCCGCCAATACCCACGCACGTCGACTGACCCAGTCCCAGTCGCGTCAACTGATCCACGACCTCATAAGTGAGGGTGCCGGAACGCGAAACCACGCCAACCGGTCCCTTTTTATGAATGTAACCCGGCATGATTCCAATCTTGATTTCATCCGGTGTAATCACACCGGGACAGTTTGGGCCCACGAGGATCGTCTCGGAACCCTGCATCTTGTAGCGCGTGAGGATCATGTCCTTGACGGGGACCCCTTCCGTTATGCAAATCACGACGTTTATACCCGCATTCACAGACTCATCGATGGCCGCGGCCGCGAATGGGGGGGGTACGTATATGACCGAGACGTTTGCGCCAGTCTTTTCACAGGCTTCCGCCACCGTGTCGAACACCGGTATGCCCTCAACGTTACCGCCGCCCTTGCCGGGCGTCACTCCCGCTACGTAGCAATCCTTGCCGAAGGCATATTCCACGGAATGCTTGGTGTGGAAAGTCCCGGTTTTACCGGTGATTCCCTGGGTCAGGACCCGGGATTCTTTATTGATTAGTATCGACATCGTATCTATCTCCTTGATGCGGCGACGACTTTCTCGGCCGCATCCGCCATATCTGAAGCCTGGATTATTTCAATCCCCGACGCTGCGATGATCTCGCGGCCCCGATCCACGTTCGTGCCTTCGAGTCTGACCACCAGAGGGACGGTTAGATGAACCTCCCTGGCCGCGTTGACCAGACCTTCGGCAACGACATCACAGCGCATGATTCCACCGAAGATATTAACCAGGATCGCCTTCACGTTCGAATTCTTCAACATGATCTTGAAGGCCTCGGTGACCTGTTCGGTTGTCGCCCCTCCGCCAACGTCGAGAAAATTTGCCGGTGATGATCCATACAGCTTGATGATGTCCATCGTCGCCATGGCGAGTCCGGCGCCGTTCACCAGGCAGCCGATATCGCCATCCAGCGCGATATAGTTCAGTCCGAACTTAGATGCCTCGATTTCATCGGGATCCTCTTCATCGAGGTCTCTCAGTTCCTTAATGTCCGGATGACGGTAGATCGCATTGTCGTCGAAGTTCATCTTTGCATCGAGCGCAACGACCTGATTCGCATGCGTTACGATCATGGGATTTATCTCTGCCAAAGACGCATCGGTATCCCAGAACGCTTGATACAGCGCCACCAGAAGTTCTCCAGCATTCTGTTTAACATCTTCCTCTAAGCCGATCTTTTCCGCCAGCGCTCTGGCATCCGACACATGGAGTCCATCCACGGGATCAACGGACAGTTTATGAATCTTCTCGGGAGTATCCGCAGCCACCTGCTCGATTTCCATGCCGCCTTCCGAGCTCGCCATCATGGTGACTCGCTGCGTACCCCGATCCACCACAATGCCCACATACAGTTCCTTTGCTATATCCATGCCCTCTTCGATCAGGAGACGCTTGACTTCCTTGCCTTCTGGACCGGTTTGGTGGGTAACGAGGGTCATACCCAGAATCTCGGACGCATATTGTTCGACTTTGTCTGTGGTACTGGCGATCTTGACACCGCCGCCCTTGCCACGGCCGCCCGCGTGAATCTGAGCTTTAACCACCCAGACCTCGCCGCCCAACCTGTCCGCGGCGGCCGTTGCCTCATCAACCGAGAAGCACGGGAAGCCGCGCGGCGTCATTACGCCGTACTTGTTCAATATCTCTTTTGCCTGGTACTCATGTATTTTCATTGTTCTAATCCTGTGGGTCTTGATCCAAATTCGTATCTGTGTGTCGGACTGCCTCGATGACTTTGGGCGGGATGCGTTCGATCAAGCGGGGATCGAACTGTTTCGGGATGATGTAATCTTTACCGAAAGCCAGTTCCGTCAGATCGTAGGCATCCAGCACCTCCTTCGGCACCGGTTCCTTGGTCAGATCGGCCAACGCGCGTGCCGCCGCGATAAGAATTTCCTCGTTGAAATGCTTCGCGCGCGCGTCGAGGGCGCCGCGAAATACAAATGGAAAGCACAACGAATTGTTTACCTGATTGGGAAAATCGGATCGGCCGGTGGCCATGATTAAATCGTCCCGGGCGGCCGTTGCCACATCCGGCATAATTTCGGGAATCGGATTCGACAGCGCAAACACGATTGGCCGATCTGCCATTATGCACACCATTTCGGGCGTCAACAGATCCGGACCGGACACGCCTATGCAGACGTCGGCACCAAGCAGCGCCTCGTTCAGGGTCCGAGCCGGTGTATCCACCGCATACGCCTGCTTGTAGATATTGAGATCCGTGCGCGCCGTATGAATTACGCCCTTTCGGTCAACCAGAACGATGTTCTCCCGCTTGGAGCCCATCGCAATCAGCAGGCGCGTGGTCGCAATACCAGCGGCTCCGGCGCCCAGAATGATGACCCTGACGTCCTGCAGCCGTTTTCCCTGGATTTCGAGCGCATTGATGAGGCCCGCACAGGTAATCACGGCGGTACCGTGCTGATCATCGTGGAACACGGGGATGTCGAGACGTTCGCGAAGCCTTTCCTCAACGACAAAGCACTTCGGGGCCGCGATGTCTTCCAGATTGATGGCACCGAATGTCGGCGCGATATTGGCCACCGTCTCGATGAATGTCTCGACGCTTGGCGCTGTGATCTCGATATCGAAGACGTCGATATTGGCAAAGCGCTTGAACAGGACCGCCTTTCCCTCCATTACCGGCTTGCCCGCAAGTGCCCCGACATCGCCCAGGCCCAACACCGCACTGCCGTCGGTGATCACCGCCACCAGATTGCCCTTGTTGGTGTATCTATAGGCGTTTTCAGGGTCCCTGTGGACTTCTCTAACCGGTTCCGCCACCCCCGGCGTATATGCCAGCGCAAGGTCTTTCGCGGACGTGAATGCTTTGGTCGGGCTGATCGAGATTTTCCCTGGCGTCGGGTGCTCATGATAATCGAGCGCCTTCGATCTCAAATCTGACATTTATGGCGTGGAATCCCTGAGGTCAGTCGTAAAAGCACTCGATTATAATACAAAGGGCTGGTTCTAATCTTGTTGTGCAGTACCGACTGATGGCGGAGAGGGAGGGATTCGAACCCCCGGACCCGTGAGGATCAACGGTTTTCAAGACCGCCGCATTCGACCACTCTGCCACCTCTCCGTGTAGAAAATATCTGCATTGAAGCCATTATTTTTTTGAGTTAGCCGTGTTTTGCTGGCTTATCGCAATTTTCGCTTGATTCTGTGTAAATTCTTCCGGGGCATGGGATTTTATCATGGGTCATATACTATTTGGGGGCCGCTATTTCAGACACGCATTGCCCGCATGGTGCACCAGGGTACGCCATAATTACGCGGTACGGGGTTTGGCTGAGCATAATTAAATCTCGACCCGAGATCGGTAAAATATAATGCAGTTCATGTATGCGTCGCAGTAATGAAGGAAACAGTGATCAATAAAATATTCTGTATCGGTTTTCACAAGACCGGCACGAAAAGCCTCGCCGCGGCATTGAATAGACTTGGCTATCGGGTAACAGGACCAAATGGGCTGACCGATCCTGACATTGAAACGAATGTGTATGCTATGGCTTACGATCTAGTCGAGCGAT
>JAHEIO010000188.1 GCA_024639325.1 Gammaproteobacteria bacterium
TGCCATGGACGGTGCGGATGGCTTCGATATATGGATCACAGGAGCGCTGCTCCCTAACCAAACGGTAAGCTTCGTCCAGATCCATGCCTTCATGCCAGGCTAGATAGCCGATCACCGCTGCGGGTGCACGTCCTACTCCCGCGGTGCAATGAACGTAGACGCGGTGGCCGACATCCACCAGTTGATCGAGTAACGTAGCCGCGCTTTCGATCTTATGTTCCAGATCCTCCGGGGAGAAGTCGGTAATTGGCCATCTTTGGCAAACCATCTCCCTGGCCTGGTAGCCTTTCTCGAGCGTCGGCCAGTTGACCCCTAAATTGGAAAAATCCTCATCGGTCTGCAGATTGAGGACGGCGGTGATTTTGGGACCTGATTGCAGGCGGTCCAGATCCACTGTGTTCTGTGGGTAACTGCCGATGAAGATGTCAGATTTGATCCGGTTCAGATTGATCACTGGAGGCTGGGTAAACCCTGTCGGATGGTCTGGAGTCAAAGCATACCAGATCGCGGAAACAGGTTAACAGACGCGCTTGGGCTGAATCACTGTTCTGTTGCGTCGCCCTGGAACACGGTTTCTAGCTGAGGCTGCAGATAGGGCCACACATTATCGAGCAGTATTTCCTGTGCACGGGCCGTAGGATGTACACCATCGGACTGCATCAGCTCGGGCTTGGTAGCCACGCCCGCCATGAAGAACGGCACCAGCACGCTGCCGAATTTACTTGCCAGATCCGGGTAGATCGCTTCGAACTGGTCGACGTAGGCCGAACCGTAATTCGGTGGCAGTCGCATACCCGTTATAATGATCTTCGCGCCCGTTTGCCTGGACCTTTCGATTATCTTTTCCAGGTTGTCCCTGATCATCGGGATCGATTGCGCGCGAAGCCCGTCATTGCCGCCGAGCTCGACAATGACGATGTCGGGCTTATGCGCCTTAAGGGCGCGTTCGATGCGGGTCAGCCCGTTGGCTGTGGTGTCACCGGATACACTGGCGTTTACGACCTGGTGAGGGTAGCCGGATTGTGTGAGTTTCAGCTGCAACAAACTCACCCAACCCTGGTCTACTTCAATGCCATAGGCGGCGCTAAGGCTGTCGCCGAGCACCAGGACTACCGGTGGTTTTGCGCCGATGGCGCTGCCAAAGACAATAATTGATAGCAGTAAAAGGAATCTGATCATCATGAGCGGGATAGAGCGCGCAAACGCACAGATAGAGGCACGCGATCTGGTCAAAAGGGTCAGCAGCCCGGAGGGCGCGCTGACCATTCTAGACGGCGTATCTCTGTCTATTCTAGCAGGGGAAGCCGTCTCGGTGGTGGGTGTGTCCGGCTCCGGAAAGTCTACCCTGTTGGGCCTGCTGGCGGGACTCGATTTGCCCACGTCCGGCACGGTGCGCTTGAACGGCGCCGAGCTCACGGCCCTGGACGAGGACGGCCGGGCCGAGGTTCGGGCGAACGGCGTGGGCTTCGTATTTCAATCGTTTCAGCTGCTGCAGAGCCTAACCGCGCTCGAAAACGTCATGCTGCCGCTCGAACTGGCGGGGAGGAAGACGCCGGCCCGTGCCGCCCGGGCGGAGCTGCAGCGTGTGGGTCTGGGCGAACGCATCCATCACTACCCGTCGCAACTGTCCGGCGGTGAACAGCAGCGGGTTGCTATAGCGCGGGCCTACGTCGCCCGACCTGCAATACTTTTCGCAGACGAGCCTACGGGAAATCTGGACGCCGGGACCAGCCACAGCATCGTCGAGTTGCTGTTTTCGCTGAATCACGAGTATGGCACCACGCTGGTCCTCGTTACCCACAATGCCGAACTGGGCGAGCGATGTCAGCGCTGCCTCGAACTGGAGGGCGGATCGATCCGGGAGCCGGTATGAACGTCTGGATCATCGCACTGAGGTCGCTGCTGCGGGAATGGCGAGCGGGAGATCTTCGGATCGTGGCATTCGCACTGATCGTCGCCACCGCCGGACTCGTATCGGTAGCGTCATTCGGAGACCGCCTCAATCAGACGCTGGTCAGCCAGGGAAGCGAGCTGCTGGGCGCTGATCTGGTAGTCCACGTGCAGTCTGCACCAAATCGGGAGTGGATAGAGCGCGCCGATGAAAATGGATTGTCCCATGCGCGGACCGTTAGTTTCAGAAGCGTTGTGGTTGCCGGGGACCAGACGCAGCTCGCCGAAATCAAGGCGGTCGAGGCGGGATATCCTCTGCGCGGTACATTGCGCATTGCGGATGCGCTCGGCTCCGACGATTACGCGGCCGACGGAGTGCCGGAACGAGGCAGCGTCTGGGCGGACGCACAGTTGCTGAATCAGCTTCGACTCGAGATCGGTGATGAAACCGGCCTGGGCCAGGAGCAGTTCCCCGTCACCAAGCTGGTGACACTCGAGCCCGATCGAGGCGGTGTGGCATTCTCGCTGGCTCCCAGATTGATGCTTAATTTTGAGGATCTTCCCGCTACCGGGCTGGTCCAGCCGGGCAGCCTGGTCCATTATCATTGGCTGGTGGCCGGTTCCACAGACCGCATTCAGGGGTTCAAACAATGGCTCATGGAGCAGGGTGTGGTGGAATCCGACCTTCGAGGGGTCGACGACGCCCAGCCGCGATTCCGAATGGCGCTCGATCGGGGTCAGAGGTTTTTGCTTTTGGCAACGCTGGTCAGCGTGCTGCTGGCGGGGATCGCAATCGCTACGTCGATCCGACACTACGTCAGGCGTCAGTGGGACAGCGTCGCCATCATGAGGTGTTTCGGGGCCAAACAGCGAGACATCGTTTCGATATACGTCACCCAACTATTAGTACTCGCCATCGCGGCCAGTCTGGTTGGTGCTGGAATCGGGTTGGCGGGCCAGGAAATACTTGTAAAAATACTGACAGGCCTGGTTTCCGGTGAACTGCCCCTGCCGACATATCGGCCGGTTCTGCAGGGATTACTGGTGGGGGTGATTACCGTGCTCGGTTTCGGCCTGCCTTCTCTGGTGCGATTGAAGGATGTGCCGCCGATGCGGGTGATTCGCAGAGACCTCGGCGTGCTGCCAGCGAGTTCGTACATCGTATATAGCATCGCTTTTCTGGTATTCGCGATTCTCGTGGCGTGGGTCGCCGGAGAGCTGCCTCTGACGCTTTGGGTGTTGGGCGGCACGGTACTGACTCTGCTGATTCTTGCTGTCGTCAGTCATCTGCTGATCAGGATATTGGCACGGATACGGAGCAATGCCAACGTGACATGGCGATTTGGAATCTCCTCGCTTGCCAGAAGGGCCCGCAGCAGCACGAGTCAGATCGTGGTCATGGGCGTTGGCATCATGGCCATGTTGCTACTGACCATAGTCAGGAACGATCTGTGGGAGCAATGGCAGGTCAGCCTGCCGGCGGAAACACCCAACCACTTTCTGATCAATATCCAACCCGACCAGCTGCGGGACGTCGACACCTTTTTCAATAGAAGTGGTTTGCCGGCGCCGCGGCTTACACCCATCGTCAGGGCAAGGCTCGTCGGCATCAACGGCCGCGCTGTGGCTGTCGACGACTTCGAAAACGGATTTGCAAAGAGACAGGTCCAACGTGCGGCTAACCTGTCGTGGGCGGAGAGTCCTCAGCCGGACAACGAGGTTATCGGGGGGCGGTGGTGGTCGGCCGAAGAACATGACCTACCGTTGCTGTCCGTTGAGCGGGACTATGCCGAGGCGCTGGACCTCGATCTGGGGGATGAGTTGACCTATCGCATTGCTGACGAAGAGCTGACGCTCAGGATATCGAATCTGCGAAGAGTGGCTTGGGATTCATTCAGGCCCAACTTTTTCCTCATCGTACCGCCGGATTTATTGAAGGAATTTCCCGCGAGCTACATCACCAGCCTGTATCTGCCGCGAGACCATAACGACAAAATAAAAGCAGTGATCAAGCGTTTTCCCAATATCACGGATATCGACGTCGACGCGCTGATCGCCCAGGTCAGGCGGGTACTGAACAAGATCAACAGCGCCCTCCAGTTCATATTCATATTCACCGTTGCGGCCGGCATCGTGGTGCTCTGGGCGGCGCTCAATTCGAGTAGGGCGGAGCGGCGCAAGGAGATTGCGGTTCTGCGCGTGCTCGGTGCGAAGTCGCGGGACATACGTTCGGGATTCGTCGCGGAGTTCGTTCTCCTGGGATTTCTGTCCGGCCTGGTCGGTGCATCGGCGGCAGCCGGGTTCGGATACGGCCTGAGTCGGTTCGTATTCGATCTGCCGTACCAGGCGAACGTGCTGCTGTGGATTGCGGGGGCAACGCTTGCGGTTACCATGGTGGTTGGCGCAAGTTTGATGGCCATCCGGGGAGATTTGAAGAGTGCGCCCTGGCAGACGCTGCGGGAAACAGAATAGATCGAGCAGTACTGAATCAGGCGGTGGCACCAGGCGAACTTGAAAAACGAATAGATGAAGATCAGGATGAGCAGCAGCACCTTGGCTTCCCAGACGTCGCGGGAGACAGGTGCTGCAAACGGCAGGTCTTTTGAAACCTCCACCGCCTGGTCAGTCGCTCCCAGGACTGCCAGCATGCCGCCAACGAGCAAGAGCGACGTAGATGCGAAGAACGCAACACCGCTTATCAGGTTGCTCTAGCCCGCATTTCTCACCAGGATCCCGAGCGATTGCGCAGGAC
>JAHEIO010000189.1 GCA_024639325.1 Gammaproteobacteria bacterium
TTGTCAGGGTTATCGGAAGCCCGCGCTGAGCAGTGTGGATGAGCGATGACGACGTGAGAGCGGGCGTCGGATAAGCGCAAGTGAAGGAAACCGCGGGAATGAGCTATGTCGTTTTGAAGTGTGCGGTTTTGTTGTAATTGAGGGGGCAGGAGCTGAGGTATGTGGCTTTTATTGGGAACCGGGGAGAGAAGTTGATGTGGTGGAGAGGTATTGCCGTATTGAGGTGGAGAAAGAGCGTTGATTTGTGAGGTTTTGACGGGCAGAAGCAAAAGGGTCCCGCCGTTGTTGTAACGGTGAACGGTAGGAAGTTGTGGATTTTCATCATGCGGCGTTTTGGAATCTGGGAGGATCGCGTGCGGTGGGTATGGGATCGAAGGTTTGGATGATGAGCATGGGAGCGCCGCAAGTCGGGCAGAGGTAGGGGCTGCAGGGCGAGTCATCGTTTCCTGAGCCGGTGACAGTTGCGGTTGATTTTGAGTTGTTGTTGCCAAGCAGGGTACGGGCGCGGTCGAGGTTATCGTTGCGGACATGACTGGCGAGCAGCCCGTAGTGACGGATGCGATGGAAGCCTTTGGGCAGGACGTGGAGCAGGAAACGGCGGATGAACTCATCGGCGTCGAGGGACATGGGCTGGTGGTGTACGGTGTTAGCGCGGTAATTCTTATGCCAGAAGGTGACCCGATTGTTGTTATAGGCGATAAGACGGGAGTTGGCGAGGGCGACGCGGTGGGTGTATCGGCCGAGGTACTCGAGCACGGCTTCGGGTCCGGCGAAGGGTGCTTTGATGTGGACGTACCAGTCGAGGTTGCGCAGGGGGGCCAGGCAGGCAGCAAAGGCCTTGTCATCGACGAGTTCCTGGAGGTGGCCAAAGAAGTTCAGACGAGGGTGGGCCTGGTGGAGTTGTTCGAGCAGCAGGGTCCGGAACCGGCGGGAGAGCACTTTGTGGGGCAACAGGTAGCCGGGGCGGCAGGGGACCCAGCGTGAGCCATCGAGGGAGATGCCGCCACCAGTGATGATGCAGTGGATATGGGGATGATGGGTCATTGCCGAGCCCCAGGTGTGGAGCACGGCGGTGATGCCGAGTCTGGCACCGAGGCGTTTGGGGTCGGCGGCGATCGAGTGCAGGGTTTCGGCTACAGTTTTGAACATGAGGTCATAGATCACGGCCTTGTTCTGCCAGGCGATGTCGGCGATCTGGGCGGGGATGGTGAACACCGCGTGGTAGTACTCGATGGGCAACAGGTCACGCTGCCGATCGGCGAGCCATTGTTCAGCGGCGGCCCCTTGACACTTCGGACAATGCCGATTGCGACAGGAATTGTAGGCGATGCGCGTGGTTGCGCAAGCGGCATCGCTACAGCGCAATCGATGGCCGCCCAGCACCGCCGAGCGGCAACGCTCGATAGCCGACATCACCTTCAGTTGTCCGAGACTGAGATGACCCGCATGCTCACGGCGATACTGATCGCCCCGGTCGCGGAAGATGTCGCCGACCTCGAGTCGAGGTCGGACCATGGCCGCCGATCAGTCGGCCGTGATCTCGAGGTAATCTAACGGACTTTTAACCTCCTTTAAGGTGCGCGTTGCGACCTGGCTGTAGCGTGCAGTGGTGGTCAGCTTCTTGTGCCCGAGCAGGACCTGGATGACCCGGATATCCTCGCGATGTTCAAGCAGGTGTGTGGCGAAACTGTGACGTAAAGAGTGCAGGTTCACGGGTTTGTCGATGGCCGCAGCTCGGCGTGCCGTGTGGAATGCACGGTTGAGCTGGCGTGTCGACATCGGATTGACGGGATCGCGCCCCGGAAACAGCCAGCCGCGCGGCAACAGTCGCCGTTTGGCGCGTCCCTCCCGCCACCAGGCCCGCAACAACGCAAGCAGATTCTCCGACAGCATGGCATGGCGGTCCCGGGACCCCTTGCCCTGTTCGACCCGGATCAGCATGCGTTCACTGTCAATGTCGGTACTCGACAGGTGGACCACTTCGCTGGCCCGCAACCCCGCACCGTAGGCCACCGATAGCGCCGCCTTGTGCTTGAGGTTCGACGTCGCCGCCAGTAACCGGGTGACTTCCTCCATACTCAGGATAACCGGCAGTTTCTCCTCTTCTTGAACGTGGCTTACCTTGGCCAGGACCTCAGGGCGCGACAGCGTGACACTGTAAAAAAACCGCAATCCCGTGAGTGTCTGATTAATCGAAGTACTTGAAACGCCTGCCTGTGCCAGATGCAGCTGAAACCTTCTGAGATCCTCGGCCTGGGCCCTATCCGGTGATTGGCCGAAAAAATGTACGAATCGCTTGACCGCATACACGTATCCGCGCTGCGTCCCGGGCGACAGCTTGCGCATCGTCATGTCGTCGATCATCCGTTGGCGCAACGGACTGATAGCTTTGGTAGACTCCGTCATGGGTCTGATCCTCCTCGTTGAAGTCAGGTGTAGGAACCAAAACCTCAACACGGGACAGACCCTTATTCAACTCCCTAATTCAATACTATTACTCCGACACCAACATACCTCCTCTTACCGCGCGAGCGGTTTCGTTCATTGGCCGGGTGCTGACCGATGCGGTGCAGCGGAATGTACGCGCCTAGCACTTGATTACTCGGTCCGCTTTGTCGGGGACAACCGTCGTTCGATAACTATCAATGGCGGGGTATATGAGAATTTCCCAACAGGCTTGTCCCGACCCGTTGCTGACGGAGGTGGTAAGAAAGGGTGAACGTCTGTGCTCATTGAAAGCTGACATTCCCTACGACATTGTAAAACCCAAATTGACCTGGTCGTTGCGGTCATTACGAGTTTGTCGGTGCAGGGCTGTTCCCAATCCTGACACCGACTGTTCGCGACGATTGCTTAACGGGGGCTTCCAACCGTGCGAAATCCACCCTGAGGCGTACTACACCATGTAGCCAGAGTTCGGGCCAAAAGTCGGGCGGGTGAACGTTCGTCGTCGGATTTACGCACCACCGCAAACCAGTCGATATCCAATCCCTGTCGCGTCACACGGGTACAAGCCAGGGTGCCCGCAATAACATCCGGCTGGAGCGCCCATCTGGATAGGATACTCACGCCCATTCCGGCCCGTACCAACTCCAGAATAGCATCCGGCAACTCCACTTTCAGCGTGCGACGGGGGAATATTTTTGCTGGTTCCATGAAGCGTTCTCGTTCGAACCCAGATTCTGGTGTTAGGCTGTACGTGATATAAACCTCATCTCGAAATGCCTCGGCTTCAACGAACTCAAGCCTTGAGATTGGATGGGTGGGTGGTGTAACCGCGACGAGTTCATCCTGAAACAAGTGAATCCACTCCAGTGCATGGTCAGGATGACGGCCGGGGACGATCGCAATATCGATGCTGCCATCGATCAGCATGCCCAGGGGACGCCGGATGGCCGGGGCGACTACTTCGATTTGACACTCGGGGGATGATTCACCCAGCACCTTTAGGAATGTGGGAAGCCAGTGATAGCGAGTGTACGAGCCCAGCCCAAGTCTTAGCACGTGTTCGACGCCCTTGCCCATTTCTATTGCGTCGCGTTCAGCACGTTCCATTTCCTCGAAAACCCGCACCGCCGAGTGATAAATGCGTTCCGCCGCTGGCGTCATTCGAAGTCGTTTTCCCTCTCGCGAATACAATTTCAGACCGAGACGGCGCTCTGCCTCGCGAATGCGGTGAGTTAGTGCGGATTGTGAGAGTCCGATCTCTTCCGCAGCTCGGGTGACACTGCCGGTTTGGGCTATTGTCGCAAGCATTTGCAGGTGTTGTATGTCGAGCTTAGGACGCACTATGCGGATATCATATATGAATTGTATTCATTAATAGTGATCATATTAAGAATTATACAAATTCACAATATCGAACTAATCTACACATTCGACAGCAACCGAAAACAATAGGGAGCAAGTTATGAGGCTTGAACTTATGAAATCAGATCCAAGATTCATCGATGTAGAAAAATCGACATTGCGCGGGCTAAGTTGTACTGAAATCGTTCAAATGCTGCAACGACGAAAGGGACGAACTGACAGCGTACCCGCCCTTGATCCTAACCTGCTTCGTGATATCGGCCTTGATCGCGGGGCTTGCTGACGTCAATTTTTTGACTGGAAGATACTCAGAGGTGAGCGAGCACAACAAGCGAACGGTAGCGAAAGCCATTACTTGGCAGATCATCGGCTTCGTAGCCATGATGTGCATCGCGTTTTTATACACTGGGGCTACCCAGGTTGCCGTCAGCATGTCAATTACGACGATGCTGATGAGTTCAGTTAGCTACGTAATTCATGAGCGCGTCTGGAACCGTATCAATTGGGGCAGACACCCTTTGTGATTAGTTACATGCTGGCCTGTGGCAAGTGGTGGTTTCCAATGTCTCTTGTGGGCACTTTGCTCAAGTACGGTTAACGACGTTTGTAATTCATGTTGCAAAATTCATGAACGGCAGCAACGAAGGATAAACCGGACTGTCAGAGTAATGATTGCCCAAGACACGACCGTCTCCATTGGCCGAGTGCTGACAGACATATTGCAGTAATATTCAGCTAATCAATCCGGTATTCTCGGTCCGCTTTGTCGGGGACAGCCGTCGTTCGCTAACTATCAACAGCAGGGAATACGAGCATTT
>JAHEIO010000075.1 GCA_024639325.1 Gammaproteobacteria bacterium
CTAATCCTGTTTGCTCCCCACGCTTTCGCACCTCAGCGTCAGTGTTAATCCAGGAGGCTGCCTTCGCCATTGGTGTTCCTCCGCATCTCTACGCATTTCACCGCTACATGCGGAATTCCGCATCCCTCTATTACACTCTAGCTAGACAGTATCGAATGCAGTTCCCAGGTTGAGCCCGGGGCTTTCACACCCGACTTATCTAGCCGCCTACGCGCGCTTTACGCCCAGTAATTCCGATTAACGCTTGCACCTTCCGTATTACCGCGGCTGCTGGCACGGAATTAGCCGGTGCTTCTTCTGTAGGTACCGTCAAGACCCGAAGGTATTAACCTCAGGCTTTTCTTCCCCACTGAAAGTGCTTTACAACCCTAGGGCCTTCTTCACACACGCGGCATGGCTGGATCAGGGTTTCCCCCATTGTCCAATATTCCCCACTGCTGCCTCCCGTAGGAGTCTGGGCCGTGTCTCAGTCCCAGTGTGACTGGTCATCCTCTCAGACCAGCTACGGATCGTCGCCTTGGTAAGCCTTTACCTTACCAACAAGCTAATCCGACGCAGGCTCATCCAAAAGCGCGAGGCCTCGAAAGGTCCCCCACTTTACCCCGTAGGGCGTATGCGGTATTAGCCCGGATTTCTCCGGGTTGTCCCCCACTCTTGGGTAGATTCCTACGTGTTACTCACCCGTTCGCCACTCTACTCGCTCCCGAAGGAGCTTTCGCGTTCGACTTGCATGTGTTAGGCCTGCCGCCAGCGTTCAATCTGAGCCAGGATCAAACTCTCCAGTTTATACTTCTATCCTGATAAAGCTCAGGACAAACTGGATGCTCATTTACCGTCGGATCAGGACAAGTCCTGCCTAGGGTGATCAGAGCGGATCTTTCTTGGAAACCTGAATCGATCAAAGCGCCCACACAAATTACTTGGTCCAAATTTTAAAAGAGCATTCGGAGATCTGAGGCGGTATCAGGTCGTTCGAGTCAAAATCCCGCCTGCACCCCGGTCTCCGGAGGCGCGCATTATACGCGCCAGATCACCCCGGTCAATACAAATCTGGGGGACCCGGTATTATATACCTTTCAAGATGAAAAACCATCGGTTTGTAGCGGAAAAACCCGTGTCGTCCCGAAAAGGAATCAACGCGTCATCAAACGGATCGGCCTGTAGGGAGCGGCTCGGGACCCGGATTCTCAATCGTTGATGCCCAACCTGACCTTATACCAACTAGAATACGATGACGTTGCGCAATGCCTCGCTGTTTTTCACGGCCGAAATCGCCTCATTGATGTCATCCAGCGCATATCGAGCCGTGACGAGTTCGTCCAGTTTGAGCTTCTTCCGTTCATAGAGTGCTACAAGCTTCGGCACGTCGACGCTGATGCGTGCGGAACCCATCTTGCTGCCCATGAGAATCTGGCCGTTATCGGCAAAATCGAGCGCTTCAATCTCGGTCTTGACCCCCACCGCCGGCATGCCGACCACGACCGCCGTTCCGGATCGCCTCAGCAAGCCAACGCTGGTGGAGATTGCGGGTCCGCTCCCCACCGTCACGAACACATAGTCGGCGCCCCGCCCCTGGGTCAACGATCTAACCGTGTTTACAACGTCCTCGCGTGATGGATTGAGGGTGTGCGTTGCGCCAAACTCGCGAGCCGCTGCAAGTTTGTTGTCGGCCAGGTCCACACCGATAATCGGAAAGGCGCCGGAAAGCGACGCGCCCTGCACGCTGTTTAGTCCCACACCCCCGGTTCCGATCACGACCACACTGCTGCCCGCCGAAACCCTGGCGGTGTTAACCACGGCGCCGAGGCCGGTGATGACACCGCACGCCAGGAGTGAGGCGCTGTCGAGAGGCATCGCCTCGGGAATTCTGACGACCTGGGACTGGTCCACCAGCGCATACTCAGCGAATGCCGCGGTTCTCAAGCCATGTACCACGGGTGCTCCGTTCGCGTCCGACAGCGGGCTGTTCCGATCCAGGGGAAAAGTGCTTTCACACAAATTGAGCTGACCGCGGACGCAGTAGTAGCAGCGGCCGCAGGACCGGATCAGCGTCACTACGACGTGGTCACCGGGTTTTATCAGGGCGACATCCGGTCCTGTTGCTTCAACGACGCCGGACGCCTCGTGGCCGTAAACCGCGGGCAGTTTACCGCCCCACGCACCCTCCATATAGTGAATATCGCTGTGACAAATGGCGCACGCCGCGAGTTTGACCTTTACTTCGCCGTTCCCGGGCGAATCGATTTCGAGGTTCTCGATGACCAGGGATCTTCCAAATTCTCGACACACCGCCGCTTTCACTTAACTCTCTCCCTTTTCGAATCGTTGGCCCAAGGCGCGCCTGAGAACCCGTTCGCACAATGCACGAATCAAGGCAGCGCGTCGATCAACTTATAATACTGATATGCTGCACGCAAATACCAGAGCCTCAGCCCGGCCAGTGGAAACTCCCGGGGCAAGCCGCGGCACACAACCGGGATCCTGTCCGCGCCGTCGTCATTCCGCGAGATCATTTCCGCAATCTGCTTGCCCGCCCATGGCGCGGTATTAACGCCGTTCGCGTGGTAGCCGAATGCATAGTACACCGTCGGATCATCGATATCGCGGCCGATACTCGGCGTCATTTTCCGGGTCACGCATACCAGTCCCCGCCAGTAATGCGAAATCGGAACACGACGCCAGTGGGGAAACACTTCGCCCAGCCGCCGCGTCATCCATGCCTTCATCCTTTCCCCATCCCGTGCCGTTCCGGTGGTGTCACCCCGAGCACCGAAAAGGAAGCTGTTATCGGGCAGCATCCTGAAATAGAAGAGCAAATTGCGCGTGTTGCATATGGGATTGGATGTGCTCCAGCGGTGGGCCGCCAGCTCTTCCCTGCTCAACGGCCGCGTGGTAACGATATTCGATATCGCAGGTAGCAGCCTGCGGTCGAATCCATCATGCAGACCTTCACGAAGGTAGCCATTAGTTGCAAGCACGACCCTTTCAGCCTTAACCCGGCCGTCGCGCGTTGTTAAAACATGAACATTACCTTGCCGTTGCCAGGACTCCACCTCGCTGTGGGGATACAGAACAGCGCCATGTCGGCGGGCCGAATCCGCAAGTCCCCTGGCGAATTTCAATGGATGCAGTCCAAACCCGGCAGCCATATGAATGCCGCCACACTGTTCCGCGCACTCAAAGCCCAACTCGCCGAATTCCGCCCGGTGGAGCACGCGGGTTGGGATACCGAAATGCCGCGTCAACTCGTCGGCGTACCGGACTAGGTCCCGCAGGCGCGACGGCCTGTGCGCCACTTCCAGATTGCCGTCTCCGACCAGGTCGCAGTCGATTCCCTCGCCGTTGCACAGGTCCCGGATTAGCTGCAGTCCGTCGAGTTGCGCCGCGAAAAAACGCTGTGTCTCATCGAGGCCGTAGCGCGAAACGAGAGCTTCGATCCCCAGCTTGGAGGCAGGGATACAGCCGAAACCGCCGTTTCGACCGGACGCCCCCCAACCCATATGGCCGCTTTCCAGCACGCAGGTGTCGATATGATGATCCCGGGCCAGATGCAGCGCGGTGGATAGCCCCGTGTAACCACCGCCAATCACCGCCACATCGACATCTACCGAACCTTTCAGAGGGGTGGATGCTCCGTCCGGGCCGCCGGCCGTGCGTTCCCAGTAGCTCTGCACGGGCGTGTTGATGTAAAGCGATTCGTCATACAGTGTACGCATGGGGATCTTCTCTATCGAGCTCCCCGGCTGACGGTCAGATGATATCCGGTTGCGCCCAGCTCATACCCTATTTGTTTGAATTTCGACAACAGTTCACGATGCGCGCCGACCGGCTCGAGCGGCAAATCGTCGCCATTGCCTGACAGCAGATAGTTGGCGACGGACGTACCAAATACCGTACCCGGGCCAATGCCGCGCCCGCTGTATCCGTAAATTGCCAGCGCCCGCTCGCCAAATTTGACGATCCTGGGCAGATGGTTCGACGTCATGGCAATACGACCCGACCACGCGAATTCAAACTCGCTGTCGGAAATCGCTGGATACATTTCTTCGAGCCTGCGACGTGCCCAGGCGCAATGCACTTGACGGCCAAATCCGTCCAGAGAGCCGACTGAACCCAGCACGAAGCGGCGCTCGGCATCGACTCGAAATGAAGACATCACCTTCATCGTATCCCAGGCACCCTGGCGTTCGGCAAGGATCGAGCCAACGATTTCATCATCGATCGGGGTCGTGGCAACCTGAAAGAAATTGACCGGTGTGTAGCTAGGCCGGGCGTCGTGCCTTAACCCCTGGTGGTAGGCATTGGTGGCCAGCACCACCGCGTCTGCTCGCACCGATCCGTTTTCCGTTGCCGCTACCCATTGACCCTGTTTGCATACGATTTCCGTCACCGGACTCATTTCGAAAATACGGGCACCGGAGGCCATCGCCGCTATGGCCAAACCGCGCACGTAAGCCATCGGCTGTATGGTGCCGGCTCGGTGGTCCCACAACGCGCCGCAGTATCTCGACGTACCGGTTTTAAGGGCTGTTTCATTCGAATCCAGGAGGTCGACGTTCCAGTCGCGGGCGCGGTATTGCCGCAGGCGTTCCCTGAGGTCTGCCAGACCACTTTCCGAGTGCGCGCAGTGGAGCGTTCCCGTTCGCGTGGCGTCGCAATCGATGCCGTGTTCTTCTATCAGCGAAAACACCTGCGCCGGGCCAAGTGCAAGGGTCTCATTCAGCCGCACGCCGGCGGCGGATCCCAGGATTCTTTCGATTCTATCCGGCTCCAGCCAGAGCCCCGCATTGACCAGGCCGACGTTACGGCCGGAGCCGCCGTAGCCCAGCGAACGCGCTTCGAGAAGGCACACACCGGCACCGGATTTTGCGAGCTGCAACGCGGCGCAGCAACCCGTGAATCCGCCGCCGACGACCAAAACATCCGCGGTGATATCGTCGCGCAGCGCGGATGCCCCGCATTCAACACGGGCGGTATTCGCCCAGAGGTTGTCGCTATCTTTGTCCGAGCGCATGTTCCGGCGGCATTAGCCGGACGCTATCTAAGCGTGACTTTCGCGAATCGCCGCTTGCCCACCTGGTAGACGTGACTGCTGTGGGCATCGATTTCCGCGCGACTATCTTTGACCGGTTCTCCATCTATTTTCACCGCGCCCTGGGTGACCATGCGGTGCGATTCTGACGTGCTGCTGGTCAGGCCGGCAAGCTTGAGCAAATTGGCCAGCGGCAGCTTGCCATCAACGGCATCGATGTCGAGTTCCGGCATATCATCCGGCATGGCGCCTTTCTGAAACCGCCGGATGAATTCCTCCTTTGCCCGTGTTGCGGCTGAAGCGGAATGGAAACGTTCCACGATCTCCTCTGCAAGCAGGAACTTGATATCCCTTGGGTTCGTGCCTGCTGCCATGTTCTCCCTCATTCTGAAGATCTCGCTGTTTGTTCGAAAGCTCAGCAGATCAAAGTACCGCCACATCAGCTCGTCCGAAACCGACATCAGTTTTCCGAACATCTCGTTCGGCGGTTCGGTAATGCCGACATAGTTGTCCAGCGACTTCGACATTTTGTTGACTCCGTCCAGCCCTTCCAGCAGGGGCACAGTGACGACGACCTGCTGCGCCTGGCCGTACTGTTTTTGCAGTTCGCGGCCCACCAGAAGATTGAACTTCTGATCGGTGCCGCCTAGCTCAACGTCGGCTTTCAATGCCACCGAGTCATAACCCTGCGCCAGCGGGTAGAGCAGTTCGTGAATTGCTATCGGCTGATTGCTTTTATACCGCTTGCTGAAATCATCGCGTTCCAGCATACGCGCCACCGTGTATCTCGACGCCAGGCTGATCAGTCCGGCGGCGCCCAGTTCGTCCATCCATCGGGAGTTGAAGTCCACCGTCGTCCTGTCCGGATCCAGGATCTTGAAAATTTGCTCTTTGTAAGTGGCGGCATTCGCCTCTATCTGCTCGCGCGACAGCGGCGGCCTGGTTGCGCTCTTGCCGGATGGATCTCCGATCATCCCGGTGAAATCACCGATAAGGAATATCGTGTCGTGACCAAGTTCCTGAAAGTGCCGCATTTTATTGATCAGCACGGTATGCCCCAGGTGAAGATCCGGGGCAGTGGGATCGAAACCCGCCTTGACGCGCAGCGGTCTGCCCGCTGCCAGCCTGTTCGCTAGCTCTGACTTCGGTATGATCTCATCGGTGCCGCGTGCGACCATTTCCATCTGTTCTTCGGCGCTCTTATTCACTGTTCTCAGGGGGTTTCCAATTGCCATCGACGCGTCATCACACGGTGCCGGGGCTGAATTCTATTGCAACGCATCAAATTCATCGATGTTTCTTTTGACTTTCTCAATAAAATCCGTAAATTACACACCATCGTTCAAGTCAGGTATTAAATTCAGCCTTGAGCCACGCCAATCAACTGTTCTCGCGGGATCTCAAGCACTTCGTCGATCCCGGATACGCCGTTCAGCCCCCACCAAATCGCAGGAAAGTACTCACTATACTGGCCGGAGTTGGGGCCGTCGCCGCCGTGATTTGGATCGGCTCGCTGGTGCTCAGCCTGTTTGGGGGGTCGCCGGATGTCAGCGACGCCTCCGGGCCGCTGGCGAAGCCCCGTACAGGCGAACCCGTGTCGAACCTGATTGCATCACAAAATCCCGGATCCGGAAAGCCATTGTCGCAATCGGCGGCCCAGGCAGAGCAAAGTCGCGGGAGCAAAAATAGTGAAAATCCTGGAGCGGCAGATACCGCTGCGGACAGTGGCAAAGATATCGCGCATCCTGATCGGCTTGCGCAAACGATCCGTTGGAGCAACTATGAGATAAAGCGTGGTGATTCCTTGTCCAGAATATTCAAAAAGCAAAACCTGAGTACCATTGACGCGCTGCGGATCGCCGCACACAAAGGCGCCGGGGACATACGGATTCTGGTACCCGGCCGGATGGTCCGCATAGGCCGCGACGAGGACAGCAAGCTGCGCGCGCTCAGCTTCGAGCTTCGCAATAACAAGAGCCTCAACATCGTACTGGAGACGGACGGCTCAATGAGGTTCGACAGCATCCAGGATGAACTTGACAAACACCCAAAGTCGGTTGATGTCGAAATCGAGAGTTCGCTGTTCAAGGCGGCGGCGGATGCGGGACTCAGTGACAAGTTGATCCTCAAACTGGCGCGCATCTTTGGATGGGAAATCGATTTCGCAAAAGACCTGCAGAAGGGCGATCGCTTTTCCATCATTCACGAGGAGTTGATGGATGGAAGCATCCGCAAGGGCGAGGGAAATATTCTTGCGGCGCGATACGTCAGCCAGGATCGCGAGCTCTATGCATTCAGGCACGTCCTCAAGAGCGGACGCGTCGAGTACTTCGATGCAGAGGGGCGAAATCTGCGCGGCACCTTCCTGCGCACACCGATGAAAATCAGCCGGGTAACCTCGGGATTCTCGAAGAGACGCCTGCATCCGATTTCGAAGGAGTGGAAAGAACACCAGGGAGTGGATTACGCTGCGCCCAGGGGAACACCCGTGCTCGCCACCGCCAACGGCACCATCGGCTTCATCGGCACCAAGAACGGCTATGGCAAGACTGTCGTGCTTAAGCACGCCAACGGATACGGTACGCTTTATGGACACCTGTCCAGCCACAAGAGCAAAATCAAACCCGGCACGCCGGTAAAACAGGGCCAGATCATCGGCTTTGTCGGGCAAACCGGTTCGGCTACCGCCCCGCACCTGCATTACGAATTCAGGGTAAACGGCGAACACGTGGACCCGCTGGGTTACGAACTTCCCCGGGCGGAACCCATCGCCGACGAGCAGCGTGAGGTGTTTCTGCGAAAAGCCCGGGAATTGAAAACGGCGATGGTCAGCGACAGCACTATCCAGCTTGCCCGCAACGATGCGGGTTGATCCGAATTTTCAATTCAGTTCAATCGTATATTTGACTACCCGATCGTTTCCTGAATCGGATATCCAGAGGGTGTTTTCCTTTACCTCAACCCCTTCCGGGGTGGCGAGCCTGCCCGGCCCCTTCCCCGGGCTTCCCGTGCCCAGAACGAACAGAACTGTTCCATCCGACGCGATGATCTTGACCGCGTGGTTGTTCTTGTCTGCCGCAATCAAGGTGCCATCGGCCATTACATCCTGATAACGAACTCCATCGAAGTCATAGGGGCTACCCTTGAGTTCACGCTTGACCTGCAGGTCCGGAGACAACAACAGCATCCGGTTATTACCGGAGTCCGACAGCCAGATGTCACCATCCGGCGTGACCTCGAGATCGTGAGGTGACGAAAGCCCGTCAAGTTCGGCAACCGGTTCGCCGTCTTCGTAGGCGACCACGTTGCCCGACCACGCGCCCGCGACATAGATACGGCCGTTGGGATGAGCAAGCACACCCTCGGGACCCCGGAAACGCCCGCTTATTTCGGCTATCAGGCTGGCCGACGTGCCGTTCACGGCATACACAGTGACTCGATTGTTGTGGGTATCGGCGACATACGCGCGGCCCTGTGGGTCGAAATCGATATCGTGAGTGCCGGACTGGTGATCAGAGCCGAATTCACCGACCAGGGCCAGGGTGTCCGGATGCAGAATGGCAATTCTGTTGTTACCGACATCTGAAACAAAAAGAAATCTGGCATCTGGTGACAGCTTCAAATCGTGCGGGTTCTCAAGCCCCGTTCCACTGGCGCCGACGAACTTAACCATCGGTTCGTCGCCGCCAGTCTGAGTGACTGAGAAAAAGGCTAGTAAAGCGACGGCAATTCGGAGAATCATTGTTGTTTCCCTCAATTTCCTGGTATCAATCACGGAGATGTTCAAAATAGACCCGGATCACGTATTGCACCACGGCGGCCGGGATGGTTTTATATCACCTTGGTCATTCTGGCAAATGCACTTGATTGGTAATTCGCATCAGAAGTTCGGCTTGCAACGGTTGTCGGCCTATCTCGCCGCCGACCTGGCGGCCAATGCTATGACGCGGCTCACGGCTGTCCTCCTTTTAGCGATATGCGCGGCCGGTCCGGTTAGATCCGACTCCATTTCCGATCCTGCCGGTGAGGTACTGGTGCAGTCCTTGCGCAATGGCGGTTACAACATATACTTCCGGCACGCCCAGACCGACTGGTCAAAACACGACCAGCTCGACAATGCCGGGGACTGGACGAGTTGCGATCCCTCACGCATGCGCCAACTCGCGGATGAAGGCAGAGGCACCGCGAGCGCGATCGGAGATGCAATCCGCGCCCTCGGCATACCGGTGGGCCGGGTGCTGGCAAGCCCGTACTGCCGTACCGTCGAAACCGCGCGCCTCATGGAACTTGGCCCCGTCGAAACCACGACCGATATCATGAACCTGCGCGCGGCGTCCTTCTTCGGCGGCCGCAGCGCAATTTTACGCCGCGCGCGTATTCGCCTTGCCGATTCACCTCCAGCGGGGACGAACGTCGTCCTCGTCGGCCACGGCAACGTCGCTCGGGAAGCTACACCCATCTACCCCGACGAAGCCGAGGCCGCGCTGTTCCGGCCGGACGGCAACGGCGGGTTCGAATTAATCGGCAGGCTCGATGTTCATCAGTGGATGCTGCTGGTGGAAGAGCTCACACCTTGAGCAATGCGATGGCCGAAAAAAGGGGGCAAAAGCCCCCTGTGATGTTGTTCCGAAGTTTCCGCTAAGAGGAAAATGAAGACCCGCACCCGCACGTAGTAGTCGCGTTGGGGTTGTTGATGATAAATCTTGCCCCTTCAAGATCTTCTTTGTAGTCGATCTTCGACCCGACGAGATACTGGAAACTCATCGGGTCCACCAGCAGCGTGACGCCGCCTTTCTCGATGGACGTATCGTCCGAATTCCGGTCTTCATCGAAGGTGAAGCCGTACTGGAATCCGGAGCATCCGCCGCCCTGCACATAGACACGCAGATTCAATGCGGGATTTTTTTCCTCGTCTATCAGGCTCTTGACCTTGGCCGCAGCACTGTCGGTAAAATCCAGGGGCTGCGGGATCTCCACCGCTGGCTCGCTCATTGTCTACTCCACTTGAACATCTTCATTGCATTATTACTCCGACCCGGACTGCGGTCAATTAGTTCAACAATTTTCCAACACCTTCTGTGTCGGTGGTTCCGGGGCACTTTCGGCCGCGCTCGCCGCCGGGGCTTCCGACCTGCTGGTATCGCACACCAGATTTCCGTTAATGGAGGCGCCCAGCTGCATTTCAACCCCTTTATATTGAACGTCCCCGACAATGCGTGAATTGGGCTGAAGTTCGATGTGCGCCGTGGATTTTATGTTGCCCTTCACGGTACCGTTGACGATGACGTGGGGCACGTCAATATTGCCCTCGATCTCGCTTAATTCACTCACCACCAGCGTACTGTTGGTTTCGTCCCTGGCGATGATATTGCCTTTAACCTGGCCGTCCACACGCAGGCCGCCGGAAAATTCGACGTCCCCCTTGAACACGGTCTTCTTGCCGATGAGCGTGTCGATGGTGTCAACGGGTTTGCTTACCGGCGCCGACGGGCTGGTCGGTTTCTTGTTTCCTAACATCTGGGTTATCCCTCCTTCGGGTAAGACTCTACAACTGTTGTTGTCGACGAAGCGCGCCGCCTGCCTTTCGTATTTCCCCCGTCTTCATTCAGATCGCGCGAGTTGAAAAGTATAGCTCAGCTCGGATACCGCACCAAGACCGCCTGTTCGAATCGGCGCGAAGCGCTGCCCACGGGCAGGAGCGGCGCCCCGCCGCGATTGTTTGCCGTCTGTCTAAGTTGCCATCAGAGTCTATGAGGTCTGAGCGGCTGCAATCTCACCCCATGGATACCACCTTTCGTCGATCAGCGATTTGTCCTTATCGGCGGTCAGGTCAATGCGCACTTCCAGGGGAACGAACGCATCCGGCAGATCAAAGGTACCGGTGAGGCTCTGAAAATACTTGAAACTCACCTGCAGTTTTTCCTGCCCGTCTTCCGGATGCTCGATGATCCTGGACTCGCCGTTGCTATCTCCCTTGATGGATATCCTTACCGTGCCGGTGAGCTCCTTTCCCTGCTGCAGGGTCTGGATCAGCACCAGCTTGTACTTGAACGTTCCGGCTTGGTCTGTAGGTGCCACGGTAATATCCTGAACCCGAACGCCTTGCTTCCCTTCCTGTGGAGAAATGATACTCCGGTAGAACTTCAATTCACTTGTCAGCTCCGCCAACTGATTATTCGACTGCTCCAGCTCGGAGCGCAGCTGAGCGTAGGCGGAATCGTCTATACTGAGCTGCCGCTTCAATTCAACGAAAGATTCCTGTATCCGCAAATAACGCCGGTTCAGGAACTCGTGCCTGTCATTGAGTTCGATCAGCTCGGTTCTTACCCGCTCCAGCTCCGCGCTTTTCTGCCGAGTCCCATATTGATATGCGCCGGCGACCGCGGCAACAAACAGAAATACGGGAATGATGACCAGCAGCAACCGCGAGACCGATGACATCTTCGGCTTTATTACGATAGTGTCGGTTTTGTTGCGGAGCATTTCAGGGCAACAACGCCGGTGTCATCAGACCCAGGGTCTCATCGAGGCCCATCATTATATTCATGTTCTGCACCGCCTGACCCGCGGCTCCCTTGACCAGGTTGTCGGTGACGGACAATACAACAATCCGTTTTCCCCCGTTAGGCCGATGCACGGCCAGCCTGCAGGTGTTGCTTCCCCGCACCGAGCGCGTTTCGGGATGGCTGCCCGCAGGCATGACATCTACAAACGGTTCCTCGGCGTAGTATCGCTCTAACACCTGTTGAGGCGAATCGGCATCATTCTCGAGTTTCCCATAGATCGTTGCGTGGATACCCCGGATCATCGGGGTGAGATGAGGAACGAACGTAAGGGACACCGTTTTCTGAGCAATCTGTGACAGCGTCTGGTGAATTTCAGGCTGATGTCGGTGTCCGTCGACGCCGTAGGCTTTCATGGATTCCGACGCCTCGGCAAGCAGGGTTCCCACGCTGGCCTTTCTGCCGGCGCCGCTTACCCCGGATTTGGCGTCGGCAACGAGGTCATCGGTGGCAATGAGCCCCTCCGCCAGCAGGGGCAGCAGACCCAGTGCAATGGTGGTCGGGTAGCATCCCGGGTTGGCGACGATCCGCGCGTCCCTGATCCGGGCACGATTGAGCTCCGGCAGCCCGTACACCGCCGCATCCAGCAAATCCGGGCATTCATGCGCCATGCCGTACCATCTTTCCCACACCTGCGGATCTTTGAGTCTGAAATCCGCCGCGACGTCGATCAAACGTACTCCGCAATCCAGCAGCCGGCGCGCATGGGACATGGCAACCCCATTCGGGGCTGCCGAAAACACGACATCGCAGCCGGCGAGTCCCGCCTCGTCCGGTGCCACGAATGGTATGTCGAGGTGCCCACGCAAACTGGGAAACACGTCGCTGACCGGGGTCCCGGCCTCGCCGCGCGAGGTAATGACCTCCACGCTTGCCTGCGGGTGGGTCGCGAGGATGCGCAGCAGCTCGACGCCGGTATAGCCGGTGCCGCCGATGATGCCGACTTTAACCCGCATTTCTCACCAGGATCCCGAGCGATGGCGCAGGACAGGTGCCGATGAACACCGGGTTGATCACTCGTACGTCCTTTGATCGTCGATGACCTTGCCATCGTTGGGAAGCGAGCCTGAAACCACGAATTCCACCGCTCCCCGGAGCTTGCAGACCTCGCGGATGCTCTTGGATATGGCACCCGCAAGATCATCTCCATGCGTGGCTGACTCGCATTGCAAAGTCATGATATCGTTCCTGCCGTCATTCTGCACGACCAGACGGACCCGGTCGATTTCCGGATGGCGTTTGACGACGTCGTTGACCTGCGACGGGTGAACGAACATGCCCTTGACCTTGGCTGTCTGGTCCGCCCTGCCCATCCAACCCTTGATCCGAAGATTGGTCCGACCGCACGGACTTCGGCCGGTCATTACCGCCGACAGATCGCCCGTTCCGAATCGGATCAAAGGGTATGCTTCGTTGAATGTCGTCACCACGACCTCTCCGACTTCTCCCGCCTCAACGGGCTCACCCGTTCCCGGTCTGACGATTTCCAGGACAACTCCTTCATCGACGATCAAGCCCTCCTGGGCCTCTGATTCGTAGGCAATCAGGCCGACATCGGCGGTGGCGTAGCACTGCCGCGCCGATATACCCATGCCGTTGATGGTGGCTCTCAGGCTGGCAGGCAGCGCTTCGCCGGAAACCAGCGCTTTCTTTATGCTGGACGCATCGTGTCCCAGTTCCTGGGCTTTTTCGACGATGATTCTGAGAAATGACGGTGTACCGACATAGCCATTGGGTCTCAAGTCGGCGATAGTCTGGGCCTGCAGTTCCGTCTGCCCGACCCCGGCGGGGAACACGGTGCAGCCGATGGCGAACGCGCCGCTCTCAAGCATCGACCCGGCGGGTGTGAAGTGATAGGAAAACGTGTTGTGCACCAGATCCCCCGCCCGGAAGCCCGCTGCATACAGGGCCCGTGCCATGCGCCAGTAGTCCTTCGTGTGAGCTTCGGGTTCGTAGATTGGGCCCGGGGAACCGAAGATTCTCATCATTTCCGAAGCCTTCTCCGCAGCGAATCCGCCGAACGGACGCCGCGCGATCTGTCGCTCCAGGAGTTCGGACTTGCGCAGCACGGGAACACCGGCCAGCGCATCGCGGTCCGTGATCCCGGCCGGATCGATGCCGTCGAGCATTCGACCCACGGATTCCGCACGCTCTTTGGCGCGTGCCAGGAATGCGGGCAGTTTCTGGAAAACATCTCGATGCCGGGATTCCGGATCACGGATCTCCAGATCGTCGAAATATCGGGTGTCGTTCATAATCGCATTCCAGGTGGGGGCCGCTCCGACGCGGCGATTTATCGCGGCGGGTGCGCCGCTCCTACGACATAGTCCCCTTGTGAATCCCGCCGTATATTAACAATTCGGCCCGCGGCAGGTCACGCGAGCCACCTCTTGCGCCGGCGATAGTGCTTCACTTCGCGAAAACTCTTTCGCTCATCGCCGCTCATCCCCAAATAGAATTCCTTGACGTCCTCGTTGTCGAGCAGGGCGCCGGCGTCGCCATCCATGACGACGCGGCCGTTTTCCAGGATGTAGCCATACTTGGAATACTTCAACGCCATGTTGGTGTTCTGCTCGGCGAGCAGGAATGTGACCTTCTCGTTCTCGTTGAGCCGCTTGACGATATCGAATATTTCCTCCACGAGCTGCGGCGCGAGCCCCATGGAAGGTTCGTCGAGCAGTATCAGGGACGGGCGCGCCATCAGGGCCCGGCCCACCGCGATCATCTGCTGCTCGCCGCCGGAGGTGTAGCCGGCCTGGGATTTCTGGCGTTCCTTCAGCCTTGGAAAATAGCTGTATACGAGTTCGAGGTCCTTGTTGATGGCGCCCCGGCCATCCCGACGGGTGTAGGCGCCGGTCAGCAGATTCTCCTCCACGGTAAGGTGCTCGAAACAATGGCGGCCCTCCATGACCTGCACCACCCCGCGGTTTACCAGCTCGTTCGGAGAAAGGCCATGCACGCTTTCACCACGGTAGATGATAGAGCCCTTGGTAACGACCCCACGCTCGGCACCCAGTAGATTGGATATCGACTTGAGGGTCGTCGATTTCCCCGCGCCGTTGGCGCCGAGGAGGGCAACCACGCCCCCCTCGGGCACTTCCAGTGAAACCCCCTTCAGCACCAGTATCACGTGGTCATAGATGACCTCGATATTATTGATGCCGAGCAGGGCGCCGTTTCCAGCATTTGGTTTACTTTCCGCCAACCGCTTTTACCTGTTATCTCTCCGGGAAATCGTGGGTTAGCAGTCACGCGGCGTGATGTTGTTCTCCGCCGCGTATGCGCCCGAATCTTCCTCGATGAGCGGATCCACGATGTCATTCATGGTATCGTAGAAGTCGGTCACCATGGTCCACTTCTTCTCGCCCGCATCCCACTGCTGGATAGCGACTTTTCTCGGGCCCGCGTGGTTGTCGCACGTTACCTTAACCGGAATGGTGAAATCCGGCAGACCCAGTTCGGTCAGTCGTGCCTCCGTCAGATCGAGCGCCTCCATGCCGTCGCGAACCATGGCCGGTGTAACTTCCTTGGTGTCGTGGATCTTCATCGCGTTGCGAATGGCTTCGGCGGCGTAGACGGCTGCGATCAGGCCGCGGTTGTACAGCACCTCGCCGATCCGGTCGCGCTCACCCAGCGCCTTGCCCGTGTCGTAGACATGTTTCTTGATGTCGTCGTGAACCGGGAAGTTGTCGCCGGGTGCGTGGAACGCGCCTGAAAGGTAGCCGTTGGCGCCGTCACCCGCGGGCAACACGTCGTTCTCGGAGCCGGACCACCACACGCCCAGAAAATGATCCATAGGATAGCGTATCGATGCGGCTTCCTTGATTGCCACCTGATTCATTACACCCCATCCCCACATCATGACCCAGTCGGGCTTCTCCTTGCGGATCTGCAGCCAGGTCGCTTTCTGCTCCTGACCGGGGTGATCCACCGCCAGCAGCATCAGTTCGAATCCGAACTTTTCCGCTCCCTTCTCCAGGGTGCGGATGGGCTCCTTGCCATAGGCCGAGTTGTGGTAGACCAGTGCAATCTTCTTGCCCTTGAGGTTCTCCATGCCCCCTTCACGTTCGCCGATGTACTTCATGAACACCGCCGCCTGGTCCCAGTACGTTGCGGGAAAGTTGAAGATCCACTCGAATACTTTGCCGTTGGCGGCCGAGGTCCGGCCGTAACCCATGGAATGGACGGGGATCTCGTCGACCGAAGCCTTGGGGATGAGCTGGTAGGTGATGCCTGTAGACAGCGGTTGAAACACCAGCGCCCTGGAGGGTTCGGTGTTCTTTACCTTCTCGTAGCATTCTACGCCCTGCTTGGTGTTGTATGCGGTTTCGCACTGGGTCAGCTTGATCTGCACCCCTTCGATCCCGCCGTCCCGCGCGTTCAGCATCATTAGATAGTCGTGGTAGCCGTTGGCAAACGGTATCCCATTGGGTGCATACGGACCGGTGCGATAGTCCAGCGACGGCATGACAAGCTCGTAAGCACTGACCGTCGAAACGGCCAATACTGACGCGAGCGCACCCGCTGCCACGGTGCCTGCAGTTTTTCGAAACATGATTCTCAACCTCCTTACGTAGTTAAAATTCGCGCGCTCACTGCCAACTCCCGGGTGTTGCCTAATGCGGGAACGGCCACAAGCGCAGCTTCTCCTTCCCGATCTGCCACAGCCGCGCGAATCCGTGCGGCTCGACAATCAGAAACAAAATAATGAGCACCCCCATCAGGGTGATCTCGACGTGCTTGGCGGTGACGACCGCAAGCTGAAGACCGTCGACCATGAAATTCTTCAGCAGTATCGGCATCAGGGTCATGAACGCGGCGCCCATGAACGAACCGAGAATGCTCCCCAGCCCTCCGATGATCACCATAAACAGCACCAAAAAGGACTGCTCGATGCCGAAAGCCTCGATGGGCTCCGCGGCGCCCAGCCAGACGGCGAAATACAGCGAACCGGCCATGCCGACGTAAAAAGAGCTCACGGCAAATGCCGTCAATTTGGCTACGAGAGGCCGTATCCCGATCAATTCCGCGGCAATGTCCATATCCCTGATCGCCATCCATGATCGGCCGACGCGGCCGCGGACCAGATTCTTGGCCGTCAGCGCGGCAATCGCAATGAATATGAGGCAAAACAGATACTTGTGCGCCGGATCGGCGCGAGGGCCCGTAATCAGCACCCCGAACAGTTCACGCGGCGGCATGCTGATCTGGCCGGTAGGGCTGTAGTTGAGGAACCAGTCGACCTTGTTGAACATCCAGACCAGGAAGAACTGCGCCGCCAGCGTCGCAACCGCCAAGTAAAATCCCTTGATTCGAAGGCTGGGGGTGCCGAATATCACGCCAACCGCTGCCGTAATCGCTCCGGACAACAGCACGACGATAATGAAATTGAGTTCCGGAAATGCGGTGGTCAGCTTGAACGTGGCAAACGCACCAACCGCCATGAATCCGCCGGTACCCAGCGACACCTGACCGCAGTACCCGGTAAGCAGGTTGAGACCAATGGCGGCGAGTGCGTAGATCAGGAAAGGCAGCAGGATCGCGTTGGCCCAGTAGTCGTCTATGAAGAAAGG
>JAHEIO010000076.1 GCA_024639325.1 Gammaproteobacteria bacterium
GGCGGTGGTTTGGGAACTGGTGGGCTGGGTCACGGGGCACCTCCATTTGCAAGAATACTGTTAATATATACAGTATTCTACATCTATCCGTATGAATAATATAGCTTTAGTCTCAAACTTTACCGTAAATACGCGCCCCGGCACCGCTGAAGTCGTGGTTCAACAACACGTGATGGATCACCCTGGTGATCTTCTCGCCCCCGGTGGCCGAAGGCTCGATTGGCGATACGCGCGAATAGTCTTCGGCGGCATCGCAGCCGCGGTGGTATCCGGCGCTGGAGCAGATGCGGTTGATTGCGGAGGATTTGGGAGAAGCTTCAGCTTCAGACGATGGCAGATGAAAACGCCCGCATGACGGCGTATATTCGCGAAGCTCTCGCTGACCTGCTTCGAACTATTCTTCCTGGGCGGGTGGAACGTAGTGGGGATCGTTGGGGTTCATGAAAATGAACTCGTGCTTCCCGTCTTCCAGTTCGACGTAGTCGAGGGTTGTACCCGACAGCAGTTCGGTGCTGGTGGGCCCCACGATCACACTCACCCCGTGCCAGTCGACCTGCACGTCTTCCGTTTGTTTGTCGTCGAACCCCATCGCGTATTCAATGCTGCCGTCCGCCCGTCTTTTTGCGGCAATCCGCAGATCGGAAGCCGACTGCCCGCTTTCCTGAGCGGATTGCAGTATCCGCCGCGCCGCGCTCTCCGTTATCACCAGTGCCATGATCGCTCTAGCCCGCATATCTCACCAGGATCCCGAGCGATGGCGCAGGACAGGTGCCGATGAACGCCGGGCTGGAGCGAGATGCATAGCCGGCGTTATGGATCGAATGAAGCCCAAGCGCAGCGGGGCCTGGACCAGCCAGCGCCGGGATAGGCGTTGTCGATACAGACTGTTTTTCAGTCAAAACTAAATAACCTAGCATTTTTAAGTCCTTAGCCAGAAGTTAAAGCCGCCTGGTGAGATATGCGGGCTAGTCCGCGGTCCTGGGTTTAAAGTGCGGCCGTCCGGGCAACGGAATTTTCGCCCTTGCACTTGTCGATGTGCCGGATGAACCGCTCGACCCAGTGATTGTCCCCGACGTTTCGATGGTGACTGTATGTGGCCAGCGTGTTCTTGTAAACCAGCCCGTCCTTGCCATCCCTGATGCCGGTGCCCCTGACGACGTCGTAGGCGAAATCCACGTCGGCACCCAGATTGTCGAGTCTGGAATAATGGAATTCGTGCACCGCCAGTGCGCGATCGATGCCGCCGTCCACTGGCGGCCAGGGGTGATGCTCCGTCTCTTTGAGTCGCACGTAACCCCGCCCTACGGGCCGGGGCTGCATGACGGCGTTGGCCGCCAGCGCTCCGACCATTGGGCGCGTCACGCCCTTGAAAGCAACGTCCCGGCAAAGGTACATCAGTCCGCCACATTCGGCATACACGGGTCTGCCGTCATCGACGAAGCGCTTGATGTCGCATTTCAGGCCCGTGTTTCGGGCCAGTTCGTCGAGGTGCAGTTCAGGGAACCCGCCGCCGATGAATAGCGCGTCCACGGCAGGCAACTTCCTGTCGCGCAGCGTATCGATGGAGACGATCTCGGCGCCGAGCCGGCTCATCGCCTCGAGGTCATCGGGATAGTAGAAACAAAACGCCCGATCTCGCGCGACCCCGATTCGCAGCCGCCTGACACCCCCCGATTCGGTCGTGGCCACCGATGCGAGATCGGGATACGGGGGTGATGCAGACTTTTCCACAATGGCGTCCACATCGACCGAATCGGCAACAATCCGAGCGATTGCAGAGATCCTGGTCATGGCACTCACATCCTCACTACTCGGCACCAGCCCGATATGCCGCTCCTCGATTTCCATGTCCGCGTGTCGACCGATCGCACCGAGCACCGCGATATCACTGTAGCGAGCCATCGCGTCCCGCAGCTTGCGCTCGTGCCTCGCTCCTGCCACCTTGTTCAGCACGATGCCTGCGATCCGGGCCATGGGCTCGAAGCCCTGGTACCCCCGCACCAACGGAGCGACTCCGCGCGTTATGCCGCTCGTATCTACCAGCAGGATCACGGGGAGGTCGAGCAGCACGGCCAATGCAGCCGTCGAGTCGCTGCCGTCCACGGCCATTCCGTCGTGCAGCCCCTT
Organism: Gammaproteobacteria bacterium; assembly: GCA_024639325.1. Classification (GTDB taxonomy): domain Bacteria; phylum Pseudomonadota; class Gammaproteobacteria; order Arenicellales; family JAANXG01; genus JAHEKE01. Next base: position 2,128 of record JAHEIO010000076.1, read on the forward strand.
GTTGCCTTCCACGATCACCCTATCGGCGCCGCGGCTGTGCTTGCGATACAGCTCCCTGATCCCGGAATGCGGCATGGTGTAGAAATCGAGGTTGAAACACGGCCGATGACTGGCCCGGGAAAGCCACATTGGATCGATATAGTCGGGGCCCTTCTTGAACGTCTGCACCCGGTGGCCGCGCTCATGCAGTGCGGCGGCAAGACCCAGGCTGAACGAGGTCTTGCCGGAGGACTTACGGGTTGCCGTAATCAGTACAGCGGACATCGATACGCCCTTTCAGCGGGGAGGCTTCTGCGGGGCCGGTGCAGCCGGCAGAAACGGCAGGACCCGCAGCGCGACGACAATCAGAAACAGGGAAACGGCAATTCCGCCGAGGCCCAGCAGCAATTCCGGCACGCTGGGAGTGTAACCGGCGACGACGCCGTCGTAGAAGCTGCTTAATTCGGTCTTGCCGGGAAACAGTTCCATCGGGACGGCCTGGCCGCCTATGATGATCACGTACAGGTGTGCAACTCCCCCGATGACAACGAGCATCGCGGCGGTCATGATCCAGCGCATTTCGGCCCAGCGAGTATGGAAAAATAGGATCATCGGCAGCACGGTTCCGATCATAATCTGCCCGATCCAGAAAATCCCGGTGGTCGCGCCGCCGTCCGACAGGATGAACCGCACGATTTCACCATGTTCCGCAACGTACATACCGGCGGCGATCTGAACGATAGTGAAATAAAGCACCACGGCCACGAAGATGCCGTTCAACCTGCGGAGCCGGAGCAGCCATTCTCCCGCAACATCCTCATTATTCATTCGCAGCACGGCGCACGTTATCAGCATGAACAGGGCGGTGCCCAGGGACAGGGACATCGCCACGAACAGGGGCGCCATGATCGCCGCGTCGTAGGCGTTGCGGGCCACCAGAAATCCAAAGATGGAACCCGTACCGGTGGTCAGCACTATCCTCCAGACGAATGCCAGGATCCCGACCCGGCTGGAAAATCGCCCCATGCGCGGTTCGAAAAGCATCCAAAGATAAACGACCGCGATAACAACGAAACCGGTGTACAGGAAGATGTTCCATGCGAAGATCGATTTGAAATTGTATGTCGTCATAGCCACGATCAGCCGGTCGGGCCGGCCCAGATCCAGCACCAGGACGAGCAGCCCGCCCACCAGCAGTGCGACCGCGATCAGGCCCGAGATCCTGGACAGGGGCTTGTAGCGCGCTTCGCCGAACACCGAACCCATCGAGGCCACGTTGAGCGCACCGGACGCGGCGACGATCAGCAGGATGGCGAAGACGTGCGGCATGCCCCACACGATCTGATTGGACATCCCGGTCACCCAGTGGCCGTGATGCTCCATGTAGTACGCCGCCAGCAGTCCGACGCCAATCGCAGCGCCGAGCACGGCAAGCGTTAACCAGTATTTGCCCGCATCGATCTCCAGGGTCCGGTAACGCTGGCGCGCCGCTTCCATCATCAGACCCCGTGGTAACGGACCGCGGTGTTGAGGCCCAGGTCGTCGCGCACCTGGGTGGTTTGCATCGTCGAAAGCCGTTTCGACACCGTGCTTTCAGCGTCGTTCAGATCGCCGAAAACCAGCGCCTTGTGGCCCGCATCGGAGCACGCCTCGACGCAGGCGGGCAGACGATTCCCATCCACACGGTGCACACAAAAATTACAGCTCTCCACGGTACCCTTCCCGCGCGGCGAATGGGGCCTTTGGTCGGTCAGGTCTTCATGGATGAAAGATCTCGCCTTGTAAGGGCACGCCATCATGCAATAGCGACAGCCGATACACGTGTGCTTGTCCACCAGCACGATGCCGTCGTCGCGGACGAACGATGCACCGGTGGGACAAACGTCGACGCAGGGCGGGCTTTCGCAGTGCTGGCACATCATCGGCAGCGACCATGTCTGTCCGGTCTGATCGTCTTCGAGGTCGAGCTTTCTGATCCACTGTGCATCGGTCTGCGGTCGATCGAATCCGTGCAGTCCGTGCTCCGTGTTGCATGCGTCCACGCAATCCGTACAACCCTCGGCGCAGCGGGTCGTGTCGACGAACATCCCCCAGCGTACGTCTGGGCTAGCCGGTTCGTCGTCGTTCTTGCCCACCGCCAGATCGATCAGCCGGAATCCAGGGGCCAGCGCGAGCAGCGCAGCGCCCGCCGACACCTGCGCGAAAAAAGTCCTTCGGTCTTCCCTTCCCTTGTCTTGGTTATCCGACACGTTTCAATTCGCGCTGAGGCAATACATGTTTTCCACCCGCCAGGGGCTGCCCGCAAAGGTCGGATACTCCGCACCACGTGCTTCGACATCCGGCCGAGTGGCATGGCACTGGAAGCAATCGATATTAACCGCCACTTTTTCATGGCAACCGGCGCAGAACTGATCTTTCGCGTTGACCGCAACGAAATTTCCGTCGTCATCCCGGCCGGCGTGGCATGACACGCACTCGACCAGACTGTGATCCGGAGTGCGAATGCCCTCGCGCGTGGTTTTATCCCGCTGGTGCAGCAGGACTTCCATGTGGTTCTTGCGCATGAACGCGGTTGGCTCGACGCACTGCTCCAGCCCCGCCGCCTTGCTGCTGCCGGCAAGCTGGGCATACACCACGCCCATGCCGGACAGAACCAGCGAAACGGTCAAGATCAGAATATACCGCACGTTGATCAGGGCCCTACTCTCCCATGCCCATATCGATGTATCCGGTAGGGCACACATCTGCGCAGATGTGGCAACCGATGCACTTCGCATAGTCGGTGTCGACGTAGCGGCCGGTTGTAGTGTTGTCCTTACTGACGCGAAACACGGCGTCCTGCGGGCAGTAAATGACGCAGTTGTCGCACTCGAAACACATGCCGCAGCTCATGCAGCGGGTCGCCTCGGCTGCTGCCTGTTCGTCGCTCAGGCCCTGGTGGCGTTCCTCGAAGTGCCCCAACACGTGGGAAGCGTCCGGACCGACGACCTCCCGCTTGTTGCGGGGCGTGTACTCGAAATGACCCAGAAACAGTTCATCGGCAGGGATGATCTCGTGCGCCGACCGATCCTCGTAGTTGTGCACCGCGAAATTCGCCGACGCCGTGCCCCACTTCTGCGTGTGATCGTACTGCTCCGGAGACAGGTTCGACTCGTCGAGCTTCTCCAGCAGGTCGAAGTGGTCCACGTCGACTTTGGGGTTGGTTTTCGGCTCGACGCCGTTGAGATAGCTGTCGATGCTTCTGGCCGCGATCGACGCCTGACCGATCGCGGTCGTCAGCAAATGGGGGCGGATGATGTCCCCGGCGGCGAAGTGGCCCGGCCGATCGGTAATCCGGTAGAACTTGTCGGTGCCGATGAATCCGCGGCCGTTGTCCAGTTCCTCGATCCCGGACAGGTCGCCACCCTGGCCTATGGCGGATACGATCAGGTCGCACTCCAGCTCGAATTCGGTGCCCTCGATGGCGGTCGGCACGCCCTTGTCGTCCAGGCTGCACTTGGCCATTTTCAGCGCACAGGCCCGGCCTTCCGCGTCCTTGATCACTTCCACCGGCACCACCCCATCGTAGATCGTGACGCCCTCACGCAGGGCATCTTCCACTTCGTGCTCCGTAGCCGTCATCGCTTTTTTCGGGAACAAGGAGGTCAGCGTCACCTCAGCGCCTTTCCTGGACGCCGCGAAGGCGGCGTCGTGGGCGACATATCCACCAATCACCTCTTCCGGTCTGTCCTTGGGATTGACGCGATCGATCTTGCCCAGTCGGCGCGCGACCGACACCACATCGATGGAGGTGTCTCCACCGCCGACGCATACCACCTTGTCGGTTGTGACCTGGAGCGTTCCGTCATTGAATGCCTGCAGAAACTTGACACCGCTGACGCAGTTGGGCGCATCGGCACCGGGCACCGGCAGACTGCGCCCCGCCTGGCACCCGATGGTCCACAGAATCGCGTCGAATTCGCGCTCGAGCTCTTCGATACCTACGTCGGTGCCCACGGCGGTTTTGGTGCGGATCTCGATGTCTCCCAGATCCAGGATGCGCTGGATCTCGTGCTCCAGCACCTGGCGTGGTGTACGATAACCGGGGATGCCGTAGTACATCATTCCGCCCAGCTTCTCCTGTGCATCGAAGATAGTAGATGCGTGCCCATCTCGCCGTAGCTGGTAGGCCGCCGCCAGACCCGCAGGGCCGCCTCCGATGATGGCCACGCGCTTGCCGCTCAATGCCGGCGGTTGCTCGAAGCTGAACTTTTCCCGGTAAGCGGAATCACCGATGTATTGCTCGACGGAATTGATACCGACAAAGTCTTCCACGTTGTTGCGATTACACCCGTCCTCACAGGGCGCGGGGCACACCCGCCCCATGATCGCCGGGAACGGGTTCGCATCTGTGGAGCGCCGGAACGCATATTCCTGCATACTGACGCCTGCCGGTGGCTTTTCCATACCGCGCACGATCTGCAGCCAGCCGCGGATGTCCTCGCCGGAGGGGCAACTGCCCTGACACGGCGGTGTGCGGTGCACGTAGGTCGGGCACTTGTGGGAATGATCGGCTTCAAAAATCGCCTCGTGCCAGTTTTTCTGGATGTAATCGCCGTCTTCGAATTCTCGAAAAGTCAGTTTGGTTTCACTTTTTGTTTCTTCGGCTGTGCTTGCCATCATATTACCCCTTTCAGTTTCCCGAACCAGCTCCGCTATCCGATCGATAGCCCCAGATATCCACATCGATACCCTGCTCGATCAATCGGTCGGCCCGCTCGGAAATATAGCGTTGGAAATTCGGCTGTGACTCGTAGCCCCCGTTCAAAACGTAATCGAACACCGACTGCGTGTGAAATGTCCTGAACATGGCCTCGGTGCGCATCACTTCCCGACCGGACGCATCGAAAAACACGATGGTCGGTGCAAATTTGACGTTCAGGTCCAGCCCCCATTTATGGGCGGTTGTGCGTTCACCCGAAGGTGTAGTTACCGCTGTATCCGCACTCAGGTCGAGCTGGACACTGTCGAACTCCTTTGCGAGCTGCCGGGTGGGCGGATCGGTCAATATTTTCTGATGCAAATCGTCGCAGGAGGAGCAGCCCGCTTTCTCGAAGTACACGGCAAGCGGCCTGGAAGAACCGGTTACACGATCCAGGTCGTATGGCGGGGGTGCGAAGAAATCCTCGCTGTTGAGACCTCCGCCATCGGCGGCCATGGCCAGGTTTGCGATGAATTTCGCGTACGTCATTTCGCCATCCTTCCTTTCGACGACATAGCGCAGCGCTTTACGAAATTCGTCAGGCGGATAGTATCCATCGAGCCGTAGCGCGACTTTCCTGGCTTCGTTGAAGAACAACAGCGTCGGCGTATAGTTTACATTGAGCGCCTCCGCCAGCGTCTTCTCCGTGAACGTTTGCCCCCCGACCTGCACGACCTCGCGATCACCCCACATGTTGATCTCGACCACGTCCAGTTCGCTGCGGACGGTTTCGTAAATATCGGGCTGGCTAAAATTATGTTCAATCAGCGCGTTGCAGTAGGGGCACCCCTCCTGGTGGAAATACAGCATCAACCGCTTGCCGTTGGCCGCCGCCTCGTCGATGTCCTGCTCGAAATCCAGGAAGCTTTCCTTGAACCACTCGGGCGTTTCGGTAGGTTTTGCCCCGCTGAATGTGCCGCGCTCAGCTGCTTCGTCGGCACCCGTCGTCGGCGCGGCCAGGAGACACATGCACAGCGTTGTCAGCAAATAGCGCCATGTACAGAGCATGATATTTACTCTTCCGTCCCCAGCTCCAGCGCATCACCCAGCAGCTGGTGCACGCTCACTATCATGTCCATGCCGAGACCATAGTAAGGCAGCACTTTGGTGAACTGGCTCTTGCAGATGGCGCAGATTGCCGCCATGTGCGTCACACCATATTCATCGACCACCTGCTTGAGCGCCTCCATCCGGGGAAGCGCACCCTTGACCCGCAGTTCCACCAGGTCGTCGGTCAGCAGCCCGCCGCCGCCGCCGCAACAGAACGTGTGCTCTAGGGTCGTCTCGGGAGCCATGTCCACGAAGTTGTTGCACGCGGCCTTGATGATCTCCCGGGGAACAGTGAACTGCCCGCCCGGTTTGTCGCCCATGCGCGAGCCACGGGACACGTTGCAAGAATCGTGGAAGGTGACTACCTTGTCATCGTTTTCCTCCTTGTTGATGCGCAGCGCACCGCGCTGCAGAAGACCGTAGGTAAACTCGCAAATGTGCTGCGGTATGGGAAACGATTCGTCAAGAAAATCGAATGGTCCGATCAACGAGTTCCAGAAACTGTACGCAACCCGCCAGGCGTGGCCGCACTCGCCGACCACGATGCGCTTCACGCCAAGCGACTGCGCCGCCTCCCGCACCCGCATCGCGACCTGCTTCATGTTTTCGTAATTGCCGATGAAGATACCGAAGTTGGCCGCCTCGGAGGCGTGTGAACTCAAAGTCCAGCTTGTCCCGGCCTGGTGGAATACCTTGCCGTAACCAATCAGGCCGTCGACGTGCGGTTCGGCGAAAAAGTCCGCCGACGGCGTAACCAGGAGGATGTCCGCACCCTCCTGATCGAGCGGATACTTGACCGCCACGCCGGTGTCTTCCTCCACCTCCTCCTCCAGGCTTTCCAGCGTGTCAGCGAGCGCGGGACCGGGCAGGCCAAGGTTGTTGCCGATCTTGTATACCTTGGCAATTATTTCGTTGGCGTATTTCTGACCGACCCCGATGGAGGCCAGGATTTCCCGGCCCGCCATGGTGATTTCCGCGGTATCGATCCCGTAGGGGCAGTAGACCGAGCAGCGACGGCATTCCGAGCACTGGTGGTAGTAGCGGTACCAGTCCTCCACCACCTCCTCGGTGAGGTCGGTGGCGCCCACCAGCGCGGGGAAATGTTTGCCGGCAAAGGTGAAATAGCGCCGGTAAACACTGCGCATGAGGTCCTGCCGGGCAACCGGCATGTTCTTGGGATCCGCGGTTCCAAGGTAGTAATGGCACTTGTCGGTACAGGCGCCGCACTTGACGCAGGCGTCCATGAACACCTGCAGCGACCGGTACTTGCCCAGCAGTTCGTCCATCTTCGAGATGGCTCTGTCGTGCCAGTCATCGACGAGCTCACCAGGGAATCCCAGGGGTTTCTGGTGCTCGGCCTTGGCGACGAAGGGTTTGCTGTGGGCCATGGCATCTATGACGATCGGGGGTATGACCGGGATTTCCCGCAGCTCGGGAACGTCGAATTCCGGTTTCTTCATGCCCGCCATGGTCAGCTTCGCGTAGCCTCGGCGGTCTTCACGTCTCGTGCGGGCCAGGCGGTCACGTGACGCGCCTCCCGCGGGTTGTCCGTCATGTTTCGGGTAGGACTGAAGAATATCCCGGGCGCATGCAGCAGCTTGCTGATCGGAAACACGAGCATCAGGATGATGACCAGCAGCAAATGCAGCAGCAGGAGGGGATCTGCCGGCAGCGGCTGCCACTGAAAATACATCATGCCCATGACGAACGCTTTCAATGCCATAACGTCGGTGTGCCACACGTATTTCATCAACAGCCCCGTACCGGCAATGGCGATCAGCAGGATCAGCATCAGGTAATCCGAAGGGGCGGAGATGTAGCGCAAGCGATCCACTGCCGTTCGCCTGACCAGAAGCCCCAGCAAACCCAGCAGCATGGCCATTCCGGCATAGATGCCAAGCCACTGCATCATGACTACCCACCCCCACACGGGTTCGGTGAAATAGCGCAGGTGACGGATGAGCACGACCAGCATGCCGAAATGGAACAGCCAGCCGAACAACCAGCTCCATTTGCTGCCCTTGAAAAGGCTCTCGAAAAAAACGACCTCCCTGAACATCCTTCCAGCCACACCGGCACGGGTCGTCGGTGCCGGGGTTGTCGGGATGACCAGCGGTGAGGGCGTCTTCTTGTAAATCAGGGTGCGCCGAACTACGCCAACCACCAGCACGACGAACGCCGCGTAGAACAAAACAGAGAAGAGCGCTGACAGGATCATCGGCGATCAAGCGCGCCAGATCTGCGGCGGTTGGTTCGTCCCGGACCCAGCTGCATATCGACCCGGAGCGCCGGATGATGAAGCAATATACACTAAAGCAGGCCGTCGCAGCCGCGCTGGCGCGCTACAAGGGTTATACGCAGCCCGTCGGTTTCGGCAGGCCCGCGTATTTACATGCCTGTTTGGCGGGCCCGTAGGGAAACAACTCGTAGAGATATTTGCTGTTGCCCTTGTCCTTGCCCAGTTTCTTGCCGATCGCTTTGGTCAACACCCGGACCGCGGGAGCGATCTGGTATTGGTCATAGTACTCGCGCAAAAAGTTGATCACTTCCCAGTGGTTCTCGGAAAGATCACAATCATCTTCCTTGGCCATGTGGCCTGCGATTTCCGGGTTCCAGTCGGCAAGGTCTGCCAGGTAGCCCTCTTCATCGGTTTCGTATGTTTTTCCGTTGATTTCGAATGACATGTTTTAACTCCTGGTTTTCATACTTGAAACGTTTTCATTTACAGCCAAGACTGAACTTTGTCGTTCTTTACCGTCAGGTCTACAAATCCCGCATAGTCCACAATTCCGATCCCTTTCAGTAGCCTGGCTTCATCGATTCCCCGGCTGGCCAGATCGGGCCCGAGAACAGAAACGTTTTTGTCCTCCATGGCCGCTTCGACCAGTTCGGAGACGATGGTGCCGGAGGTCGCCGCATAAACCGCGTCCTCGATCAACAGGATATCGTGACCCGGTTTTGCCAGGCGTAGGCAGCTCTCCAGGCTGTTCTTTTCGAAGGGTGACTTGTTTATGGTGTGCAGCATGGGAGACTAGAAATGCAGAATGACGTCCTGTTGGTCGATAAGCCCCGAGAGCTCTTCCCGACTCACCAACCTAATCGACGGCTTTTCCGCCCAATCGTCGTCTTCGTCCTCGTAGGTCAAGGCCATGAGATCATCTTCGGTCAGGCCGCGGGCCTGCAGGGATTCACCCTCGACATACAGCCGGGTCACATCGTAGTCGCCCAGCGCTCGGTACGCCGGTGAGAAATTCTTGATGCCCGTGGCCGAAGTGTCCTGGTCTTTCTTGAGCTGATACACCCCGTCATCGATGAAAGCCATGCAAACATCCTGCTCGAAGGCCGCGCCTATGAGGGCGACCTCCAGGCCTTCCACCGAATACACCGTCCCATAGGGCGCGCGGCGATTGATGTACATAAATCGTTTGACTGTGGGCTCACTCACCGTCACCTCCTCTCAATCGCCAAATTGCAGCAGCCGGTCGGCTTCTATACCGGCTTCGATCAGCTGTCCGAGCCCGGAGATCCTGAAGCCGGGGGCGATATTGTCACCATCCTTGCCGTGCCGCTTGGCCTCATCCGCATCGATGATGCCGCGCCGCTGGGCCGCCGCTACGCAGACCACGAGATCCAATCCGTACTCCTCGGCGAGCTCACTCCAGCGGTTCACGATGTGGCGGTCATCCTGGGGCGGAGCGGTGAACCGTGTGCCATTGTTGACGCCGTCGTGATAGAAAAAAACGCGGAATATCTCATGGCCGCTTTCCAGGGCGGCCTTGGCAAATTGCCAGGCCGTGTCGGAGCTCTGGTGCGTGTAAGGTCCCTCACTGACCATCAGGGCAAATTTCATCGGCGCACGCTCTAGAAACGGATGTGGGTCGACGCGTTGAGGCTTTTGCGAGAGCCGCGCCAATTGTCTATGTGGAACTTGGTGAAAGGCAATCCGGTCAGCTCGAAAAACCTGGGCCACCCTATGCGGTCTATCCAATCGTTGATGCGCTCCCAGTCCTTGGCATCGTCCTTGTATACCTTGAGGATGCGCTTTACGATCAAGGTCGCCTCAGGCCAGCGAGGCGGATTATTCGGCACACCGCCCGCAACGAGTTTCTGGAAGCTCGGTTTGGATCTGGCATTGGAATGATTGCCGCCAACCCAGATGGCCAGCTTCGAGTGCTCCGGATCGTTGATCTGCATCGGCGGACATGGCGGGTAACAAGCGCCGCAGCAGATACACTTTACCTCATCGACCTCGAGAGACGGCTTGCCGTTGACCATCGCCGGCCGTATCGCCGCCACCGGGCAGCGCGCCACGACGGACGGCCGCTCACAAACATTGGCGACCAGGTCGTGGTTGATCTTCGGGGGCTTGGTGTGCTGAACGTTGATTGCTATGTCACCCTGCCCCCCGCAATTAATCTGGCAGCAGGATGTGGTGATATGGACCCGGTTCGGCATGTTGCAGTTTTTGAACTCTTCGATGAGTTCATCCATCATCGCTTTCACCACGCCGGACGCGTCGGTGCCTGGAATGTCGCAGTGCAGCCATCCCTGGGTGTGCGAGATCATCGCCACCGAATTAGCGGTGCCGCCTACCACGAACCCGGCGTCCTCGAGCGCGGCGATGAGGGGCTCGACTTTGACCTCGTCGCTCACCATGTACTCGATATTCGAACGAATGGTGAACCTGACGTGGCCGTCCGCATATTTATCCCCAATGTCGCACAGTTTACGCAGGGTGAATACATCGAGGATGCGCTGCGTGCCCGCCTTGACCGTCCAGACGGTATCTCCGCTGTGGGCAACGTGCCGCAGTACCCCCGGCCGGGGGTGGTCATGGTACTTCCACTGGCCGAAGTTCTTGAGCATGACGGGGTGCATATACTGGACCCCGTCCGGGCAGCCCGACTCGATGGGCCGTCGCATCTCTTTCTTAGCCATTGAGCATCTCCACAATTATAGAAACCGGTCGCAGGTCATTCATTTGGAAGTCCACGCTACTCCACCGCCGCCCGGCGCTCGTCGATCTTACGCTGAAACCATTTTTGAGCTTCCTGGTCCCAGCCGTCCATTCGAACGTATGAGCTTTCACGGGGATAACTGATCATGTTGGGATCGACATCGATGCCTACGCCCTCCAGGAAATTGACCAGCCCGATACGTTCGATCATCTCGCCGCAGCGCTCGTGTTCGAGCCCATTTTCCGCCCAAAAGTCAATTGTTTCCTCTGCAATCTCGACCAGGCGTTCATAGTCTTCGTCCGTCTCCAGCTTCATGAACGGAACGATCACTGTACCCATCAGATCCCCTATTTTCAGCGTACGTTTTCCCCCAAGCAGCAGCGTGATGCCCTTGTCATCGCCGGGGGAGAGCGCCGCCGGCACGACATTCAGGCAGTGCATGCACTTGACGCAGTTCCGGTTGTCTATCTCCAGGGTGTCATCATCCTTCAACGTCATGCACTTGGTGGGACAGCGCGTGATGATATTGTCTATGACGTGCTGCCGGCCCTTAGTGCCAACGTATTCCCCGAACGCCTGCTGGTCGATCTTGATGTCATCCCGCCAAGTCCCGATCACCGCGAAATCGGCGCGTTCGATCGAGTTGGTGCAATCGTTGGGACAGCCCGACACCTTGAACTTGAATTTATACGGGAGCGCCGGCCGGTGGACATCGTCGGTAAAATTATTCACCAGCGTGCGGTGGATCTTGTGCTCGTTGGCACAGGACTGCTCGCACCGGGCGGCGCCCACACAGGACATGGAGGTGCGGACACACGGTCCTGCGCCGCCCAGATCGAAGCCGTATTCGTTGATTTCGTCGAAGAAGTGTTGCGTATTTTCGGTGCTTGAACCGATGAACATGATGTTACCGGTCTGGCCGTGGAAAGTGACAAGCCCCGAGCCCCACTTCTCCCAGCTGTCGGCAAGCTGCCGAAGGATGTCCGTACTGTAGTGGTTGCCCGCGGGCGGCTGCACCCGAAGCGTGTGAAATTCCCTCGACTCCGGAAACTGCTTGCCTACCTCCGAGAACCTGGGGATGATGCCGCCCCCGTAGCCGTAGACGCTGACCGTACCTCCCTTCCAGTAACCCTTTCTGGTCTCATACGAATGCTCGAGCTGACCCAGCAGATCGTTCGCCATACCGTTGATCCGCTCGTCGTCGTGCTGGTCTCGAAGGCGCTTGATTCCTGAGACGAAACTCGGCCAGGGACCGTTTTCGAGCTCGTCGAGCATGGGCGTGGAGTGCTTGTCCGACATCTACCTGCCTCCTGTGGTTGGTAGGGTTTTGACTATGGGCCGGCACGTACGACGGCGTGCCCATCAACAAACTGGGAATTCTATTCGCAGCAGGTTCCGGATGCACCCTCCTGACCGAGGGGGACACTCCGAAAAACTCTATTACTTAAGAGATAGCGGCCGCTGGCGGCCCCGGTAATATCCCTTTGTTCCGGTTCGCGCCTATCCCAAGAGGTACTGTCCAAATGTTGAAGTTGTAATACCATTGGCTCGATCTGCAGTCCCATAAATCAACTGTGTGCGCAGAGCGATGAACCAGGAGTACCAGAATCACCCAGCCAGCGCCGGCGTCGATCCACGCGCGCAACCGGAGGGACCTGGACGGTTTTTAGCCGGTCCGAAGGCCATCCTGTCCGTGGTCAGTCGTGCGAAATGCAAACTGGGCCACTATGACAGGTCACCGGTAGGATCGATTGTCGAAATTCGCGATCCTCGGTGCCTGAGTCCGACCGAGCGATCCGAATTGCTGCGCAGGCTGACGGAATTCAATTTCGTCATTTACCAGACCCGTTCGAATTCGTCTAAAAAAACCGATCTCGGCTTCCTTGGCCTGCAGCTCGGTATCGGTCGAACCGATCACAATTTTTGCGCCGATGACGACGATATATCCTCCGTTCAGGTCTGCCAGCAGGGGGACCGCCCTGGATACATCCCGTACACGGACCGGCCGCTTGGCTGGCATACCGACGGGTATTACTATGGAAACCGTTCGGGCAGGGTGATACGCAGCTTTATCCTGCACTGCGTCACACCGGCTCCGCAGGGCGGAGAAAATGCATTTATCGACCCGGATGTCGTATTCCTATTGCTGCACGAGATCGACGAGTCGTTGCCGGTGACTCTATCCAATCCCTCCGCGTTCACCATCCCGCCGGATTCCGGCCAGCCCGTTGATCGACAATTCAGCAGAACCGGCCCGGTATTCTCCATCGACTCGGATTCACGTGCCCTGCACATGCGCTACACCGCGAGACGGCACAACATCCTGTGGAATCCCGATCCGCGTATCACGGAAGCCGCCAAATGCCTGAAAGAGGTTATCGAGCAGGCTTCCCGCTACACCGTGACTCGTAAGCTCGAATCCGGGCAGGGAGTCATCTGCAACAATGTGCTGCACCGCAGATCGGGTTTCGTGAACGGGGATTCCGATGCCGCGCAGAGGCTGATATATCGCGCGCGCTTCTATAAACGCGTACCCGGGACGCTGCCGCCCGGGTGAGATACTCGAGCAAGCCTCTCAAATGGTGAAGCATCTGGACGTTCGCATAGACCTGGGCGCGGAGAGCGGACAGGATGCTCGCACCTCGGTGCAGGCTGCGGAGGGCAGGCTCAATGCGATACGGGACCGCATCAGGGAAACATCCGCGGCCGGCGAGGGCGAAAATCGTATGGAACTGCTCCTCGAAGAGGGTAGCCTTCTTGTCGAGCTGGAACGGTTGAACGATGCGTGGGACTGTGCCAAGAACGTATTTGAAGCCAGTGTCCGTGAACAACAATGGCAAAACGCGGCGCATGCCTGCGAGCTAATGTTCAGATCAGAACAACCACTCTCCCTGGCGGCTCTTGGGCAGGGCATCTGGCTTGCCGTCACGTTTCCCATCGATCCGGAAATCACCGTGACTCTGCTCGAACACGTCATCGATGAGACGCCGGACCACTCCGACGGCGCCGCAATCGCGGCGGCCATCGCGATCTACATCGTCGATCTGCGCGCGGAAGATGCACAACACGACGCACTCAGCATCGGCACCCGACAAATGCTGACGGCGGTCGCTCGACGTCACAGCGGTATAGAGAACCAGGCCGATCTCGATGCCTGGTTGGACAGGCTGGAATTAAACGACGTCAACGGAATCCTGAGCCGGCTGCGCCGCATCATCGAAGCGCTGGTTCAGGACAACTGGTGGATAGACCGAGACACCATACAATCCGAGCTGCCGGATCAATAATCATGGCAGAGGGGGAAAACCTGTACTGGCAAGAGGTGGACGAAGCGGAACCACAATACCGCTCGAAAAGTATTGTGGACATGGCGTTCCGCATCCATTGCTCACATCTGCCGGTCGATCACGCGTATTCACTGTTGACGTGCTTGGAATCATTTCTGCCCTGGTTCTCGACCGCAGCAAACACCGGTGTTCATGCCATCCACGGGGCCGAATCCGGCAACGGGTGGCAACGCCCTGAGGGTCATGGAGGCGGCGTCATTCACCCATCGCGAAGGGTCAGACTGATCCTTAGAATCCCCCGAGACAGGATCAGCCAGTGCGCCGGTTTGAGTGGCCAAACGCTGATTGTCGCCGACGCCGAAGTCAGTCTTGGGAGTATCAAGGTCAGGGAACTTGGCCCGGCCTCCACACTCTTTGCAAGGCGCATCGTCACCAAGGAAGATGAAATAGAGCAAAGGTTTCTCGACCGGATCGACGAAGAGCTTACCGAGTTGAATGTCTCGGTTCCGAAGCGGCTGCCCGGCCGGTTGAGTAAAATCAACACACCGCGAGGAGAACTGTTCGCGCGAAGCCTGATGCTGGCCGACATACCGGCAGCGGATTCGATCCGAATCCAGGAGACGGGACTGGGCAAGGCCAGAACACTGGGCTGCGGTCTGTTCGTTCCGCACAAATCCATATCCGCGGTGAATCGGTTTACAGAAGAGTGAATCAAGAGTAAATACGAGCTCGTAATTTGGTATAAACAAGCACCAGGATATCCGCTACCTAATCAAAATACCGGGAAACGACCGATGACAACCGAGAAACAAAAGCTGATCCAGTCGCTGATCGAGATGCAGAAGAAGTTCATCGCCTACGAACACGATAAAGGTATCGACGTGGAAGACTATTTCAACCCAAAAAGCGACCACCCGCTGGCGGGATATGCCGGTGAGTACGCGGAGAAAGCCAACCAGTTGCTGGAAATGGCGCACCGGGAGAAGGAATCGAGGCGCTAGT
>JAHEIO010000077.1 GCA_024639325.1 Gammaproteobacteria bacterium
AAGCGCCTCACCCCTTCGGGGCTACCGCGAAAAATCGCTCCTGGCGATTTTTTCAGCCCGGCGTTCATCGGCACCTGTCCTGCGCAATCGCTCGGGATCCTGGTGAGAAATGCGGGCTAGGTTTCAACGACACCTTGAAGAAAAAGCGCGCGCTGGGAAGCTTTCTGGCATCTTGATGATGACATGCAAACGGAAGCTTGGAATTGCCGCGATGAGCTTGGCATTGTGTCTGGCGGCATGCAGCGGAGAGTTGCCGCCGGCGGAGGAGCAGATACGAAAACTCAATAACGATGCCGAACTCGCGGTGGAAGCAAAAGACGTAAAGACGTTGAAGGACATTGTTGCCGACGGTTATATGGACGAACGGGGCCATGACAAAAGTGCGCTGATCCGCCTCGTACAACTCTATCTGCTTCGCCACAAGGCCGTATATGTCCATACCGTGACGAGATCGCTGGTGATAATAGACGAGGACAACGCGGCGGCCGAGATCCTCGCGGCTATGGCGGGGCAACCGGTGAGTAATCCGGATCAGTTATTCGATATGCGCGCGGATCTGGTGCGATTCGAGGTCAGCTACGTGCGTACCGGAGACGAATGGCACGTGCGCAACGTGGAGTGGCGTCGCGCGACCGTAGAGGATTTTCTGTAACGCGCACGGTTTGCAGGAGGGCCGCCTCGCCGCGATAGATCGCGCGGGGCAGGCCTCCTACAGGTGTCGGTGGAGGTAATCGGTGATCTTCCGTATGTCCGCTTCCGCGCCATCGATGGGGCCCAGATCGAAGTGCAGCACGTTCTGGCCACGTTCGCGCAGAACTGTAAGGTCGCCGTGTGCCTGGGCGTCGATCAGGACCCCGAAGCCATAGTGCTCACCGGGTATGGGCACGTCGTCACGGGGCCTGGCGGTGAGTACCAGAAAGTGGCCGTTCGTTTTGCCCCCTTTGTGCAGCTGACCGCTCGAGTGCAGGTATCTTGGACCCAGTGCCAGGCAGGTGACCGTGTTGAGGCGCTGCTGCAAAAGGTCCCGCAGGGGCTTGAGTTTTTGTTCCCAGTCCTGATCGGTGGGCAGATACGCCAGCAGGGCAACGTAATCGTGTGTCTTGGCACGGTGCAGAAACGTTGACAAGGCTGATGGATCAAAGGTCGGGAATTTCGTAGTCCCCGGATGCGGTTGGGACTTGTTCTGCAGAATCTGCGTAGTGGCCTGCTTGGTTGCGTTGACGTCGGGCTCGTCGAAAGGATTGATGCCCATGATCGAAGCGGCGATTGCCGTTGCCATGTACCAGCGCATGAATTCCGCGCCGAGATCATGTGCGTCATCAATCGTGATCGAGACCACGGGCCGGGTATCCTTGTCCGGCACGGATTGTTGGTCCCCCGCGAGGCGGGTAGATACGAAAACACATTCATCCGGGAAGGGCGGCGATGGCGGGTGATTTTCCCGGATAAAGGGCACAACGCCGATACCTTGCTTGCCGGTACTTTCGGCGACCAGCTGCTCGACCCACATGCCCATCGACTTTAGCAACGGTGAGAAAGCCAGTGCCAGCTTGTCGCAACCCGCCGCTGCCCTCCGCCCCATGAGGATGCCGAGATCGATGGCGGCAGTCGTGGATTCGATGTCATCTAGCATTCGCTGGGCCCTGTCGAGGAGCCGGGTGATGTCGACCCCGACCAGGCTGGCGGGCACCAGACCAAAAAGGCTCAGAGCGGAGTAGCGACCGCCTATGTCGGCCGGGTTGAGGAAAATATCCCTGAACCCGTCTTCGACGGCGACATTGTGCAGGGACGAGTGTTCATCGGTAATGGCCACGAAATGATCCCCGCTGTTATCTCCGAATCGACTGCGGCACCACTGCCAAAAGAAGCTGTGCAGGGCCGAGGTTTCGGCGGTGGAGCCGGACTTGCTGGACACGATGAACAAGGGTCGACCGTGCTCCAGTGCGGAGCAGGTGCGCGCGATTGAATCAGGGAAGGTGGTGTCCAGAACGGTCATATCCAGCCGATCCGGCGCACCGGCGAAGCACTGATTGAAGACCTCCGGCGCCAGGCTGGATCCGCCCATGCCGAGCAGGACCACCCGGTCGAAGCCGTCTTTGATGACCCGGTTGCGGAAACTGTGGATGCGGTCCGATTGACCTCGTGAGAATGTGATCGCATCCAGCCAGCCGAGCCGCTGATTTATCGACGCGCATACGTCCGGGTCATCCGACCACAGCCTGACATCACGTGCGAGCAGCCGCTTTAGGTACACGGCATCGTTGTTGTGGGGATTCGTGTCGGTCATCATTCATCAAGCGCTTTGTCGAAACGATCCCGCAAATCGGGGTCGTTGTTCCAGTTTTCCAGGAATCGCGAGCGGTCCCTGGCGTAGCCGCGTGCAAAGGATTCGATATTCTCCGTTTGCCTGGCGGCATCCAAATCAAGTAGCGTTATGCTCCGATCCGCACCCACCAGCAAGTTGGTTGCTTTCATATCGCCATGGTTGATTTTAGCCGCGTACAGTACATCGAACAATTTCTTAATCTTCTGGAAAACGGATTCGAAACCGTTCCGATTCGCGTGGGTTTTTATGTAGCTTAGCAGGTCTTCGGCATCGACGTACTCATAGAAAAAATAAGACCTGCCACGAAACGGACCGATCTTTTTTTCGATGTACCCCACCGGTGTGGGAACCCTGATACCAGCCGCTTGTAAACGTGCTGACATGGTCCAGCAGATCAACGCACGACTCCTGCGAAGCGTCCGCCTGAGCGCATGCCACGGGTTCTTCGTATTGTAGCGCTTGATAACCCACGCCACACCATTCTCCTCGATCTTCGCCACCGTTGTAGTTCGGTCATGTTTGAGGATGCGGCCAAGGTCATCGATTACCTGGTCCGGCTGCGCAATAATTTTGTCCAGCAGCGGGCAAGCGTACCGCTTGTCGAACACATACCTCGCCGAGACGCGGTTCGATTCGCGAATGCGGGACTGATTCAAGACTCTGCCGTCAGCCCGGTCCGGTGGAGCCCGAGTGCGCGCCTGCGGACCCTGTTCCAGTCTATCGGGGCCTCGAGCGCCGCCCGCAGTGGTTGCTCGCAATAGGCTTTGATGAACCTGAACAGATCGTTTCTCGACAGATTGATGTGCATAGCCGAATAGTACAAGCCGCCGAGATCCTTGACGATCCAGCGTGTGGGTGTGCGGCGGCGCAGCTGTGCGCGGTGGAGATCGATCAGTACGATGTCGAGCGGCATTGGCGGGGAACCGGCGCGGTTGTCGGCGACGTGCTTGTCCACCAGGAAATGACACAAGTAGAAATCGCGATGATTCACGCCGTTGAGGTGCAGAACGCGTGCGATGCGGGCCAGACTCGAAATCAGGTTGCGCCTGAGAGAGACATCGTTGCTCCACCTTTCATGCTCGAAAAGCCGCTCCAGGCTGATCGAATCCCGGATTTCCTGCATGATCACGAAAGACTCTATCCGGGCCGGATTGTGTCCACGGGTTCCGAATCCAAGCGGGTAGGGAGCCCTTACCCCATTTCTGTTCAACAGGTGCAGCGCATGCCACTCATTTTGTGCCCCCAGCACCGGAAGTTTCAGTGATACCAGGTTTTTAAGGATTTCACGCCAGCCCACTCCGCTGTGGACTTTAATAAAATAGCCGGTGTCATTGCACACGATCCGAAGCGTCCGGCGCCCCGGTGCCCGCCTGTAGACTTCTCCCGGCATGGACATAATCGAATCCAGGGTTGCTTCGGAAGCCGTGAGATGAAGCTGGTCCGAGAGGTAGATGAATTCATTTCTTCCCCGTTTGCGCTGGCTGTTGTCGGATGCGACGCGCTCAATGGTTTCCGCCGCTCGGTTAGGCATGGAGAACAACAGCGGCTGATTTGTAAATCGCGGCCCATTTCGGCGCCATCCCGACATATCGACGCAGAGCATGGAATCGAGAGCGCCGTTGAGGGCAGTCTGACTGAACGGCGACTCAAGGACGCGGCCGGCATCGGCTGCGGCGACGTATCGCGCGTAGCCGCACACGTCGGTGGTCAATACCGGCAGTCCCATTGCCATGGCCTCGAGCAGCACCGCACCGGTATTCTCGTTATATGCAGGATGAAGCAGGATGTCCGCGGCCGACATCAGTTCCGGGATGTCGTTACGCCCACCGAGGAATAACACCTGTGACGTGACTCCGTAGGCATTTGCCAGTGACATGAACGGCCCCGGTTTTCCTTTACCGACAACGACCAAACGCGCATGTCGCCGCCGCGCGGAAGGGAGTGCGGCGACCGCCATTATCGCTCTGTCTACGCCCTTGGTCCTGAACCCGGAACCCACCATCAATATCAAGGAGTGTTCATCACGCAGGCCCGCGTCAGCCCGTACACGGGCTCGAACATCACCAGCGATGACCGGATTACGGTAATGGTCCTGGAGAGTCGGGGGCAGGAGCGTGAAGCGGGCGTCCTGAGTGCCGTAGAACTCCTGGAACTCGCTTTTCGCATGTTCGCCCAGCACGAGGATATGCGTGTCAGAGTTCTGGCAAAAAACGGAATTCTCGAGCCGCCGATAACCCCGGTAGCGCGGGGTAAGTCGGTACAGGGGGTGCCGGTTGTAGCGTGCCCGCGCGGCGTAGCATGGGTCGGCGGCGTAGTAGACATCCAGATGCGGGATCTTGTTGAAGCCGACGACCGCATCGTACCCGCCTTTCAATGCCCCCTGCAGCCGCCGATGATAGCCGGCGGCTCGCCCGTGGTTGCTCAGCCCGGATACCGGCAGTATTTCCGTGCGGAACCCATTGGCCGGCTCGCCCTGCCACTCGGAGGTGAAAATGGACACTTCGTGGCCGCGTGCGCGGACGCACTGTGCGATGCGCAGCATGTCCCGCGCCAATCCGCTGAAGGGGAAGTATCGAAACAGGCAGAAGGCGACTCGCATGAATACTGAGGCTCGCGGCCGGTTTTCTAGCCCGTGTATCTCACCAGGCGGTCCTCCAGTTGCCTCTCCCAGTCCAGCGCATTTCGGCAAATCAGCTCGAGATCATCATGCCGGGGGACCCATCCCAGCGTGTCTCTGATCTTCCGGTTGTTTGCAATCAATACGGGAGGGTCGCCCGCGCGCCGGTCAGATTCTTCCGCGACGAGATCGCGGCCGCTCACCCGACGCATCACGTCCACCACTTCACGCACACTGTAGCCCTGGCCGTAACCACAGTTTAGCGTGGTGGCTGCCCCGCCATCGAGCAGGTAACCGAGCGCCATGACGTGGGCCGCAGCGAGATCGTCGACGTGGATATAGTCGCGTATGCACGTGCCGTCCGGGGTGGGGTAGTCGGTACCAAAAATCTCCATCTTGTCGCGTTTGCCGCATGCCACCTCGCTCGCCACCTTGATCAGGTGGGTCGCTTCGGGCGTGGCCTGTCCCAGACCGCCGTCCACGGCCGCCCCGGCGACATTGAAATACCTGAGGGCGATGTAGCGAAATGCGCTGTCCTGTCCATCGGGTGAACGACCCCTGGCGGTGTCCTGCAACATCCACTCCGTCATGAGTTTGCTTCGCGCATAGGGGTTTATCGGATTCAGCGGTGTATCCTCGGCTATCGGCTTTCCGTTCGACTCTCCGTAGACCGAACAGGTGGATGAGAACAGGAACTGTGAGACGCCGCAATCCTGGCAAGCCTGGATCAGGCGCTGGGAATTGACCGTATTGTTGCGGTAGTACTTTAGCGGGTCGTCGACCGACTCGAACACGATCACGTATCCGGCGAAGTGGATTACCGCGTCTATGTTCCGATCATTCAGCAGGTCGCACACCAGCGAATAATTACCCACATCCGCCTGGACGAACTCCGCCGCCTCGTCGACGGCCCAGCGGAATCCCGAATACAGATTGTCGATGACGGTGACGTCGAACCCCGCTCTGATCAATTGGCGCACGGTGTGGGAACCGATATAGCCCGCGCCGCCGGTAACAAGTATTTTGCTCATATGTCGCCCCTGTCAATGTAGCTTAGGAGTGTACCCCACACCCGATCCGGAGAAACAGTCGAGTAGCAGGCGGGAGTGACCTCGGACGGCCCGTTGTAAGTGCATTGCCGGCTCAGGCAAGGCGAGCATTCAAACGAAGCCCCGATCCGGCGCTGATTCTCGCCCACGGTGCCGGTGCGTTCCGGATCCGTGGCGCCGTATATCGACACCGCCGGTGTGCTGAGGGCGGCGGCCAGGTGGCCCAGGCCGGTGTCTACGGACACGGCCGCCGTGGCGTGCGTCAGCACCGCGGCGAGCTGGTTCAGTTTCATCCTTGGCAGCACATCGGCGTGTTGATGACCCTGCGTGAGCCGCGTCGCCCGCTTGCGCTCCGATTCATCGCCCCACGGCAGCAGGACCTTCAGATCTCTGTCACCGGCACGCCGGATCAGATCGTGCCAGTAGGCCTCCGGCCAGCATTTAGTACTCCAGGCCGAGGCGTGGTTGAACACCAGATAAGGCTGCGTCGGGACGTGGGTCATCGAAAAATCATCCCTGGACAATCCGTAATCGGGTTTAGCCTGCGGCGGCTCATATCCCAGCGTGTGGGCAAACAACAGCCTCGTACGGTCGATCGCGTGCAGATGGCCGGGTATCGAGGTGTGGTGCGAATAGATCCGGGCCGCCAAGGGCTCGCGCGCGCTGTCCGGTGAATAGCCAGCGCTCTTGCCGCGGGCGAGGCAGGCGATAGCCGCGCTCTTGAACAATCCCTGGGCATCGATAACGTAGTCGTATTTTTCTTTTCGTAGATCATGGAGTGCCTTCCGGACCTCGCCGCCCAGCCACTGTCCCGGTGCGCGCCGCCAGTTGCGCAGCGACAGCGGAATCGAGCGGTCCACGGCGCTGTGCCACCCGGGGATTTCAACGAACGCCTTTTCCACCACCCAGTCGAAGCGGATCCCGGTGATGTTGTTGTGTGCATCCGTCACCGCCGGCAGTGTATGCAGTACGTCGCCCATGGATGTCATCTTGATTATCAGGACGCGCATAGCTCTTCGAGGTCGTCAAGAACGCTTTGGGGCGTTATGCCGTTGAGGCAGTTGACATGCCTAAATGGACACCGACGCTTGAAACAGGGGCTGCAGGACAGATCCAGATATTCGATCCGGTGATTTTTGCTCAATGGCGGTGTGTGGCGGGGATCGGTGGATCCGAATATTGCCACAAGGGGCTTTGCCAGAGCCGCCGCAATGTGCATCAAACCCGAATCATTGCTCACCACCGCGGTGGACAATGCCATCAGATGGACGGCCTGAGCCACCGAGGTCCGTCCGGTCAGGTCGATGCATCGGTTGCCGCAGCGGCGGTTGATCTCCGAAGCCACGGCGGCGTCGCTGCCGGATCCAAGTAGCCAGATCTGCCAGTCGTGGCCCAGTTTCGTCGCGGCAATTTGTGCAAATTTTACCGCGGGCCATTGTTTCGAGGGTCCGTAGTGCGCACCAGGACATAGTACGAGTACGGGCCTTGTCTCCACGCCCAGGCCAAGATCTTCGGCAGTCGCGTGTTGCTCGCGACGATCGGTTTCCAGGCCGGGCCAAAGTGTGTCGAGATCGGGCTGGGGCTCATTTACTCCGGCGGCCAGCGCGGTGAAGCGCTGGGCCGTCGTTGGCAATGCTTGTTTGTCCAGCTTTCTGACGTCATTGATCAGCCCCCAGCGCTGCTCGCCCAGGTACCCGGTGCGAACGGGGATGCGGGCGAGCCAGGGGGGCAGGGCAGATTTCCATGAATTTGGCAGCACGATGGCCTGATCGTAGGCGCGCCCGGCGAGGCCGCGTCCGAGCCGGTAGCGCTCGGCAAGGCCCAGCCTGCCCCGCCGGAATGGGGCCCGGATACACTCGTCAACCTCGGGCATCATCGCCAAAAGCGGCTCGAATGCCGGCGGCGTTAACACGTCGATGGTAGTGCCGGGCACCCGGCGCAGTGCCTTGTAAAGGCTTTGTGCCATAACAGCATCGCCCAGCCACGACGGGCCGACGACGACTACGCGCCGTGATGACGCTATATCAGGGTCAACCACTCCGGGTGTTGCTCGCGCCGCCCGTACACCTGGTCGAAGTACATGGTCTGCAACTGTTTCGTAATGGGGCCGATTTTGCCTTCACCGATAGTTCGTCCGTCGACCTCGCGGACGGGGGTAACCTCCGCCGCGGTGCCGGTGAAGAAGACTTCGTCGGCGATGTAGACCTCGTCCCGAGTGATCCTTTTTTCCCTCAGTTTCAGACCCAGTTCTTCGATGAAACTGATCACCGTGTCGCGGGTAATGCCCTCGAGAGCCGAAGTCAGATCGGGCGTCATGACCATGCCGTTGCGGATCAGAAAGATGTTTTCACCGCTTCCCTCTGCGACATAGCCCTCCGTGTCCAGCAGCAGGCCTTCGTCATAGCCGCAGGATTCCGCTTCCTGCAGGGCCAGGATGGAGTTGTAATAGTGGCCGGTCACCTTGCCCTTGCACATCGTACTGTTGACGTGGTGGCGTGAGTATGAGGATGTTTTTACCCGGATTCCTTTTTCCAGACCCTCGTCCCCGAGATAGGCGCCCCATTCCCAGCTTGCGACTACGGCGTGCACCTCCAGGTTGCCCGCATGCAGCCCCATGCCTTCCGAACCATAGAAACAGAACGGCCGTATATACGCGCTTTCCAGATTGTTTTCGCGAACCACGGTTTTCTGGGCCTCGTTGAGGGTTTCACGGTCGAAGGGGATCGTCATATTCATGATCAAAGCGGATCTGAAAAGCCGGTCCGTGTGCTCTTCTAGGCGGAAAATCGCCGGCCCGCGCTCGGTTTTGTAGGCACGAACCCCCTCGAAAATCCCCACGCCGTAGTGCAGGGAGTGGGTCAGTACGTGCACGGTGGCCTCGCGCCAGGGGACCAGCTCCCCATCCATCCAGATCACACCGTCCCGGTCGGCAAAAGACATCTTCAATATCTCCTAAAGTTCAGATTCGGCATCCGGTATGTTAATCGAACAGACGCCCCCATAGCATCTTTACGTGTTCCCGTTGCTGCAGATACTCACCGGCGGGTACCTCGGCGGGCTGCTCGGTTAGTTTGGCCTGGTGTTCCGCGGTCAGGTAGCGGTAGTAGGCGTCAGCCAGGGCAGACCCCTCGCCCTCGCCCATGAGGCCGGCCGTGCAAAAAGAGTTGATGAGCTCGATATTACTGCGAGCGACGATGATTTCGGGATGGTCACTGGCCCACTGAAGGACGAAATACTGCACGATGAACTCGATGTCGACAATCCCACCCTCGCCGTACTTTAGATCGAACACTCGAGAGTCCGAAGCGTCATGGGCCGCGCTCATTCGGGCGCGCATGTCCTTGATCTCCCGTTTCAGCGCCCCTGGTTCCCGCGGCTGGCAAAGTATGTCCTGTCTGATTTCGTCAAACCTCGCGCGAAACGGTTCGGGCCCAACGATCATTCGGGATCGGGCCAGCGCCTGGTGCTCCCATGTCCACGCCTTGTTCTTCTGATAGTTGTGATACCCATCCAGGGAGGTCACCACGGGACCGGCGCGGCCGCTGGGCCTCAATCGCATGTCCACCTCGTAAAGGACCCCGGCCGCCGTCCGGGTAGTGAGAAAGTGCACCATCCTCTGTACAAGACGCATATAGTACTGCGTGTTGTCGATGCTGCGCGCGCCGTGCTGGGTTCCACCGCCAGGGCGCGTCCCGTGGTGCAGGAACACGATGTCCAGATCCGAGTTGTATCCCAGTTCCCGGCTCCCCAGCTTTCCGTAGGCCACGATTCCCAGTGTCGGTGGCGTCGATTCCACATCGGCCGAGGGCATTCCAATGCTGGAGCACAAGCCGTCGATGCACAAATTCACGGAGTAGCTCAGGATGGTTTCGGCGATCATGCTCAACCGTTGTCCAGCCTCCACCCAATCGATCGTTCCCGATACATCGGCGGCGGCGACGCGGAGATTCTGGCCATGGCGAACCTCCCGCAGGATATCCATCTGTTGCTCGAGGTCGTCTTTTTCAACGTGCGCGAGACGTTGATCCAGTTCGACGTTCATTTGCTTTCGGGAGCTCTCCATGCTGTCCGTGATCGGGCCAAGCAACTCGTCCAGCAGCAGCGGGTGCTGGCGAATCCAGGAACTAATCCATGGGCTTGCGGCAATCAGTCTGACGAGCTGGGACAGCGCCTGCGGATTTTCGATCAGCAGCACCAGGTAGGCCGACCGCCTGCCGATGCCTTCCATGAACTGGATGAGGCGAGACAAGGTCGCGTCGGGATCGGAAGACTGCCCCGCTTCCCTGACACACATCGGCATCAAGCGGTCCAGCCGCTCCTGGCCCACTTTCGAATGGGCGCGGTATGCGCGGCTTTCCTTGAGCGACCGTATGGCGTTGGTGGTGTTCTCGGGCTGGTGATACCCCAGGTTGGAAAGGGCCTGGAAAGCGCCGGCGTCGTCAACCAGTCCCATCCACAAGTCCGCTATCTCATCCGGTCCAGACGTCGAGGCTTCACGGACCGGTACGAATATCTGGTCGAAATGACCATGAACGCGGGCGCACACGGCGTCGGTTTCATGCGTCAGTTCACTCCACCCTTCGTGCCCGGTAGCGGCCAGCAGTCGTTTGCGATCGACGTCCCGTTCCGGCAGTCGGTGTGTTTGCTGATCGCGAATCATCTGCACCCTGTGCTCAAGCCGGCGCAGATAGGTGTAGTCTGCGATAAGTTCTTTGTGCATCGCGCCGCCGATGATTCCCCCGCGAGCGAGCTGGTCGAGCGCCTCGAACAGCCGGTTGGTTTGCAGTGACCTCTGGCGGCCGCCGCGGATCAACTGAAAGCTCTGGGCAATGAATTCGATCTCCCGGATGCCGCCCCGGCCGAGCTTGAGATTGTTCTGCACACCTTTACGCTTGAGCTCTCGATTGATCATGTCTTTCATCGATCGCACCGCCTCGAATGCACCGTAGTCGAGGTAGCGCCGGTAAACGAAAGGTTTGAGCCTGGTCAGCAATTCGTTGCCGGCATCGTCGTCACCGATGATCCGAGCCTTGATCAGTGCATAGCGCTCCCAATCCCTGCCGTGGGTCTGGTAATACTGTTCCATCGCATCGAAAGACAAAGCCAGCGGTCCGCTGTTTCCGTTTGGGCGCAGGCGCATGTCCACCCGGAAGACGAGCCCCTCCCCGGTGGGATTCTCCAGAATCCTGATCAGGTCGCGGGCGAGTTTGAGGAAAAACTCGTGGTTGCTGATTCGGTTCGAGTGTGTGGTTTTTCCGGTCTCGGAGTAGGCGAATATGAGGTCGACATCTGATGAAAAGTTGAGCTCGCGGCCGCCCAGTTTACCCAGTGCAAGCAGGGTCATTCGAACGGGTTTTCCGCTGATCTCTCCATGGGGAGTCCCGACACGCTCGCACAGGGCACCATAGGCGTAATCGTTCGCCTTTCCCGCGCACGCGTCCGCGAGCTCCGACATCAGCGATAGCACTTCATCGAGATCGGCCAGCCCGGACAGGTCGCGCCATGCGATCCGCACCGCCTCGCGCAGCCTGATACTGCGCAGCTCTCGCATCAATTCGACCTCGCTGCCGCCACTAACGGCACGGATACGCCGGGTCAGTTCGCCGTCGCGGTACCTACTGAACAGGTCCCCCGAGGACACCAGTTCGACAAGCAACCGTGGTCTCGATACACACGTCCGGGCAACGAACTCGCTTGCCGCCCACACGTTGGGCAGCGTATCCAGGCAAGGCTGCAGCGCTTTAAAATCTTCCTCCTTGGTTTTTTCAGTTAACGCCTTCCACTGGGTCCGAACCCAGCCGGCAAGCTCCGGATCCAGCCTCTGCAGTCCGGCTTCTAAGACTTCTTCGTGCATGACCTCGTTGTGATAATGTTTGAAAAGAATACCAGGAGCATATGCCAATGATACAGATGATCGATCCCGAGCTGGAAAAATACGCCGAGGCGCACTCCGGCAAACCGAATGCGCTGTTGCAGGAGCTGGAAACCTATACCTACGAAAACTGCGGCCAGCCTCAGATGGTCACCGGCTCTCTGCAGGGCGCACTACTCCGGCTGCTGGTACGGTTGACGGGTGCGAGGAACATTCTCGAGATCGGTCTTTTTACCGGTTATTCAGCGCTCACCATGGCGCAGGCGCTGCCGGAAGACGGCAAGATCACGAGCTGCGAGATCGATAAAAAAAATGCGGCAATCGCGCGATCCTTTATCGAGCGCAGCCCGCACTCCGCCAGAATCGATATTCGCATGGGTCCTGCGCTGCAAACCCTGGCCAATTTGAATGGGCCGTTCGATCTCGCGTTTCTCGATGCCGACAAGGAAAACTACTGCAGCTACTATGATCTCGTATTGCCCCTGCTCAGGCCCGGGGGGCTGCTCGTGGCGGACAATGTGCTCTGGTCCGGGAAGGTTCTCGATCCAAAAGAGGAAACCGATCGAGCAATCGCCGATTTCAACAACAAGGTCGTCGCTGACCCCGACGTCGAGGTCGTGTTGCTCACCCTGCGAGACGGGGTGTCCTTGATCCAAAAACTGAGCACCCAACGATAGCCAATATTGTATAGTGGGATCGGCATCCCGCCGCGATTTGATCGGCCCGAGGCGGGCCTCCTACTGTGCTTGCTCAATGCCGGCCACTACATCCGCATGCGGGCTCCTTTCGGGTCGTGTGGGCTCGATTCAATGATTCGGGCGCCGCGCTCCACACCGACGACATGCGCGCTAAATTCTTCAGCCACGCGGCTGTATGCCGGATCGACCAACGCCATGGCAAGGCTCTTGCCGACGCAGTGGCCATAGCCTCCAGACGTGATGAAGCCAACGCGCTTGCCGTCCTTCCAAACAGGTTCGTAACCGGATGCGTCGGCGTCATCCGCATCGATTTCAAGCGTGACCAGCTTTTGAGGCGCAGAATTTTTCTCGTACTCGGATAGGGCGGCCTCACGACCAATGAAGTCCCCCTTGTTCCAGGCGATCCAGCGATCCATGCCGGTCATGCCGGGCGTGTAAGCCTGCATGAACTCTCTGGACCAGATGCCGAAGCTCTTTTCCAGCCGAAGTGAGTTGAGTGCGTAGTAGCCATATTCTCGAATGCCCGAATCCGCGCCGGCCTTGAGCAGGGCTTCCCTCAACGTGATGTGCTCGGAGGCATGGCAATTGATCTCGAAGCCCAGTTCCCCGGACACCGACAGGCGCCCTACCCGTGTCCGGATCAGGCCCACGTCCAGCCTGGTGCAGCCCATGAAGGGCAGTACTTGGTGGCTCACATCTTGATGGGTCAGAGACTCCAGTACATTACGAGAATTCGGTCCGGAGATCGAAAAGCCGACAATGGTGTCGGAAACGTCGCGCACCATGACATCGCCGTCACGTTCAGGATCGATGTGATGCTCGAACCAACGCATGTGCCAGTTTCTCAAATAGTACGAGCCCATGATCCACCACGTGCCGTCGCCCCAATTGAAAACGGTCAGATCGCCCTTGAGCCGCCCTTCGGGCGCCAGCATAGGCGCCAGCCGCGCCCTCCCCGGGTCTGGCAAGCGGCCCGCCATGATCCGATCGAGCCAGGTTCGCGCGTCTTTTCCGGTCACCTCGTAGCGGGAAAATCCCGAGATATCCAGCAATCCGACGCGCTCGCGCACCGCCCGGCACTCCTCGGCAACGATTTCGAACGCGTTGGAGCGTTTCAGGGTCGGGGTTTCATTGAAGTCCCGCGGACCGAACACCAGCGGTATCTCGAGGCCCCAGCTGCAGCCCCAGACGGCGCCGGCGGCGTCCATGGCGCCGTGCGCCGGCGATTTCTTGAGCGGTCGTCCCGCAGGCAGCTGCTCGTTTGGATACGTCATCACGAAGCGGCGCGAATAAAACTGTCCCGTGGTCTGCTTGATGTACTCGCGGTTTGAGGTGTACGGCCCGTAGCGTTCTATATCCATCGGCCAGGCGTCGGCCTCGGGTTCGCCGTTGATCATCCACTCCGCCAGCGTCTTGCCGACGCCACCGCCCTGGAGAAAGCCCGCCATCACGCCGCATGCGAGCCAGTAGTTTCGGACTCCGCGCACCGGGCCGACCAGCGGATTGCCATCGGGCGAGAAGGTAAAAGCGCCGTTCACCCAATTCTTGATACCCACCTCCTGCAGGACCGGGTAGCGATTGAATGCCATCTCGAGCTCGTCGGAGATCCGGTCCAGGTCCTCCTGGATCAGCTCGATGCCGTAGTCCCAGGGCGCACCGTCGATGTTCCAGTGTTTGTGGTTGATTTCGTAGATGCCCACCAGAACGCCCTGCTGATCCTGTCGCAGGTAGGTGAATCCTTCCAGGTCAACCGTCATCGGCACCTCAAAATCGAGAGCTGCGATCTGCGGAATGGACTCGGTAACCAGGTAGTGGTGCTGCAGCGGCGATAGCGGCAGATCCAAACCGACCATCCTGCCGACCTGCTTCGCCCAAAGCCCGGCAGCGTTGACGACGTGCTCGGCGATGACCGTTCCTTTCTCCGTGATGACCTCCCACGAGCCGTCCTTGCGTTGATTTAGCTGTTCGACCTTGTTGTGTTCGTATACCTCCGCGCCCCGTTTTTTTGCCGCAACGGCATAGGCCTGAACCGTTCCCGTGGTGTCGACATAGCCCTCGCGGTCGGCCCAGAGGCCGCCGATCACGTTGGAGACATCCATGATGGGACACCTCTGCTTGATCTCTTCCGGGGTCATCAGGTGACAATCCTCGATACCGATGGTCTGGAATATGCGGTAAGCGGATTGCAGCCACTCCCAGCGGGCCGGGGCGGATGCCACGGTGATACCCCCGGTCATGTGCAGTCCGATGGATTGACCACTCTCCTTTTCGATCTCGGACAGCAGGTCGATGGTGTATGCCTGTAATGCCGCCATATTGGGATCTGCATTGAGCGCGTGCACACCGCCGGCGGCGTGCCACGAGGAACCCGCGGTGAGCACCGAACGCTCGATGATGCAGACGTCGCTCCAGCCGCATTTGGCCAGGTGGTAGATGACGGAAGCGCCGACCACACCGCCACCGATGACAACGACCTGATAGTGAGATTTCATAACGATCCTTGGTGAGCCCAGTGGAAGGCTGCAAGTATAGGAGTATGTTCGTCCGTGGCGCCAGATCCTGATCGCAATTCGCCGGATCGTTGCGCCGCGGACCGGCTAGCCCGACCCGGTCGGCAACAAGCTGCAGGCCGTCTGCCGGAGGAGCAATAAAGTGACCTGACACCTTTTCGATTGCTAATGGAGAAAATTCGATTAGTATTGGAAGCCGGTAAATTCCTAGGAGAAAAAGTTCCCATGTCCTGGAGCATATATTTATCGGGCGAGATCCACACGGACTGGCGACAGCAGATCATGGTCGGCGCGAAAGAACTCGGACTGCCCGTCAGTTTCGTATCGGCTGTAACCGACCACGAGGCCAGCGATGCGGCCGGCGACGTCCTCGGTGAGGAAAAGAGCGGCTTCTGGCGGGACCACAAGTCGTCCAAGGTAAACGGCATACGCACCAAGACGCTGATCGGGCAGTGCGACATAGTAGTGGTGCGCTTCGGGGACAAATACAAGCAGTGGAATGCAGCATTCGATGCGGGGTACTGTGCGGCCCTGGGCAAGCCCTACATCACCTTGCATGACGAGAGCATCATCCATCCCCTGAAAGAAGTGGATGCGGCGGCAATGGCATGGGCGACGACACCGTCGCAGGTCGTGAGCATACTGAAGTACGTAACCGAAACCGGCTAGCCCGCATTTCTCACCATGCGGCTGGCTACAGCATACATCCGCCTATACCCGGCCGTCTTGTTTAGGAGATTATTGATCGGTGTCATGACGCGAAATCTGATCTTGTGATTGAGTGGTCATTGTCACATTGGAATTGTTGAGGAACAGAAAATGCCGGTCAAAAAGCTCGAGGAATTTCTTGACGACAACCAGGTCAAGTACATCACCGTAAATCATTCCCCGGCGTACACCGCGCGTGAGGTTGCGGCTTCCGCGTTCGTGCCGAGAAGTGAATTTGCCAAAGCCACGATCGTCAATCTGGACGGCGCCATGGCGATTGCGGTCGTAGCCGCGTCCCGCCACGTCGATCTTGCGAAGCTTGCAGCCGAAGCGGGGGCGAAAGATGTTCAGCTGGCGACCGAACAGGAATTCGAAAACCGGTTTCCGGGCTGCGAGGTCGGTGCCATGCCCCCATTCGGGAATTTGTACGGCATGGATACCTACGTCGATGCTATGCTCGAGGAAGACGACGAAATCACCTTCAATGCAGGCACCCACACCCAGGTTGTCCGACTGGCTTACGACGACTACCGCAAACTGGTGCAGCCGAACCTCTGCAATATATCCGTCAAGGCGTGATAAATACCGTCGCACGTTTATTGAAATCGAGCGGTCATTTGTAAGCCGGTATCGAGCGGGTCTATATGGCGGATTGACTGCCGTTGAATACGCTATCGGCATGGGCCGGTTCGATTCGGCTAGAATGGGGTATAGTCGATTCTTTCTAGGGGAATACGATGGGAAAAAAAGACAACGACTCCGCAGACTGGTCGCCGAAAGAGATCTACACCATGCTGCAGAAAAAAGACGGCGAGGGCCCGATAGGACTGTCGCCGAAAAAGGCCTATGAGGTGATGAGCAAAAATCCTCAGGCCGTAATGATCGACATCCGTTCTACCATGGAGCATCTCATGATCGGCCACCCGCGCGACGCAATCCATATTCCGTGGCTGGACGAGCCCGAATGGACCCCCAATCCGCGCTTCGTGACCAGCGTTCGTGAGGTGCTTCTGGGCGGGCTGCTCGGCGAGGGCGAGGATGACCCGCCGGTTGTCGTACTCATCTGCCGCAGCGGCCGGCGATCCATGGAAGCCGCCAAGGTGCTCATCGATGCCGGCATCAACAACGTATTTCACGTCGACTCCGGTTTTGAGGGACCCCTCGACGACAAGCATCACCGAAGCACCCAAGCCGGATGGCGCTTCGAGGGCCTGCCCTGGCAGCAATGCTGAACCGGGAGAAAGCGTGAAAATAAGTAAA
>JAHEIO010000190.1 GCA_024639325.1 Gammaproteobacteria bacterium
GAACACGAGTGATGGCGGAGTGGTCAATCTGGATTCGAGGTGCCCGACTCGAAAGCAGCCGCAATCGACAGACCTTGCCCTGGCCGGAACCACCCATGAGCAGACTTTGAACTACCTGTGTGGGCACGGCGGCAACCAGCCAAGTTCCTGCGGTTCACAGGCGGACATCGAGCGGCAGGTAGATGTTGCATTGCGGACGTAAGAAACCCCGCTTTGTGCGGGGTTCCATATGGGTTTTCAAGGAAGAGTCTTAGTCGCTTTGTGCTGCGGCGCTATTTGATCGGCGATGGTGTTACCGCAACAGCCACGGCGCGTTTGTAGGTGATGATAACCTGATCACCAATATCTACCCCCGCCAGCTTTTCTGGGTGTTGGACCAATACTTCGATCACTTTCCCTTCTGGCCCTCTCAGGGTCACAGAAGGTTCATCGGCATCGATCCCAATGATCGTGGCAACAACCTCCAACGCACCGCCCAGCATGGCCGCGGGCTTGTCTCCCGGTTTTGCACGGGCCGCTGCGCTCCCAGCGCCGGCTGAAGGCGTCATACCACCGCCTTTTTTCAGATCGACCGCCATTGCTTCGAGGAACTCGACAACCACCCGGTCGCCAACCTTGACCTGGTCGAGATTGCGTACTTCATCTCCGACTTCCATGACCACCGAAGCGTCTCGGGTAAGCGAGCGCAGTGTGACGATTCGGTTCTGCACGTTGATGGCCTCGACAACTGCTGCAACTTTTGCGACGTTGTTACGCTCCACCACGCGCTTGAGCTCATCTGACGCTAATAATTGGCCGGACGAAAGGACGAGTGCCAGTAAGAACAAAAAGGAAACTGAAATTCGTGGACTCATTATCGACATTATGGATACCTGTGTAGGTTTATTAAAAGCGGTTAAGGTAGAAAGATACCACCCACCTCAGATTGATAAACCGGGTTTTTTCCCATAAATCTTCTTGTAAACGCGGCTGGCTCGGTCCTTGCGGGCCATGAGGTAAATTTGGCGGACGGCGGCAGTAAGTCGTTTGCCCAGACTCGACACCGCTTCGTCTCAGTTCACGCCATAACCGGACAATTACGAACTCGTTTTCTGCCACGATCCGTTAACGCTCGGGCGATACGTTTGACGCTGGATGGGCTGGGCCGAGGGCGACCTGATAGATGATAAGAACTATGCACGGGTGCGCATTGGACACCTGCCTCTGTCTCAGAAATTCGCCAGCATGAAGGGTATCAGCAGGGCGTTCACGAGATCGATAAAGAATGCACACACCAGTGGCACGATGATGAACGCCAGGTGGGAGGCCCCGTAGCGTTGTGACACCGCGGCCATATTCGCCATGGCGGTCGGTGTAGAGCCCAACGATATGCCACCGAAGCCGGCACATACTACCGCCGCGTCATAGTTGCGCCCCAAGGCCGGGAAAACCACGAAGATGTTTATCACTACGGCAACAGCGAACTGGAGGGCCAAGATAGTGAAGATCGGTCCGGCCAGATCGATCAGTGTCCACAACTGCATACTCATAAGCGACATGGCAAGGAATGTGCCCAGCGAGATATCCGCGATCAGTGCGACGGCTGGAGTGCGGCTCGGCCAACGGGTACCGCTGATGCGCGGGAAATTGTCAGGGATCGTGTTCGTGATGATGATGCCGGCGAATAGACAAGTCACGAACAGGGGCAGTTGCAGCCCAGCCTCGGTCAGGCCTTCGTTCAGGATCATGCCGGCAATGACGCAGACATGTATGGCGAGAATGGCATCGAGAAAGTCCAGATGGCCTATGCCCGACTTGCGATCCTTCTCTGACAGGCCCACGTCCTGTGCCTCGATCTGCTCGGGCTGCAGTTTGTGGCGGTTGATCAGGAACTTCGCAATCGGTCCACCCATAAGGCTGGCCAGGATCAGCCCGAAGGTGGCGCAAGCGATGCCGATTTCCATCGCGTTGCTAATACTGAAATCCTCCGCGATACGCGGTGCCCAGGCGATTGCGGTGCCATGGCCACCAATGAGCGAGACGCTCCCGCCCAGCATGCCGACGGCGCCGGGCAGGTCGAACAGAGCCGCCACCGAGATACCGGTCAGGTTTTGCAGGACCATATAGGCGATCGTGATCGCCAGCAAGATCACCAGGGGCTTGCCACCGCTGAGCAGGTCTCTGAGGCTGGCATTGATCCCGATCGTGGTGAAGAAATAAACCAACAGAATATCCCTGGTTGCAAGATCGAATTCCACGGCCACACCGGACACCGCATACACGATCCCAAACAAGATCGAGAACAGCAGTCCGCCAGTGACCGGCTCTGGAATACTGAATTCCCGCAGGAAGCCGACACCTTCGTTGATCCGCTTGCCGGCGAACAGCACGATGATGCCGATGGTCACAGCCATTAAAGAGTTGAGTCGCAATACGCCGTCGCTGATCTCTAGGAAATTCACGCCCGATGCCTTGTTGGTATTTTGGATTGCCTGTCTGGGAAGAGGAGGCTTAAAACGGAAGCACCTCAGTGATGCGTAAAGAGTATAAACGTAGTTTTCTTCCCGCAGTACCCCGTCGCCACGACCGTCGGCGCCTACGGTCGGCCGTCGCTCTAATTCCTGAAGCTATAGTGTGTCGATGGCAGACGGTCGCCGAGTACGCCGTCAACTTCTTCTCATTGCCGTTTGCGACGCCGAGAATCGCCGTCACAAAAGTCCGTTCCTGTTACAGACCGTTCGTTCAGAGGTCGGTGGTCGAATGACGGCAGTGTGTCCAGACTGTGTGAAAACTCGGTGGCAGATATAATCTGGCTTTCCCACCGGGGTTCATGTGATGAGCGGATTTATTGAGGGCGAAGATCGCCATCAAGCCACGTTGTTTCCCGAGCGTCTGGACGACTACATTGCGGAAGACAGCGCGGTGCGGGTCATCGATGTCTTTGTGGACGACCTGGATTTGTCGGGCCTGGGATTCAAGACAGAGCCTGAGGTGACGGGTCGTCCCGGGTACCATCCAGCGACGCTGCTCAAGTTGTTCATCTACGGTTACCTCAATCGTGTGCAGTCGTCCCGTCGCCTGGAGCGGGAAGCACAGCGCAACGTGGAGCTGATGTGGCTGACCGGGCGTCTCGCACCGGACTTCAAAACGATTGCTGACTTTCGCAAAGACAATGGTGAAGCGATTCGCCTGGTCTGTCGTGAGTTTGTGATGCTGTGTCAGAAGCTTGCGCTGTTCACGGATGCGTTTGTTGCGATTGATGGCAGCAAGTTCAAGGCGGTGAATAATCGTGACCGCGGTTTCAGCAAGGCCAAGCTGAAGGCGCGGCTACGCCAGATCGATGAGAGCATTGAGCGTTATCTGGGCCAGATAGTCAGTGCCGACCGTCAGGAATCATCGGTGGCAAAGGATAAGAGTCGGCATCTGGAAGGCAAAATCACGGCGCTGAAAAAGGAGATGGCGCGCCTAAAAAAGCTCGAGGTCCGGCTGCTGCAGGCGCCGGACCGACAGATAACACTGACTGATCCCGATGCCCGCTGCATGGCTACCAGTGGTCGTGGCACTGGGATAGTCGGCTATAACGTCCAGACGGCCGTCGATACCAGGCATCATCTGATCGTGGCGCACGAAGTGACCAATGTCGGCCACGATCGCACCCAGCTATCCAAGATGGCGAAACTGGCCAAACAGGCGATGGGATCAGACACGCTCGAGGCGGTGGCTGACCGCGGCTATTTCCGGGGTGAAGAGATCCGTGCCTGCGACGCGGCGCAAATCTCGACCTATGTGCCAAAGCCACAGACCTCCGGAAATCTGGCCAAAGGACTGTTTGGCAAACGTGACTTCATATACAAGGCTAAAGACGACGAGTACGCGTGCCCCGCGGGTCAGCGCCTGATCTACCGATTCACCCGGCAGGAGAAGGACCAGACGATCCACCGCTACTGGTCGTCAGCTTGTCCACGATGCGCGATGAAGTCCCAATGCACGACAGGCGATTACCGCCGGGTCAGTCGCTGGGAACACGAAGCCGTGGTCGAAGCAGCAGAGCGACGCTTGGACAAAGAACCATGGCGCATGAGTGTGCGCCGGTCGACGGTTGAACATCCCTTTGGCACGCTCAAGTCATGGATGGGGCACACGCACTTTCTCACCCGGACGTTGCCACGTGTCCGCACCGAGATGAGCTTGCATATTTTGGCGTACAACCTAAAACGCGTGATGGCGATCATGGGTACGAAACCATTGATGGCGGCAATGCGGGCCTGAGGCCCGTTTTGGTGCCGAAAACACGCATCTGGCAGACCTTCTCTGCCGTTACTGGCTGCTCAAAAAAGCGGGCCATCAAGATACGTCTTCACCAACTGGTCGTGAAAATCAACGCCTCAATGCGCGCCGACGGTCTCTATGCCACCTCTTTACCAACATCTGACCGAAAATCTGAGTTTTCACACGGCCTCTGTCGGTTCCTGCCGGTCGGGAAATCACAAAGCTGCCGCTCAGCCAGATTTCCCAGTCTATGACCGGTTTCCCACCCATTGCAGTCGCTGCCGGATCGAATCCCCACCGGCAGCTTCGGCCGAA
>JAHEIO010000078.1:0-3027 GCA_024639325.1 Gammaproteobacteria bacterium
CGTTGATCGACAGCCAGACCGGTGGATCAGTCATCGAGCTCAAACCCGTTCCTACGGGCAACCAGTCAGGTACGGCGGACCAGTGCAGGTCCACCCCGACCCGAATGTCCCGGTTGTACATTTGGTAGGCGCAATTTTGTTCGACGATTAATGTACTTTCTTCGGAATGAAACCCGTGCTGATTGAGTATTTCCCTGGAAATCCCGCTGTCCTGTCTGTCCACCACGATGTCGAGGTCGCAGTACTCGCGTTTGTCGGGGTCGCCGAATGCGAGCATGCTGAGCACCGGTCCGCGCATAACCCTGAACTCGATACCTGCCTCGCTCAGTAAATTGGACAACCGGCACAGGGTCTCGATGTGTCGCTGCGCGACGTCCCGGTTGCGCCGGAGCCGCGCCCACAATGAAGGGCGAACCCAGGTGGGAACCCGGCACGACAGGCCCGGCAGGATATCCATCAACGGCTGAACGAGCTTGTGCCGTCCGCAGATGTCGACCAGTAGTTTCCAGTTCAGCGCATCGCGCTCCTGATCCTCTAGCCCCTCGAAAATATCCTCCTGCAATCTCGCCATGGCCATTGCCATGCGAAGCTCCGGGTGCAGGTCATTTGGGTGATCAGGGGACACAATACAGTATTCGAATACAAGGCCGGTTTAATGGTAACACCATGCGCAGTACTCGTATTGAGGGATGCCTATGAATCCAGTATTGTGTCCCCCGATACTGCAGGTTGCTATTGTGTATTCAAAAGACGAAACCCTTGCCGAAATAGGGAAAATCCAATTCTGGCGGCACCGTATAGACGTCGGCCACGGCATCGTCACCCCCGGTCGTAACGACACTGAACGTGACGTGGCATACTTGTCGCTGCCCGAAGACATGACCGGAAAAAGGGTTTTGGACATCGGCTGCTCGGACGGTTACTTTTCTTTTCTCTGCGAGGAACGCGGAGCGGAAGTGGTCAGTGTGGACCATGTGCCCGGCCTGCCGGGGAAACCCGGTCAGCACGGTTTCAGGGTTGCCGCGAAGCTTCGGGGCAGCCAGGCCCGATTTCACTGGCTGTCGGTCTATGACATGAACAAGATCGACGGGGAGTTCGACATCATTCTCTTTCTGAACGTGCTGTATCATCTGAAGCACCCGCTACTTGCACTCGAAAATGTCTACGGGAAGCTTGTGGAAGGAGGGGAGATGTACCTGAAGACGTTTTTTTACCAGGATTTTCGCTACGGTAAATACGGCTTCGATATTTTCAGGAAATCTCTGTGCCGTTTCTACGAGAAAAACGAATTGAACAACGATTATTCGAACTGGTGGGCGCCGAACAAACGCTGCTTGGAGGCCATGATACGCTGCACCGGCTTCAGGGGTGTATGTTTTCTGGCCAGATACAGTGATCGTTTATATTACAAGACACGTAAATAAAAATGTGTAGGAAACCGGGCTCATCGATGCGAGTATCATCGAACCTGTATAAATTCGGCGCGAGGCGCGCATCCCACAGCATAAACGCCGCCTCGCCGGGATCAATCTGGCGCTCCGGGTACATAACAGGATCGGGCAACGTCCTCCAGATAACGAAGACGCTCCCTGGCTCGCTCGATTTCCGAGTGCTGTAGCTGCGCCGTGATTACACACTCTCCATCTCCCGCACGGACGAGGTCAGCCCCATGGGGTGATACGATTACGCTGCCCCCCAGATAGCGGTTGCCATTTTCCAGGCCTGCATAGTTTGCATAGGCAACGAAAATATTGTTTTCAAACGCGCGCGTGGGGATCAACCGGTTGGCAACAATGGCCCAGTGTTCCATTAATGCGGTTGGCGCCACCACCAGATCGCTGCCGCGATGGGCGTGATATCGAACGGCCTCCGGAAACTCCACTTCATAGCAGATCAGCAAACCGATGTTCCAGCCGCGGAGCTGGAAAACCGTGGGCTGCCGCCCGGCCGAGAAGTGTTTTTCCTCGTATTCATGGGGCAGCAGGTTTTTTCGATGATTCGCCGTGACGCTGCCATCGGGGGCCGCGACGAGCACCGAATTGAATACCCTACCGGCGGCTCTTTCGGGATAACCATACACGATAGCGCACTCCCAACGCCGCGCCAGTTCGCAAACCTGTCCTGCAAACGGGCCATCGGCAGCCTGGGCCCGGTGCACAATTCTTTCATCCGCAAAATATCCGGACAGGTACAGCTCAGGGCATACCAGAAGGTCGCATTGCCGGACCGCCGGGTCCTCGAATACTTTCTGTAAACACCGCAGTCTGGCAGCGGGCTCGGACTCCCCGGCGTCGGATTGAAAAATGCCCAGGGTCAGGACAGGTGCCGCACTCATCAGGGGTGTCAGACGAACGCCAGTTGCCTGGGATAGTCGGTCAGAAACTCAAACCCGTCGCGGGTCACGACAATGGAATCACCGATGCGACCCCCGGCTTGTTTCGGCACGGTGACGCCGCCGTCGACGGCAAAGGCCATGCCGGACTCCAGAATGGTTTCGTCTCCTTGCTTGAGTTCAGGTGTCTCCAGATAGGCAACGCCAATGGATCGTCCGGTGCGATAGCCGGGTTCAAAGCCCCGCTCCCGGTACACCGCGTTAGCCGCCTCGGCCACCTCGGTTGCCTGGATCCCGGCTCGTATACTAGACAGTGCAGCCTGCTGCGCGTCGATCGCGGTTTGTTGCACCCGCCGTGCCTCATCAGTGACCTCGCCGACAAAGAACATGCGGTCGAACCCGAGCCGGTAGTGCTTGAACTCCAACAGGTTGCAGAAGCAGAAATACACCGGGTCCTTGTGTTCCAGGGGCCTGGTGCTCGCGCGCCGATGCACCATTGCGGTATCGTGGCCGCTCTGCATGATCTGCAGGTTATGAATGACTGGAGAAACGAAGGCTTCCCACCCTTTTCCCGTCAGAAATCCGGCGGCGGCCCGGGTCCCGGCGTTAAGTACCGCCAGGGCTACCTCGTACTCCCTGACGCCGGGCCCAAGGCTGTTTCGTGCGGCATCCATCATGACGGATCCGATCCTGCC